>JAZNQG010000090.1:0-9446 GCA_045590035.1 Clostridia bacterium
CAAGATAGACCCGTACTTGGCGGAAATTCTTCTGAAGAAATCCGTATGTGGGTTTGTGGCTCGCATGGTAAGGATAACAGAGAAACAGGAATTATTGAAGAAATATTCTTAGAAAACTTTTACCAGAATAAAGGTCTTAAATTTCCAATCTGGAGCAGTGTGTTATATGAAAAAGCGAAGGCTGAAGAAAATCTGACACTGCTTTTAAATACAAGCTGTATGGATGCTAAAATGGAAGGCAATACGATAAAAAGCATAAAATGTTGGCAATCGAATGCCGAAACTTTTCACCAAATTGAGGCAACATATTTTGCCGACTGCTCGGGAGACTCTATCTTAGCACCGCTTACGAATGCGGAATATATGTACGGACGCGAAGCAAAAGCTGATTTTAACGAAACGATACCGCCCGATAAGGCTGACAAAAAAACAATGGGTATGAGTTGTCTTTTTCAGGTAAGAGAAACAGACCATAAAACAGAGTTTGTTCCGCCTGAATGGGCATATAAATACGAATCGGACGAAGATTTACCATATAAGGACCACGAGATAGACAACAATTTCTGGTGGATAGAGCTTGGCGGTGAACTTGACTGTATCCACGATACCGACAAATGCCGTGATGAGCTTTTAAAAATCTGCTACGGTGTATGGGACCATATAAAAAACTATGGAGAACACGGTGCGGATAACTGGGAGCTTGAATGGATAGGCTTCCTGCCTGGTAAAAGAGAAAGCCGTAGATATGTAGGAAAATATATTGTTACTCAAAATGATGTTGAGTCGGAAGGCAGATTTTCTGATATTGTAGCTTACGCAGGCTGGTCTATGGATGACCATTTCCCCGAAGGCTTCTATTATCAAAAAGGCTATCCCACTATATTTCATCCTGCTCCGCAGCCCTGGGGTTTGCCCTTAAGATGTATGATTTCAAAAAATATAGAGAACCTTGTATTTGCAGGCAGAAATATAAGTGTTACCCATGCGGCACTTTCATCGTCAAGAGTAATGGCGACCTGCTCTATACTCGGTCAGGTATTGGGAACAGCTGTTGCTATGGCACAAAAGGACGGAATAAAGGTAGAAGATGTCAATATAAAGGCACTTCAGCAAAAGCTTATGGCAGATGACTTATACATACCGTGGCACAAAAGGGATGTTTCAAAGCTTTCACAAAATGCCGATTGCAATTATAATATTGTAAGAAACGGAATTGAAAGAGGCGACGAAAACCGTCTTATTATAAATAAGGGCGATTTTGTGGAATATAAATTTTCAAAAAATACACAGATTCAAAAAATCAGGCTCGTATTTGACAGCGATTTAAACCGTGATTATCATAATATGCCTTGCTGTTATAGATTAAATGAGCCAAATTACAAAATTCCTTCTACTCTTATAAAAAGCTACGAACTTATTGGCGAAAATGAGAACGGTGATAAAGTTAAAATAGAAGTTAATAACAATCACCAACGCTTTGTTTTGCATAAGGTTAACTGGAATGTAAAGTCTTTAAAGCTTGTACCGAAGGAGACATACGGAGACGAAGATTTTAAAATATTCGGTTTTGAAATAAGCTGATTAAATTTAAAAAATCCGACAGGAGTATTTACTCCTGTCTTTTTTTGTGTTATAATATTTTCGGCAAAAAGTAAAAAAGGGGAATCGTTATGACGGAAAAAACCAAAGAACGTTTAATGTTTATTTCAGGACTTTTAATATGCTTTTTAGTGGCAGGATTATCGGTTTTTATTGAAAAAATAGTTCCCGGAGATATATTGGGTGCATCTATTGTTGCACTCTTTATGGGAACGATTATAAATAGCTTTTTTCATCCCCAATGGATAAAGCCGGCACTTAAATTTACATCTAAAAGGATTTTAAAGCTTGCGATTATTCTGCTTGGCGCATCATTATCGGTAAATGTAATTATGTCGGTTGGTAAAATGACATTCTTTGTTATGCTCTTTACATTCTTAATGTGTTTTGGCGGCGGATATTTTGTTCGTAAGCTTTTTGGTCTTAACTGGAAATTAGGTAACCTTATCTCTGCCGGAACAGGCATCTGCGGCGGCTCGGCGATTGCTTCGATTGCGCCCGTTATAGATGCAGACGACAAGGATATTGCATTTGCTATGTCTTCTACATTTTTATTTGATATGGTGATGATTGCACTCTATCCGATTATGGGAAGACTTTTGGGAATGAGCGATATTGCATACGGAATCTGGGCGGGAACAAGTGTTAATGATACCGCAAGTGTTGTTGCATCGGGATATGCTTTTTCCGAGGCGGCAGGCGATTTTGCGACAATGGTAAAATTAACCCGTACCGTTGCGATTATTCCGACAGTTCTGGTTTTTGCATACATAGGCACAAGAATTAAGAAAAAAGAGATGGAAAATGCGAGCGGTAAAAAGGTAAATGTTTTAAAAATCATCCCCTGGTTTATTGTGGGCTTTTTAGGTCTTGCGATACTAAACAGCGTAGGATTTATCCCCCAAGAAGCTTCGGGCGTGATGAAGACTATAAGTAAATTTTTGATGGTAACGGCTTTGGGTGCGATTGGACTTTCGACAAGCCTTCTGGATTTTAAAAAGGCAGGACTAAAGCCGATGTTCTATGGCATCACCATTGACACACTGGTAACACTTACCGCACTTTTGGTAATATTCTGTATGGGACTTATGTAAAATAAAAAATGCTCACCTTGTGGTGAGTATTTTTTGTTGTTGAATTTTGAAAAAACAGATAGTATAATTATTTTTAGGAAGCAGTTTAAATTCCGCAATTTTGGAGTAGAAAAAAATTTTAAGCTTGATATAATTTAAAATGTGAGGTGATATGCAAGTGTATGAAGTTTTAAAATATATTCACGAAAATATAAAAACAACACTTGAGCTGTCGCATATTGCATCTCACTTCGGATATTCAAAATGGCACTTTTGCTCGAAGTTTCACGACTATACGGGCAAATCCTTCGTAAAATACATACGCCACTACCGTTTGCAGTTAGCTGCGATTGATATTTTATCGGGTGAAAAGGTAACCGATGTTGCAATAGACTATGGTTACGACACATTGGGAGGATTTAATAAAGCATTCTTAGCGGAATTCGGATGCCTGCCGAGAGATTACAAAAATCAGGCAAAAGAATCAAGGATTTATTATGAGAGGAGAAAAATTACTATGTATCCTTTAACAGACAGATGTGAATCTTTAAGAAAAATTATGGTAGAGGACAATGACTACCAAAGATTTTACTCTTGCCAGCACAGAGTTTATTCGACTATTGCGATGTACGAAGCAAAGAAAAAGAATCTTTCCAATACCGAAATTGTTACTTCAGGCATTGTAAATGTTTTAAATAAATTTATGCCTGTAATTATTCCCGGTGAGCTTTTGGTTGGTATAAATTTTGCCGATGCAAAATTTGGTGAATACTATCGCCCTGAAGATAACGAAGAAGACCTTGGGGTGATGAAAGATAACGGCATATCGGACGCCGACATTGAAGCATTTTTAAAGGTAGAAGAAAAGCCCTGGTCTTCAATGGGATTAATTGATGTAATTTCTCCTGAACTTACAAAGGAAGAAGTTGAGTCTGAAAAGGAATGGGCAACAATCGGCAGATGTATTGACTCAAACCATACTGTTTTGGGCTATGAAAAGGTCTTAAAATTAGGATTTTCAGGACTTTTAAAGGAAGTCGAAGAATATGAAAAGAAAAACGGCGAGGGCGTATTTTATAAATCTTTAAAGGATATTTGTGTTGCCGCTATGAGAATGGGCGAAAAGTATGCCGCTTTGGCAGAAAAGATTAAGCTGTCAGGCGATGAAGCATACAGAAAGGAAGACTTGGATTCTATAATCGAAGTCTGCCGAAATGTGCCCAAAAATCCTGCCAAAACATTTAAAGAAGCTGCTCAGGCACTCCTTTTTGCACATATCGTAAATACCTGGGAAGACTATATAAATGCAAACTCGATAGGCAGACTTGACCAGATTTTATATCCTTATTACAAGAGAGATTTGGAAAAGGGTATTTTAACAAAGGAAGAAGCGTTTGAAATAATCTGTTGTTTGTGGTTAAAGCTTTACCGTGATTATGATGTTCAGCAGTCATGCGTCGGCGGAACTGATGAAAACGGAAACGGAGTTGAAAATGAGCTTTCATATATGATGCTTGATGCAACAGAACAGTTAGGTTTTATCCGTTGTCTTTCTGTAAGATACGGCGAGAAAACCGACAAGGAATTTTTAAAGCGAGCCTTAGAGGTTGTAGGTCATGTCCAGAAGGGTGTTCCGTTCTTCTTTAATGATGATGTTTTAATTCCCGCACTCATGGGAGCAGGCATAAAAAAAGAAGATGCGGTTGACTATACACAGATAGGTTGTGTCGAAACTGTTATCCCCGGAAAATCAAATCCGCATGCAGTAACGGGTGAAACCAATCTTTTAAAGGCTATTGAGTATGTTTTCTGTAACGGAAACAGTATGCTCTATCCTGAGTTTAAACCTGGTGTTGAGACGGGCGATATTGAAAAGCTTGACACATTCGATAAGTTCTATGATGCGGTTAAAAAGCAGATTTACCGCATACTTGATTTGTCTTGCTCGAAGGTATTAAAATACAGAACCTGTTCGGTCATAAACTCTCCCCGTCCTGTAAAGTCGCTTTTAACAGAAGGATGTTTAGAGAGCGGAAAAGACTTTAACGATGCAGGTGCGCTTTATGACTATTATCAGGTAATGCTCGGCGGTGTTCCTAACCTTGCAGACTCATTGGAGGCTGTAAGAGAGCTTGTTTATAAAAAGCAGAAATATACACTCCCTGAGCTAAAAGAAATTCTTGAAAAAGACTTCCCTGATGAAAGCGTAAGACAGGAATTTATAAATAAAGCCGCAAAATTCGGAAACGATGTTGACTCTGTTGATATGTTAGCCGCTGATATTGTTTCGGTTTCGTGCGATTATTTAGAAGAGTTATCCCGAAAATACGGTCTTTCATTCCACGCTCAGCCCTTTACATATCTCTGGATGGTTGACCACGGAAGAGAAACCGCCGCAACTCCCGACGGAAGACATAAGGGCGAAATTATTGCATACAGTGTGTCTCCCATGCAGGGAAGAGACTTTAACGGTCTAACAGCACTCTTAAATTCAATCTCCAAGTTCCCGACAAAGCGTACACCGGGCACAACATCTGCAATTGTCGAAGTTGACCCGAAGCTCTTTACCGATAAGAATATCTCGGCTTTAACCGATATTTTGATTTCTGCAAGCAAAAAGGGACTTCAAAATGTGCAGTTTAACACGGTTGATGCTGATACCTTGATTGATGCCAAGAAGTACCCTGAAAAGTATAATAACCTTGCGGTTCGTGTTTCGGGCTTCAGCCAGAAATTCAACCTTTTAGTTCCTGAACTTCAGGACCATATTATCGGAAGGACTAAACATTCATGTATGTAACGGCTCCAATTACCAATATTTCAAGAGGGTCTCTGCATGACGGACCCGGAATAAGAACGGTTGTTTATTTTAAGGGCTGTGGTTTAAAGTGTAAGTGGTGCCATAACCCCGAAACACTAAAAGCCAAAAAGCAGATTCTCTATATGCCGCAAAAGTGTATTCACTGCGGAAAATGTATCGAAGTCTGCCCCGAATGTCATAAAATTGACGGCGATGATATGGTATTCCTTCGTGAAAAGTGTGTATCCTGCGGGAAATGTGCAGACAGCTGTCCGTCGCTTGCACTCACTTTATGCGGAGACGATAAGACTTCGGATGAGCTTTTTTCAGAAATTATAAAGGATAAGCACTATTTTGACTCATCAAATGGTGGTGTCACTTTTTCCGGCGGAGAGTGTCTTTTGCATACCGATTTCTTAATGGAAATTTTAAAAAAGTGCAAAGAAAACGGAATTCATACCGCCATTGAAAGTGCATTTTATGTGCCGTGGGAGAATGTTAAAAAGGTTATTCCGTACATTGACTTTGTATTTGCCGATTTAAAAATTCCAAATGGTGATAAGCATAAGGAATTTACAGGCAAAGACAATAGCTTGATTATTGAAAATATAAAAAAGCTATCATTTATACATAATGATATTACTATCCGAATTCCCGTTATCCCGGGAGTCAATGACTCGGAAGCTGATTTTGACGGCTTTTCAAAGATTTTAAAAACCTTTGGGAAAGGCATAAAGGGAGTTGAGCTTTTAAAATACAACAATCTGGCAGAGTCCAAATATCAGATTTCGGGCGAGGGCTATACTAAGTTTTCCGACACTTCCCAGACCGAAGAAGAAATGAAAATGTTGTGTGATAAACTTTCAGAGAAAAGCGGTTTAAATTGTTATTTTGTGTAAAATAAAACCCGTGTGTTTTTATAACGCACGGGTTGACTTTTTTGTTGTGGTATGTTAGTATTCTCTTAAACTATTTTTGGAGTGTGAGAGAAATGAGCTATAAGGTTTATCCTGTTACAAAAACCAGTTTAAATTATGAAGGATATGAAGTTAAAATAAACGGACAAAAGGTGGATCTGGACACGGCAAGGGTGTCAAAAGAACCCTTTAACAGACGATGGCCGGGGCATCAGAGAAGTATAGACCAGTCCGAGCTTGTAAATTTTTTGTGCCTTGAAGCCGATGAGCCGATAGAATTTGAAATAACACCCAAAGATAGCTTTGAAAAGGTGGAAATAAGACCTAAGTCTTTGAATATTAAACCTGAAGTTCAAAATGGTAAAATAAAATTTACTTTGGAAAGCCCTAAGTATTTTACTGTTGAGCCTTACGGAAGACACAATGCACTTCATATTTTTGTGGACCCCGTGAAAGAATACGATATTGATAAATCGGACGAAAATGTCATCTATTTCGGGGAAGGCGAGCACGATGCGGGGATTATAGAGCTTAAAAGCAACCAGACACTTTTTATCGACGAGGGTGCGGTTGTGTATGCCTCAGTACGGGCAACAGACAGTGAAAATATAAAAATTATAGGACGCGGAATACTTGATAACAGCAAGAACACCGAGACAATTTTATATGAAGAGAACGCCGAAAATAATGACGAAGCGGTAAACAATGCCGAAAGACTTCATACAGTGCAGATAGAATATTCTGATAATATTTATATAGAAGGAATTACAATTCGTGATTCTTTAGTTTATAATATCCGCCCGATGGCGTGCGAAAATATTAAAATCGAGAATGTCAAGATTATCGGTTGTTGGAGATATAACTCCGACGGAATTGATATGCACAACTGTATCGGTGTAGATATTTCCAACTGCTTTATAAGAACCTATGACGATTCTATATGCGTAAAAGGCTTTGACTGCTACTATGAAGGTGATGTGGAAAAGGCAGTTCATAATGCGATGTACAGAAACGGCAAGGCATACGATGTGTTTAAAAATGTCCGTGTAAGCAATGTTGTTATATGGAATGACTGGGGAAGATGCCTTGAAATAGGAGCAGAAACAAGAGCGGAAGAAATTTCCCAAATAGTTTTTGAAAATTCCGATGCAATACATGTAATGCATTCCGTACTTGATTGCCAGAATGTTGATTATGCCAATGTGCATGATGTTACATATAAAAACATAAGAGTCGAGTATGACGATATTATCCCCGAACCCATACTCCAAAGGTCAGACAGACACGAGTACGCTATATGTGATAAGGACTATGCACCGAACATTATAGAGGTCGGGGTTTCATATCACCACGAATATTCATCTCCCGGAAGACGCGGAAAATGCAAAGATATTAAGTTTGAAGACATAAGACTCTACGGAAGACAAAAGCCGAAATTTGAATTTTCGGGACATTCTTCTAAAAATTCGGTGTCTTCGGTAACGGTTAAAAACTTCTTATGGAACGATAAACCGTTAAAGGCGGACGACTGTGAGATAAAAATCGGTGAATTTGCAGAAAATATAAATATTGTGTTTTAAAGAGCATCTTAAAGATGCTCTTTTTTTCTACGGCGAAATACAATAAAACAAACATTGCACTAAAAATATTTTTGAAAATAAGACAAATAGCGACCTTTGTTTTTCTTTGGCAACAAACTATGCTATCAGGCGACAAATCTTGCACAAAAACAATATAAAAAACCTATTGATTGGTAATATTTTCCTGTGATAACCTTTTTTATGTAGTAAAAAGGGAGCTAAACAAAAAAGGAGGATATTTAAAAATGAACTTAAAGGTATCGGTATTGATTGTAGACGACAACACAAAATTCTGTGACGAGATGTCAGATTACATTAAGGCAAGTCCTGATATGTGTGTTGCAGGAGTTGCAAATGACGGAGACGAAGCATACGGTCTTATCTGTGCATCCCGTCCTGATGTGGTTATTATGGATATTATTATGCCCAAAAGAGACGGAATCAGCTTGCTTAAAAAACTTAAGAATACTAAAATGACCAAACGGCCGCTTATTATTGCACATTCGGTAACGGGAAACAGCTCTGTTATGGAAAGCTGCTTAAAGGCGGGAGCTGAATATTTTCTTTTAAAACCGCAGACGCCTGAGGCTATATGTGATACCATAAGAAGCTTAACGGGTGAAAAGTCGGAAGTATCTTTACCCGTTATGTCCGACGGCAAAAAGGAAGAGCGGGACTTAGAGACGGTTGTAACCGAATTTATGCACGAGCTTGGACTTCCTGCGCATATAAAAGGATATCAGTATATAAGAACCGCAATTATGATGGTGGTAAATAATATGGATTTATTAAACTACATAACAAAACAGCTCTATCCCGACATTGCAAAGGAATACGGCTCGACATCATCAAGGGTTGAAAGGGCAATCCGCCATTCGATTGAGGTTGCGTGGACAAGGGGAAGACCTGAGACTATGAATAATATCTTTGGCTATACAATAGATACAGGCAAAGGAAAACCGACCAACTCGGAGTTTATCGCAATGGTTGCTGACAGAATCCGTCTTCAGCTAAAATAAAAAGACGAAAAATACAGAAAATGGCAAATGCTTTTGTGCACATTACACAAAATACAGCTAATTCAATGTGTGTTTTGACAAATTAACAAATGAAGGAAAAAAGATGTTGACTTTTAAAAATTTGTGTACTATAATTATTGTATAGAAAAATGGGTAGTTTAGCGCATTTTATTTTGTGTGGGATTTAAGGATAGCGGCAGGCAAGTATATTTTTTGTTTATTTTCCTTGTTTGCAGCGGCGGAAGTTGTATTACACCGAAAGCAATATGAATTTCCGGTTTCCTTATATTTAGTTGGTTTAAATAGAGGAAAAATTTACGGAATGTGAAAATCGACTCTATATTTCTATTTCTTAAAACACTTAATTGTGGAAAGGAGAAACATACAATGAAAGTTTTCAAAAAAATTATTGCAGGAGTAGTTGCTGGAACTCTTGTACTTGCAATGGCTACATCAGC
>JAZNQG010000091.1:0-4697 GCA_045590035.1 Clostridia bacterium
AAGAATCAACAACCAAAAGAGCAACATCTGTTTTGTTTAAAACAGACAGTGCTTTTTCCACTCTCTTCTCTCCCAAAAGACCTTCGTCATCGAGCCCAGGTGTATCAAAAAGCATAACAGGACCAAATGGCAAAAGCTCCATCGCTTTTGAAACGGGGTCGGTTGTTGTGCCCTTTACATCCGATACAATAGACAGATTTTGCCCTGTAATTGCATTTATAATACTTGATTTACCTGCATTTCGTCTGCCGAAAATGCCTATATGAAGTCTTTCACCTGACGGTGTTTGGTTTAGATTTGACATAGCTTTTTTCTCCAAACATAAGTTATATTTAGATTTTATCATTTGTAAGATTCAATGTCAACAGATAACATATTGTATTTCTCTTAAAGATTCATATCTTCTTTTGGGGCCAAAAGAAGCAAAAGCCCCGGGGGATTCGATTTCCCCCGCATACTCACTGCGGTTCGGACACGACTCAGCTCTGACAGTCTACAAGACTGTCATTCACTTCTTCGTCGCCGCTACGCTACCCTTGAAACGACCGAAAGGGGGACACTGGTCCCCCTTTGGAAACCCCAAAAGGAAAAAATCGCTTGCGATTTTTATACAATCTTAAAGGCTTGCCGTTTGGCAAGCCTTTTAAATTATTAGTCTTCTTTATTCTCTTCCTTGGGAAGTGTATCTTTATGTGAAAGACTGATTTTACCTGTCTTTGAGTCGATTTCCATAACCTTAACGGTAAGAGTATCGCCTTCTTTTACAACATCTTCAACCTTTTCAACTCTGTGATTAGCAAGCTTTGAGATGTGGCAGAGACCGTCTTTTCCGGGGAGAATTTCAACAAATGCACCGAATGTAGTGATTGTCTTTACAATACCTGTATAAATCTCTCCAACTTCGGGTTCTTTTACGATAAGCTCAATAATCTTTCTTGTGTTTTCGCCTGACTTCTGGTCAACTGCGAAAATGTAGATTGTGCCGTCGTCTTCAATATCAATCTTAGAACCTGTATCTGAAACAATCTTTTGAATAACCTTACCGCCCTGACCGATAACTTCACGAATCTTGTCGGGGTCGATATGCATTGTGATAACCTTCGGAGCATACTTAGAAAGCTCAGGTCTTACTTCAGGAATTGCCTTTAAGAGAACATCATCAATAATGTGGATACGACCTATCCTTGTCTTTCTGAACGCTTCTTCGATTACTTCATAGGTAAGACCGTCATTCTTGATATCAACCTGAATTGATGTAATACCCTTTTTGGTACCTGCTACCTTAAAGTCCATTTCTCCATAGAAGTCTTCCAAGCCCTGAATGTCAACCATTGTTGTAAAGCCTTCATCTGTTGTGATAAGACCGCAGGAAATACCTGCAACGGGAGCCTTGATGGGTACGCCTGCTGCCATTAGAGCAAGTGTTGAACCGCAGACTGACCCTTGAGATGTTGGACCGTTTGATGAAAGAACTTCAGATACAGTACGGATTGCATATGGGAACTCTTCTTCTGAGGGAAGTACGGGAACCAATGACTTTTCAGCCAAAGCACCGTGTCCGATTTCTCTTCTTCCCGGGCCTCTTGAAGGTCTTGTTTCACCTACAGAGTATGAAGGGAAGTTGTAGTGGTGCATATATCTCTTTGTTTCTTCTGTATCAATGCCGTCGAGTCTCTGCATTTCTGCAAGCGGTGCTAAAGTTGCAACAGTTAACACCTGAGTCTGACCTCTTGTGAAAAGTCCTGAGCCGTGAGTTCTTGCCAAAAGGTCAACTTCAGCTGACAAAGGTCTTATTTCGTCCAAGCCTCTTCCGTCAACTCTCTTGCCCTCGTAAAGCCATGCACGAACGATTTCCTTCTGCATTTTATAAAGGATTTCGCCGAGCTCAGCTGTTAAGTCGGGGAACTCTTCGCCTAAAGTTTCTACGATTTCGCTTTCAATAACGCCCATTCTCTCGTCTCTTACATTCTTGTCATCTGTATCGAGAGCGTGCTTAATTTTATCATAGCAAAGGTCCTTGATTCTGTTCCAGAGCTCCATATTTAATGTGTGGGGCTCATACTCAAACTTGGGTTTGCCGATTTCCTTCTGGATTGATTCGATAAATTCGCAGATTTCAATGATTGTCTTGTGAGCAAACTTGATACCCTCTAACATAACATCTTCTGCTACTTCAGATGCACCTGCTTCAATCATAACGATTTTTTCTTTTGTACCTGCTAAGGTTACGTGCATCTCGGACTTTTCTCTCTCGGCTTCTGTTGGGTTAATAACATATTCACCGTCAACCAAACCGAGCCATACGCCGCCGATAGGACCGTTCCAGGGTACGTCTGAAATTGCGATTGCAATTGATGTACCGATCATAGCAGCAACCTCGGGGGGATTGTCATGCTCAACTGAAAGAACTGTAGCCACAACAGACACATCGTTTCTTAAATCTGCAGGGAATAAGGGACGGATGGGTCTGTCAATAACTCTTGATGTTAAAATTGCCTTTTCTGACGGCTTACCCTCACGCTTAATGTAACCGCCGGGGATTTTACCTACAGAATAAAGCTTTTCTTCATAGTCAACTGATAGAGGGAAGAAATCTACGCCTTCTCTCGGTGTTCTTGATGCAGTAACGTTTACCATTACAGCTGTGTCGCCGTAGCGAACTAAACAGTGTCCGTTTGAAAGGCAACACATTTTGCCTGTTTCAACTGTGAGTTTTCGTCCTGCAAGCATTGTTTCGAATGTTCTAAACATTTTTGTCTCTCCTTTTCTTTTTTTCTTTCTTTGGAGATACATCAGCAGATAAACACAACCTTATTTAAAAAACAAAGCTCTGTTTATATGCCAAGATATCTCCCTAATTTAAATTTATGGGCAAACATAAAATGCTTGCCCATAAATAAAACTAACTTACTTTCTGAGTCCTAACTTAGCAACAAGTGCACGGTATCTTTCGATATCCTGCTCCTTAAGGTAGTTCATAAGACCTCTTCTTTTACCAACCATCATAAGAAGACCTCTTCTTGAGTGGTTGTCCTTCTTATGAGTGTTAAGATGCTCGTTGTTAAGATGGTTAATTCTCTCTGTTAAAAGAGCAATCTGAACCTCGGGAGAACCTGTATCTCCTTCGTGAGTTGCGTATGTTGCGATAATTTCCTGCTTACGCTCCTTAGTCATTGCTTTCACCTCCTATAATGAATGATCCCCTATCGCTGAGAAACCGTAGGTGATTCGGTTATCCAAGCGTAGGTTTAACCTTACTTTGCAAAAAATCAAAAATACAAGAAAAATTACTTTCTGCCGAAACGCTTGTTGAACTTTTCTACACGACCGCCTGTGTCTACAAGCTTCTGCTTACCTGTGTAGAAAGGATGGCATTTTGAACAGATTTCCACCTGAATATCTTCTCTGGTAGAACCAATCTCAATAACCTCTCCGCAAGCACATCTTATAGTAGTCTGCTTGTATTCGGGATGAATTCCTTGCTTCATTCGGTATCCCTCCTTACAATATTTTTTGCTGTGCAAAGCACACCACAATAGATTGTAACACAACTTTATCCCATTTGCAAGTATTTTTTTGGAAAAAAGTATATATTATATGAAAAAACTATTTTATTTTGTTAATTTCATTGTTTTTTTATGCATTTTATGATATGATATATAATAGCTAATTTTGTAATTTCCCAAAGGGTGATTTAAAGTGGATAAGTATTTAAAAGAATTTATAGACTATTTTAAAAGCGGTATTTCCAACTCGGAGAAAATCGGCTTGGAGCTTGAGCACTTTTTGTTAAAAGACGGAAAAAGAGTCGGGTATTCCCAAGGAGTTTCAGAGATAGTCGGGATTCTTTCAAAAGATGCAAAAGAGGTTTTTTTGGAAAACGGCAACATCTTAGGCTTTGATATGGGAGATTATCTTGTAACCTTAGAGCCGGGGGCACAGATAGAGATAAGCGTTATGCCTGCATCTAAAACAGGAAAAATTCGTGACACGGTAAATTCTTTTTATGAAAAAATCAATCCACTTTTAAAAGAAAGAAATATGTCCTTAATAACCACACCGCTTATGGATGAAGACAATCCCGATAAAGTAGAGCTTCTTCCGAAGGAAAGATATCGTTTTATGGACGAGCATTTTAAAAAAAGCGGAACTTTTGGAAGAAGTATGATGCGGTCTACGGCATCCTGTCAGGTAACTATCGACTATTTATCGGAAGAGGATTTTGTAAAAAAATACCGTTTGGCGTATATCCTGTCTCCGTTTTTTGCATTATTTGGAAAAGGGGACAAGCCTTTAAAAAGGATTGAAATATGGAATAATACCGATAATGAAAGAACAAAAGTTCCCGACGGACTGTTTGAAAGTGATTTTGGGTTTTTAAAATATGCTAAGTACATTTTATCTACAAAACCTATATTCATACCGACCGATGACGGATTTATTGCGACAGGGGACTTGCCTTGCCTTGACTTGATTAAAGAAAATAAAGGTAATATAGAACATTTTTTATCAATGGTATTTCCTGATGTAAGATTAAAGAAGTATATCGAAATAAGAATTGCAGACGCTATGCCTTTAGATAAGGCAATAGAATATGCAGAATTTATAAAAGGGATTTTTTACTCTGGAAAAATTGATATGCTTTTAAAAAGGTATGAGAATGTTAGAGTTAATGATATATTAAATGCCAAAGATGA
>JAZNQG010000092.1:0-3813 GCA_045590035.1 Clostridia bacterium
TGCGGACTTTCTGAAAAGGTTTGGCAGTACTTTATCGCAGTACCCGATATTAAATCTGTCGGTGTAAAGGACGACTCAAGATACGAAGGCTGGCCAGCAATCATCCGCGCGGTAAACACCAAAGACGCAATGACTGCAACAATCGAAGAAATCCCCTATGAGATTCTTCATAAGATTACAGACCGCATCACTAAAGAAGTTGACGGCATCAACCGAGTTTTATTAGACTTAACACCGAAGCCCACAGGCACAATCGAGTGGGAGTAAAATCAAAAAAAATACAAAGTGGCTTGAAACCCTGTGTTCAAGCCACTTATAGCATATTTTTAAAATAGTGAAAAGTGATTTTGACAACACTTTTGACAACAGTTTTGAATTATTTAATACAAGGGAGGGAAAAGTATGGCTACATTATGTAAGTTATGCGATAAGAAAATAGGTTTTTTTGCTGGAAATTATTCAGTAGAGGATGTAGTTATATGCGAGGATTGTTATTACGCATATAAAAAGGTTTTGGATAGCGTGTCCGACGATGATAACTTTAAAGGACTTTTGATAGAATTTCAGAATACTTTTTCTGGGAAAGAAGGTCTTGAAAAAATAGTTAAACATCTAAATGATTTATATCAAGCAAAATTACAGGAGATAGAAGAAAAAAGACTTGAAGAAGAAAGAAAAAGAAATACAGAAAAAACAAAAGTTGTTGACTATAGCATCAATAGCGATATTGGTCCTTTTGAAAATCAAGATTTAGTTTATACAATAGACGGCGTAAGAGGAAGACATATCGATATATATACTGATAAGGTTGTTATAACAACATCCGTAACATTGGGTTCATTACTTACACACAATGCAACAGACGGAGAAAAAACCATATACTATTCAGATTGTATAGGAGTTCAGTTCAAACAATCGAAATTTGCTATTGGTTATCTTCAATTAGAAACTGCATCAAGTAATGGAAACAATAAGGCAAGCAATTTCTTTGCTGAAAACTCATTTACTTTTGATGAAACTGTAATTTCAAATGAAAGAATGATAGAGGTTGCCGATTATGTAAAATCTCGTGTGGATGCTGTAAAAAAAGGTGGAACCGCACCAGTTTCATTAAACAACAATAACATATCTGTTGCTGATGAATTGTTGAAATTAAAGCAACTTCTTGATATGGGAGTTTTATCACAAGAAGAATTTGATGAACAGAAAAATAAGCTGTTAAACAAATGATTTTGTGACAACACTTTTGACAACACAATCGGTGTTGAATGTGTAAAATGAGTGTAAATAAGTACATATTACAACCTCAAATCCACTGGAAATATACGGAATAAACACTAAAAACAAAAGTGATGTTAGAGTGGGAGTAAGGTCGAGCACTGCAAGGCGGGGACTTAAAAAGAAACAAAGTGGATTGAAAATAACTTTCAATCCACTTTTTATATACTTAAAGAACCATAAATAATGTACCGAGTGTGATTAACAACGAACCGATTACCGATTTCCAGGTAAACTGTTCATGCAAAAATATTGCCGCCATAATGATTGTAATTACAATACTCAATTTGTCTATCGGCACAACCTTTGAAACCGAGCCTAACTGAATTGCCTTATAATAGCAAAGCCACGAAGCACCTGTTGCAAGTCCTGATAAAATCAAAAACGACCAGCTTTTATTGCTGATTGATGTTATCCCGCCCTGAGCATTTGTTATAAAAACCATTGCCCATGACATAAAGAGCACAACCAAAGTTCTTATCGCAGTTGCAAGATTTGAGTTTACTCCGTCAATACCGACTTTTGCAAGAATTGAAGTAAGTGCCGCAAAAACTGACGATAGTATAGCAAGTAAAAGCCACATAGCATATTCTCCCTTAATGGTTTAATTTTTAGTTATTTTACCACATAATAACATAAAATACAATATGCTTCTAAAAATCGTGTCTTCCGCCTGCACTTATTTTATACTTTTCAAAAATGCACACAATTTTTTCAACACAGTCAAAGTCACTTAAATTATCATCTCCGATAATCTTCTGTATTTCACCAAGCTTTATAATCGCAGTACTTTCTACAATTTTGCTCTCATCAATTTCAAAGTTTTCAATCATCGAAGAAACATAGTCACTTAAGTGCCTTTTTAATAATTCTGTCTTAATAGTCATATTGTTCTCCTTACATTCATATAAATGTATATTTTAATTATACTATCACATATATGCTAAAATGTCAATACATTTAGATGAATGTATTGTTTGGAGGAGTGTATGTGTCATATTATCCAAGAATTAAGGATTTGAGAGAAGATAAGGACTTAACCCAAAAAGAAATAGCATCTATTCTTATGATTACTCAGCAACAGTATTCTTTGTACGAAAAAGGTTATCGTGATATGCCGTCTGCATATTTAGTTAAACTTGCAGATTTTTATAAGACATCAGTAGACTATATTATAGGCAGAACTGATAACTCAAAGCCGATAAAATGAAACAGAGAATAAATACAAACGGAAAAAATCTCATAGGTGAAAGATTAAAGTTGTTGCGTGCCAATAAAAAGCTTTCTCAAAGAGACCTTGCAAGAGAATTACAGCTTATTGGAATAGATATGGACAAAAATGTAATTACAAGAATTGAAACCAACAAACGATATGTAACCGATTTTGAATTGCAGGCACTAAAAGAAATCTTTAATGTCAGCTATGACTATTTGATTGATGGAGAATGATATGTTTTTTAAAAGATTATATGATTTAAGAATAGATAATGACTTAACACAACAACAAATAGCTGACCATCTCACCTGCAACCGTCAGGTATATGCACGATACGAAAAAGGCATAAGAGAAATTCCTGTCTCAATGCTGATTAAACTTGCAGATTATTATGAAACATCGGTAGACTATATTATAGGCAGAACTGACAATCCGAAGAAAATAAAATGACCACTTATCAGGTGGTCATTTTTTCATTCTATTATTGGTTTTTCTATTTTTCCTTTTCCGTTTGCCAGCCCGTCGCCATAGATATCATCAAAAACAATTTCCTTTATAAGACCATCGGTTGACTTTATTTTCTCCCCGTTTACCGCAACATTCTTAAGATGCACATTTTTTACCTTACAGCTTACATATGGGTCAAAAAACTCCATTCCGTCTTTGGTTCTGTATGATTTTGGGCCAACCGTCATAAAGTAACTTAGCGGATATTTCTCTTTATATAGCTTAACACGGATATTTTCAAGATAGATGCCATCTATATTGGCACCTAGCTCAAACGCACCAAAAAAGCCCGTTTTCGGGTCAGATTCGAAATAATTAGGCGTTCCGTCACCTGGCGCAAAAAGATCAAGCTCGATATCTTCAAAGTATATGTTTTTTGCACTTCCGACATCGCCTTTTTCGGGCGATTCGGATACTTTGTATATTGGGGTCTGGTAGTACATTTTAAAGACATTTACCCCCGTAAAATTCTTCAACACAATATTGGTTGCACTGCAGTCAATCTGACTTCCGTCGTCAAAATAGTATACGCCCGGCAAAATTCTCTGTGCACTGCAAAGAGTAGTTGCTTTTAGCGATACATTTTCGCACCAGACATTTTTGCAAGGTCCGAAATTCACACTCGAATCCTGCCAGTCATACATATTAAGTGCGATAAGGTCGTCCCCCACCTCGCCGTCTAAATTATAAACCCAAAGGTTTTCGGTGTTTCCGTTACAATGAATTCCGTCGGCGTAACATTCGTCAAATTTTATATTTTCAAAAACCGCATTTTTTACATTTCCAATCTGCACAGCAAAGCCTGCAGTATG
>JAZNQG010000093.1:0-23824 GCA_045590035.1 Clostridia bacterium
AAAAAACAAAAACAACTTAATTCATAAACGATGGTAGACAAAAGTTGACGTCCCTTTTTGTCCTGTTAGAACTCAGTATCTCCCTAAATCATGTGCTGCCTGATACATGGTGATGACATTTTCCGTAGGGGAATTATCCTGAATTGCATGTGTTGGAGCAAAATGATAACCACGGCACGTCTTCATGATATCCAATGTCTCTTTGCAGTTGTTCCATACATCCTCCTTAGTGCCGTATGCCAAAGGACCTGCAGTGGAGATGCATCCACGGAAATTCAAACGACCTCCGAAGTGTTCCGCAAGGTATGCCGGAGACATATTGGTAGCTTCGGGCTGCAGTGTATCGACACCTTTTATACCGATTTCAATAAAATCCTCATAAGCCCAACTGGAACTTCCGCAGGTATGTATGATAGAAGGAATTCCATGTGAAGCAGCAAGATCTGCAAATTGTTTGTGAATCGGACGAAGGGTGCTGCGGTAAAGATCCAAACCGATTATCGGTCCAATCTGGGTTCCGAGATCTTCCCCTAACCACACAAAATCGATATGTCCTTTGCATTTGTCAAGTAATCGTTCAAACATACCAAGTTGGAATGCTGAACGACGGCGCATAAAATCCATAGCGGCTTCGTTACCCATAAGGAGATGACAGAGAACATCCTCCATTCCCATAATACGACCGTTTGAATTTATAATATCGGGAACACCCGGATTGCCTATATATAATGCATACTTTCCCTCGTAGGATTTTGCCTGTTCAAGTGCCTGATCATAATCAAAATGATCGGGATTCGGTACAGGGAAGGTGAGAAAAGCCTCGTCATCCGCATTCTGTAGCGGAAAATCGCAAAAATCCCAATAATAACCGCTTTCATGTTCTACTTTGCGCATGATACAACCTTCCAGCTGGTTCACAGTTCTGTTTTCTGGAACAGAAAATAGCTGTGGGCCGATATAGGGCGCATTGATATTGCGATAGTCTACCCCCAGAGCCTGCAGCAGTTGTTCGTCGGTAGATACATCGAGTGCGGTCATCAATCGCTGATGAATTCCAGGATTTGCATCATAACCGATGGTAACACGATCGGTTTTTTCATAATTAAAGGTACGCTTGACTCTTTCGCGGGAAGTCATTGTTTCAGGAGCTTTTATAATTTTTAGCATATTTTCTTTCCTTTCTCATTGTTTTTTGATTATATTTAGTATATAATAGTTTTGAACTGCAGTAAATGCAGAAATGATGCTGATTTTGAAAGGAATGAACCATTTTGACTAATTTAGGAGTGTCTTTTATAAATTTGCTCCAGTGCGAACCTGGATTTACAACAGAGAAACGAATTTTTGATTTTGACTATCTGCTTTATGTACATAAAGGAAAGGGAATTTTTAAAATAGGCAGTACCTCTTATTCTGTATCTATGGGGGACTTATTATATTGTCCGCCATATGTGGAAAATACGATCATAGCAGATAAGGAGTATCCGTTTTTGCTCTCCGGAATTGATTTTAGTGCCCCTGAGTACAGAGCCGGTATGAAGAAGTATTTCTCGCTGTTATCCCATCGGTTTCTTATAGAAATCATTATGGAGATGGTTCAGGAATACCGTTACGGAAAGGTTGGTTCCGATAAAATTTGTGGATCGCTACTTACGGTACTTCTGGAAAACTTACAGCGGATGTCCATGAATGAGGGAATTGAAAAAAGAGATCAGGCGAAGGAAATTTTGGAATATATTGCAAACAATCTGCACCGAACGATCACACATGAAGAAATGTCGGATGTTTTCTCCTACCACAAAAGCAGTATCAATCGGATATTATTGCGTGAGACCGGACTTTCTTTGAAACATTATGTGTTGGAACTTCGTATTCGAAAAGCCGCAGAGTTGTTAAAATACAGTGATAAATCAATAGGAGAAATCGGTGAACTGTGCGGGTACAATAGCGCAGTATTCTTTTCCAGGCAGTTTCGAGAGAAGACAGGGATGACTCCGACTTGGTTTCGGAATAGGAGAAACCTACGCCATTTAAAATAACCAGAAATGACATACCAATACAGGTAGATGCCATTGTAACAATGGGAAAAGAAAAAACATCTGATAAATTTATCAGATGTTTTTTACTGTTCAAAAGTGCCAGTAATAGAATTACCGGAAATTTCTGTGTTTTGTCTAAACGGGAAAGCTTTAATGTAAAACTATGTAGCACCACAAAAAAACATTTTTTTGGACGAATAATCCCTGAGATAATTAGACCCCAAACAGGTCTTTTTTTTAGTTAAATAGTACCTAAATAATGATGTTGCGAAAAAGAGACCATTTTCAAGGGTTTTTTCTTGATTTTGTTAAAAACCCGTGATACAATTTGTATAAAGGATAGGTCTGGGATATTGTTGTTTATAGCAATAATAACCAAACAAAAATGAAAGGAAGGGTAAAAAGTGGATATTAAACAGGAAGCAATGAAAATGCATAAGGAATGGGGCGGAAAGATTGAGGTTATTTCAAGAGCAGCTTTAAAAGATGCTCACGATCTTTCTGTAGCATACACACCCGGTGTTGCAGAACCCTGTCTTGAAATTCAGAAGGATATAAATAAGTCATTTGAGCTTACAAGAAGACATAATTTAGTTGCAGTTATAACAGACGGCTCTGCAGTTTTAGGACTTGGCGATATTGGTCCTGAAGCAGGAATGCCGGTTATGGAAGGAAAATGTGCGCTCTTTAAGTCATTTGCTGATGTGGATGCATTCCCGCTTTGCATAAAAACTCAGGATGTTGATGAATTTGTAAGAACAGTTTACCTTCTTTCAGGTAGCTTTGGCGGAATAAACTTAGAAGATATCGCGGCTCCAAGATGTTTTGAAATTGAAAAGAGACTAAGAGAAATCTGCGATATTCCCGTATTCCACGATGTCCAGTACGGTACAGCAATCGTTGTTGCAGCGGCTATGTTAAATGCCCTAAAGGTTGTTAAAAAGGATATTTCCGAAGTCAAGGTTGTAATAAACGGTGCTGGAAGTGCCGGCACTGCAATCGGTAACCACATTATGAAATTGGGTGTTAAAAACTTAATAATGGTTGACAGATTCGGAATTATCTGCGAGGGTATGGATTTAAGTGATGCTCACAATGAGCTTGCAAAGGTAACAAACAGAGAACACCTTATGGGTAACCTTGCAGACGCAATGAAGGGCGCTGATGTATTCATCGGTGTATCAGCACCGAAGCTTGTTACAAAGGAAATGGTCGGAACAATGGCAAAAGACCCGATTATATTTGCTATGGCAAACCCTGTGCCTGAAATTTTCCCTGACGAAGCAAAAGAGGGCGGAGCAGCGGTTGTAGGTACAGGTCGTTCAGACTATCCCAATCAGATAAACAACGTGCTCGTATTCCCGGGAATTTTCAGGGGTGCACTTGATGTAAGAGCAAGCGATATCAATGACGAAATGAAGATGGCGGCATCTCATGCGATTGCTAATCTTGTATCGGATGAAGAATTAAATGCTGATTACATAATCCCCAAGGCTTTCGACGAAAGAGTCGGCAAGGCAGTTGCTAAAGCTGTTGCCGAAGCTGCTAAAAAATGCGGTATAGCAAGAATATAATATAAAAGGAGACGATTTAAAATGATTGAAAAGAAAGTAGTAAACCTTCCGGTTAAAATTTTTCACACAAGAGCAGAAATGGGCGTTGATTCTGCAGCTTTGGCGGCTGAAATCATCAATAAGGCAATTTTGGAAAAGGGAGAAGCAAATGTTGTATTTGCGGCAGCTCCTTCACAGGACGATTTATTAGAAAACCTTTTAAAGCAGGATATTGACTGGACAAAGGTAAGAGCATTTCATCAGGATGAATATATCGGCATCGATGAAACAGAGCCTGCAGGCTTCGGTAATTTCTTAAACCGTGCTATCTTTGATAAGGTAGACTTTATGGAAAAGCATTATCTCCTTTGCGAAGCTGATAAGGCAGAAGAAAAATGTACTGAATATACAGAGTTACTTAAAAAGTATCCTATCGACCTTATCTTCTTGGGAATTGGTGAAAACGGACACTTGGCATTCAATGACCCCGCAGTTGCAGACTTTGAAGACCCGAAGATGATTAAGGTAGTTGAGCTTGACGATGTATGCCGTCAGCAGCAGGTAAATGACGGATGCTTTGCAACATTAAATGACGTTCCCAAGCAGGCAATGTCACTTACAATGTCATTTATTATGTCAGTTCCGCATGCAATCTGCGTAGTTCCGACTATCCGTAAGGCAAATGCTGTATATAATGCACTTTTGGGACCTGTTACAACAGCTTGTCCTGCAAGTATTTTAAGAAATCATAAAGACGCTGTTCTTTATCTTGACAAGGACAGTGCATCAAAAATACTCTGATTCTTGAGAGGTAAAAAATATGGAAATGTTCAAAATGACTGCGGATGAGATATGCGCCATTGATCCTGAGATTGCGATAATTCCCATTGGTTCATTAGAACAACACGGGCCACATCTCCCGATAATGACAGACTGGGCTATTGCGACAGAGCTTGGAAAGCGTATCGCAGAAAAGATGGGAGCATTTTTACTACCGGCACTTCCCATTTCGACCTGCCGTGAGCATATGGGGAAAAAGGGTTCTGTATGGATGGAGCCGATGACATTTTATCAGATGATGAACGATATCATAATGAGCCTTAAAACTCAGGGCTTTAAGAAGGTTGGAATTTTAACAACCCATGGCGGAATTTTTATTACAACACCGCTTGTGAGAGATTTGAATGCTAAATTCAATCCTGACTTAATGGTTGCCATTGTAACACCTGATACCTTTAATTTGAAGGATATAATGGAAACACCGGGAGTTCATGCCGATGAGTCAGAAACCTCGCAAATGCTTGCATTAGCACCTGAAACTGTGCATATGGACAGAGCCGTAGATTTCGTTCCCCAGGTTTCAAGACCCTATCTTAGCTACGGAAGTATTTTCCGTGCAAGTCCTGTAGGTGTGTGGGGATGTCCTACAAAGGCGACAAAAGAAAAGGGTGAGAAGTTCTTAGAAGAATTTTCCGACCTTGCAGTAGAAGAATATAACAGAGCATTTGACTATATGGCCAAAAAGGAAAAGTTTGGCTACAGTAATTTTTAATTAAGGAGAAGCTTAAATGAAAAAGTTAAGAGTACTTATAATAGGAGCGGCGTTTTCAGCAGATTTACATTCTGACGGCTACAGCAGAATTTTAGACAAGGTGGATATTGTTGGTATTTGCGACAAAAATACCGATGCAATAAAGACACTTGCAGACCGCTACGGTTTTACAGGTTATGAAGTATATGACAATTATGATGATGCTATCAAAAACTGTGACTGCGATTTAGTAGATATTTGTATGCCGAACTTTTTGCATCATGATGTAGCAATAAAGGCTATGAATGCAGGAAAAGACATAATCTGTGAAAAGCCTTTGGCAACAACCGTTGAAGATGCAAAGGATATGGTAGATACAGCAGCGAAGCTCGGAAAGCACATCTATTATGCAGAAGACTGGTTATTTGCTCCTGCGTTCAGAAAAGCTATCTCAATAATTGAGAGTGGTCAGCTTGGTAAAATGCTCTATGTAAGAGCAAGAGAGTGCCATAGCGGTTCACATAGCCCGTTTGCACAGACAATCAAGTATTGCGGCGGCGGATGTATGGTTCACTTGGGCGTTCACCCTGTTGCATTTATGCTTGCTATGAAGGATAACAAGTGGTCAGAAATTTCTGCTATGACATCAGGCGGTCTGGATGAAAATATTATTCATCATAAGATGGAAGGCGAAGACTGGGCAGGTGCATTTATGCGCTTTCAAGATGGTACATATGCTACATTGGAAGCTAATTACATTACAACAGGCGGTATGGAAGATATTTTGGATGTATACTTGGAAAAGGGTACAATCCACGTTGACCTTTCATTCTCAGGGCCTGTAAAGGTATTCTCAATCCCCGGACTTGATTATACAATCGAAAAAGCCGAGGTTACTACAGGCTGGTCAAATGTTGCAGTAGACGAAAAATATCAGCTTGGTTACTGCGGTGAAATAAACCACTTTATCGACTGCGCATTGGAAGGCAAAGATGCACAGGTTGGCTTAAGAGGTATTGACGGATACGAAACATTAAGAGTTATTAACTTAATTTATAAATCAGCTAAGGATGGCATGAATATTAAAAACGAAAATAAGGAAGTGTGATTATGGCTGAAAAGATTAAAGATATCAATATTCCTGTAACCATTGGTGGAGTTACCTTTAAGAATCCGTTTTTCGTTGCATCTGGTCCTACCACCAAGTCGGTTAAACAGCTAATAAAAATTGAAGAAACAGGCTGGGCAGCGGCATCAATCAAATTAAGTATTGACCCTGCACCCTATATTAACAGAAAGCCCAGATATTCTATCTTTAAGGATAGAGATGCCCTGGCGTTTACTGCCGAAAAGCGTCTTACATTTGAAGAAGGCTTAAAGCTTATAAGGGATGCAAAACCGCATTTAACAGACTTAAAGCTTATGGCAAACATCACATATGCGGGGGACAACGGTGTTGACGGCTGGGTAAATATGGCAAAGAAGTTTGAAGAAGCAGGCGCTGATATTATCGAGCTTAACATGTGTTGCCCGAATATGAGCTATAATGTTGAAATGACAAGTGGCGGATGCGATACTGCCAAAAAGCAGACAGGTGCGAGTATGGGTCAGCAAGCTGAAGTTGCGGCAGAAATTGCAAAGGCAGTTAAAGAAGCAATTTCAATTCCTTTGTTTGTAAAGCTAACTCCCGAAGGCGGCCAGATTGCAAAGGTTGCAAAGGCATTATATGAAGCCGGTGCTGATGCAGTTGGCGGAACAGGGAACAGACTCGGTATGCCGCCGATTGATATTGACGATCCGGGCAGTGCATACTACCATTTGCAAAAGGAAATCTCTATGGGATGCCACTGCGGTAAGTGGTTAAAGCCTTTGGCACAGAGAGATACATATGAAATCCGTAAGGTTTGCGGTATGGATGCTCCCATTATGGCAGCAGGCGGTATCTGCGACTGGCGTGATGCGGTTGAGATGGTTTTATGCGGCGGAACATTACTTGGCGTTTGTGCAGAAACTTTGATTTCAGGCTACGATATCGTAAGACCAATGATTGCAGGGCTTGACAAATATATGCAGGACCACGGATATACAGATTTGTCCCAGATGCGTGGCTTGGTAGTTCCCGAAGTTCGTACTGCTAATGATGTAACAATTTTTGCAGGCTATGCAAAGGTTAAAGAACCTAACCTTTCAGCTCCTTGTAAGAGCGCATGCCCGCACCATGTTCCGACTCAGGCCTATATTCAGAAGATTGCAAAAGGCGAATACAAAGAAGCATTTGATTTAATAACAGGGAAGAATCCTTTGCAGAATATCTGTGCTTTTGTATGTAATCATCCGTGTGAAGATGCTTGTATAAGAGGCGGATATGATTCACCTGTTAAGATTAGACAGTTAAAGAGATTTATACTGGAATACGGAAAGAAACAGGGCTGGACACCTGCTTGGGCAACATCTGAGCCTAACGGACATAAGGTAGCAGTTGTTGGCGCAGGCCCTGCAGGACTTTCATGTGCTTCAGAACTTAGAAAAGCGGGTTACGATGTAACAGTATTTGAAAAGGAAAATGTTGCAGGCGGCCTTGTAAGATTCGGTATCCCCAACTACACAATGAATAAGTCTGTCCTTGACGAAGAAGTTAAGACTTTAAAGGATAATGGTGTAAACTTTGAATTCAATAAAGAGCTCGGAAAAGACTTTACATTTGAAAGCCTTAAAAATGACGGCTTTGAAGCGGTATTTACTGCTATCGGAATGGGTAAGAAAAAGGCAAACGAAATTAAGGGATCTGTCAAGGCAATTGATGCGGTTGAATTCTTAAAAGCAATTTCACTTGGCAACGCTCCGTCGGTAAGCGATATTGTCGTAGTTATCGGAAAAGGCTTTGCTGCCATGGATTCCGCAAGAAGCCTTACAAGACTCGGCGCTAAAAAGGTTACATTAGTCTGGACAGCTAAATACGGAAAGAGCGGATATGACCAAGAAACTTTAGCCGCTGCCGAAAAAGAAGGAATTTTACTTTTAGACAATGTGTCGGTAAAGGCTATCAATGAAAATTCTGTAGAGCTTGACAGAAGCGGTGTAATTATGACCGTTCCTGCTGAACAGGTTATTATTGCTAACGAATATGAAGTAGACTCGGATATTTTAGGAAATATCGAAACAAAGAACGGACTTATAAAGATTACCAACGCAAAGACCAATATTGAAGGTGTTTATGCAGGCGGAAATGCAGTTCGTTCAGCTAATGTAATTACTGCAATTTCTGCAGGCAAGAATGCGGCGGCAGTTATTGATAAAGACATAAGAGACGAAAATGCCACATTAGAAGGCGTAAAGCCGACAAAGACAGTTAATCCTGAAATGGTAAGAGAGAGAACAGGCTATCTTAAGAAGGATAATAATAACTTAGATCTTTCATCAGGCGTAAGCGGTTTTGATTTATATGAACGTGTTATGACCGAAGAAGAGGCTAAAAAGGAAGCTTCAAGATGTCTTAACTGCGGCTGCGGTGAAGGATGTCAGCTTTGTAAGACTATCTGTACCGACTTTGCACCCGAAATTGTGGATGCTGATACAATGGGTATCCGTAAGGAAGAATGTGTGGCATGCGGTATGTGCTTTAACCGTTGTCCTAACGGTAATATCGAGATGGTAAATCTTGGTTACACAGTTTAATCGGGGAGGGTAAAAAAATGTATTCTGTAAACTTTGATATTTCAGGCAAGATTGCAGTTATCACAGGTGCAGGTGGAATTATCTGCGGTGCACTTGCAAAGGAAATGGCTAAAAAAGGCGTAAAGGTTGCGCTTTTGGACCTTTTCGTTGATAATGCCGAGAAGATTGCCGAAGAAATAAGACAAAACGGCGGCGATGCTATTGCCGTAAAAGCTGATGTTTTAGATAAGGCATGCTTGGAAGAAGCAAGAGATGAAGTAATTAAAAAGTATGGAAAGATTGATATTTTAGTAAACGGTGCGGGTGGAAACAAGCCGCAGGCAACAGTTACTAAGGATCAGGATTTCTTCCATTTAGATCTTGATGCTTTTAAGTGGGTATTCGACTTGAATGTAACAGGTGCGGTTTTAACTACAATGGTATTTGGTGAGTTAATGGCTAAGCAGGGATACGGTAATGTTATAAATATCGCATCAATGTCAAGCTATCATCCGCTTACAAATACAGTTGCATACTGCGGTGCAAAGGCTGCAGTTGCAAACTTTACCGAGTGGATGGCAACACACTTTAACCAGAACTACAGCAACAATATCCGTGTAAATGCTATTGCACCCGGATTTCTTTTAACAAACCAGAATAGGTACTTATTAACCAACGAAGACGGCTCTGCAACAGACAGAGGACAGAGAGTTTTAGCAAAAACTCCTATGGGACGCTATGGTGAGCCCGAGGAAATGGCAGGACCTGTTATGTTCCTTTGTTCAGATGCGGCATCCTTTGTAAATGGTGCGGTGTTGCCTGTTGACGGCGGATTTGCATCTTACTGGGGCGTATAAATTATAGAGAGAAGGTATTTTAATATGCAGTATTATAATATTGAATTTAAAAAGGTTGAAAAATTCTGTATCGAAGCTTTTAAAGGCTACGGCTTTTCAGAAGAAGAAAGTAAGCAGATTACCGATGTATTATTGGCGGCAGATTTAAGCGGAATTGAATCACACGGCGTACAGAGAATGATTCGTTATCATAAGGAAATCACAGGCGGAATGGTTAAGATTGATGCAAAACCTGAAGTCGTATTTGAAACACCATTATCTGCTGTAATCGAAGGTAACGATGCTATGGGTCAGACTTTGGGTGTTTCTGCTATGAAAATGGCTATGGAAAAGGCTAAGAAGTCAGGCTTTGGTATGGTAACTGTAAGAAACTCTAACCACTACGGTATCGCAGGCTATTATGCAAAGATGGCGGCTCAAGAAGGCCTTATCGGTATGTCAATGACAAATACCGAAGCTATCATGGTGCCGACATTCGGTAAACAGGCAATGCTCGGAACTAACCCGATTGCATTTGCAATGCCGGCTGACCCCACACCTTACTCATTTGACGCAGCAACCACAGTTGTTCCCAGAGGTAAGCTTGAAGTTTATGTTAAAAGAGGCAACGGACTCCCGATAGGCTGGGCGTTGGACGAAACAGGTAACGACAGTAACGAGCCTGACAGAGTTCTTTCAAATATCATAAATAAAACAGGCGGCGGAATCTTACCGCTTGGTGGCTCAGGCGAAATGACATCTGGATATAAAGGCTACGGCTTTGCTATGCTATGTGAAATCGCAACAGCTATTTTGTCTGGCGGTACTACATCAAATTATATCTACAAAACTCCGGGCAGATCAAATATTGCTCAGTGCTTTATTGCGATTGACTACGGTATGTTCGGCGACAAAAAAGAGATTGAAGCAGCACTTTCTAAATACTTGCAGGAGGTTCGTGATTCGGCTAAGGCTGACGGTCAGGACAGAATCTATATCCACGGCGAGAAGGAAGCTGAAGCAGTTGAGAGAGTACTCCGTGACGGCGTATCGCTTAACGAAAAGACATATGCAGAAATGCAGATGATTGCTGAATACACAGGCTCAACAGAGTATTTGCCTAAACTTAAATAAGTATTAAAAGGAGCAGAAAGCTGCTCCTTTTTTTGTTGCATTACTTGATTTCTTGTGATAGAATAAGAGTATGGATTTTTTATAAAGGAGAACTAAAAAATGTATAGATATGAATATGAAACGGTGAGATGTGATTTTGGCGGCTGGGGTTTTGGCTCGGGTAATGTTTACAGTATTGAAGATTATCGTTCGATTATTGAAAAAAGAGCTGAAGACGGATGGAGATATGTTGGATACATTCCCACAAAACAACGTGGCACAGGACATACACAGGAAATGGATTTAATTTTTGAGAAGGAAATATAAAGGAAATGCAACAAAGAAAAGAACACATATCAAAAACAAGGGGAATATATTTTTTAAGGCTTGTTGCGAGGATTTTAATATTTCTCACTGCAATTTTGATATACATATTTAAAAAAGAAAAATTTGACATTGCAGACGGATGGAATTTCTTTTCGGAATTTTCGCCTTTGCATCTTTTGTGGATAATATGGATGTGGGATATGATTTTGCAGCTTATTCCCGTTAAAGCACATATTTCAATCGGCTCGCAGAAGGTATTCCAGTCGTTATTTAAGCCCATAAAGGAAAGGATAAACTATAAAAACCTGATACAGTATATTAAAGATACAACAGAGTCGGCATATAAGGTGATGATAATCTGGATTCTTATAACAGTTGTAGTCAGTATACTCCATCTTTCGGGGATTATTGATACAGGGATGATGATACTTTTATCTACATTCTTTTATGTATGTGATTTAATATGCGTTCTTATATGGTGCCCGTTCAGGCTTATAATGAAAAATAAGTGCTGTACCACCTGCAGAATATTTAATTGGGACCATTTAATGATGTTTTTGCCGATTATAACTGTCAACAGTTTTTATTCGTGGACACTTGTAATATTTTCATTCATAATATGGCTTATATGGGAAGTGTGTGTTTTTACGTATCCCGAAAGATTCTGGGAAAACAGTAATATGGCGCTAAGGTGTTCTGAGTGTACCGATAAACTTTGCACACAGTATTGCAGAAAATTAAGAAAATAACAGATATAAACACAGATTTTTTTACAAAAAATGTTGACAAATCAAATTCTGTGTGATAAAATTTATAGTAATTTGAAACGCAAAGATGCGGAATAGTAGGCAAAAACTTTCGCCAAAAGAGAGATGTCGGGTGGTGCGAGACATTGGGATAGCTTTGCTGCACTCACCGCGGAGCGGCTGCTGTGAACTTTTTAGTAGGGGCAGACGGGAACTCCCGAAACAGAGTTAAGATGTGTTGGCATCTAAAGTGCATCCTGTAGGATGAAGAAGAGTGGTACCGCGGAAACACTGAATTTTAACGTTTTCGTCTCTTTGAACTGACAAAGGACGTGAACGTTTTTTTGTTGGTAAAAGCATTATTCTATATATTATTTTGAAAGGGGTTTTCAAAAAATGAGAACAATCAACATTTCAGACATTACTCTTAAAAAGCTTTCGGAGGACCGTGAAATTTCGCTATTATTCCGTGAAAAATCAGCAATCGCAAATTGTGCTGATTTGCTTGGAGCAACTGTGATTGAATTACCCAAAGTAAAAAATCTTAGAGAAGACACAATTGTATATAAAACTATTGCACAGAATGTTAAAAAAGCAAGCCTTGCTATTCCTGTAGGATTTAATAAGGAAGACATCGCATCGGTTTGGGAATGCATTAAGGATGCAAAAAATCCACGTCTTCAGGTTGAGCTTCCTGTTTCAACAATTCAGATGGAATATACATACCATGTAAAGCAGGCAGCAATGATAGAAAAAATCGCAGAGCTTACAAAGGAAGCAAAGGCTTATTGTGACGATGTAGAATTTTCTGCTATTGATGCAACAAGAGCAGAAGCAGATTTCCTTATATCTGCCGCAAAAAAAGCAGAAGAAAACGGCGCAACCATAATAACTATTGTAGATAATGCGGGAGTATCAACACCCGAAGAAATCGGCGAATTGGTTAAAAAGGTTAAAGAAGCCGTAAATATTCCTGTATATGTTCAGGTTTCGGACAGAATCAATATGGGTGTTGCGTCGGCATTTTCGGCTATTTCAAACGGTGCAGACGGAATCAAGTGCGCTATGGCAGGTAAGGATATTCTTTTAACAGGAGAAATTTCCGATGCAATGAGTGTGTGCGGTGCACAGATTGATGCCGAAATCAAACTTGATACTACAAAAATCCATGCAAGCATTGATGATTTGCTTTCAAAAATTAACCACGAAAGCTATGAAGTAGAGAAGGTTGTCAGCGAAAAGAAAAAGATTTTATTGGATTCAGATTCTACTATGGCACAGATAGCATCTGCCGCGGAAATTTTAGGATATGAGCTCTCCGATTCGGATATCGGAAACGTGTATAAAGCACTTATCGCAGTATGTGAAAAGAAGGGTGCAGTAGGCTCAAAGGAATTTGAAGCATTGATTGCAAGCTCAGCTATGCAGGCGCCTTCAACATACCATTTTGAAGCATATACAACAACAAGCTCTAATGTTTCAAGCTCAATGTCTCAGGTTACACTTAAATGTAATGACGAAATCATCACAGGTGTAAGTAACGGAGAAGGTCCTATCGACTCTGCTTTCCGTGCGATTGAACAGTGCATAGGTCACCACTATGAGCTTGACGATTTCCAGGTTCAGTCTGTAACCGAAGGTAAGGAAGCTTTGGGTTCTGCTTTGGTAAGACTCCGCAATAACGGAAAGCTTTATTCGGGTAATGGAACTTCAACAGATATTGTTGCGGCAAGTATAAGAGCATATATAAACGCTCTTAACAAGATTGTTTTTGAGGAGGAATAATATGAAAATAGTATTCTCAACCAAGAATGTATGCCGTGCATCCTTTCTTGATACCTGCCGTTATGCCTTTGACTACGGATTCCACGGCTTTGAAATTTATGATGCTATCAAGGAAAGAAGCACTCATCACGACAGTATCTTAAGACGAGATCGTGTAGCTGATGCAAAAAGAAAGCTTGTAAACAGAAACCTTGCAGTATCGGCTCTTCGTATGAGTGAGAGTATCGATAGTATAAATACAACATCTGATTTGGTTTTAAAATATGTTGATATGGCAATATCGTCAGGTATTTCAAATGTGATTGTAAGAATAGACAACGAAGTTCCCTATGATGTTTTAGACGAAAAGCTTTTGGCTGCTATTAAAAAAGCAGAAAATACAGATGTAAGCATCCTTTTTGAAACTGTTGGCGCTTTGGCAGACACAGAAAAAGTAATTGACATAATCAATCACTTCTCGTCTGCCGTAATCGGTGCTTCGTGGAATGTGAGAGGCACATATTTTGATGCGGGAGAAACATCCGAGGCGACAATCAAAACCTTGGGTGCATATATTAAATATGTCCGTCTTGGCGATATGAGGGACGGAAAAACCGTGTTAATCGGTGAAGGCGAGCTTGACGTTGAAAAGCTTATCGGTGCGCTTTCATCTTTAAACTATGAAGGATATATCTGTGCTGCATGGAATGAAGAAATCAACGATGCAGATATCGTTTTAACACATTTTGCAAACTATATCTCACAGCTTAACCGTGATAAGAAATCCTTTGATAAGGCATATTATAACAGAGATAAGTCGGGAACATTTGTCTGGAAAAAGTACGATGTTATTGATGCTACATTCTCAGAGGTTCTTGACACAATGGTAGAAAACTACCCCGACCAGTATGCTTTTAAGTATCCGACACTTGACTATACAAGAACATATGAGCAGTTCAGACGTGATGTTGATGAATGTGCCGCAGCACTTATTTCATTGGGTGTAAAAGCGGGTGACCACGTTGCAGTATGGGCGACAAATGTACCCCAGTGGTATATTACATTCTGGGCAACTACAAAAATCGGCGCTGTTTTGGTTACAGTTAATACTGCCTATAAGATTCACGAGATTGAGTATCTTCTAAAGCAGTCTGACACACATACACTTGTTATGATTGAAGAGTGTAAGGACATTAACTATAAAGAAATTATAGAAGAGCTTTGTCCTGAGCTTGATACATTAGAGCCTGGTAAACCCTTGTATTCTAAGAACCTTCCGTTTTTAAGAAATGTTGTAACTGCAGGATTTTCTATGAAGGGTTGTCTTACATGGGAAGAGATGTTATCTCGTTCTTCACTTGTTCCGCGTGAAGAAGTAAGACGAAGAGCATCTTTAGTTAAACCTGACGATGTATGTAATATGCAGTATACATCGGGAACAACCGGTTTTCCCAAGGGTGTTATGCTTACACACAGAAATATTGTCAATAACGGTAAAACAATAGGCGACAGAATGGATTTGTCAACTGCAGACCGTATGATGATTCAGGTGCCGATGTTCCATTGTTTCGGTATGGTGCTTTCCATGACTTCTATGATGACTCACGGCGGTACACTTTGCCCCATACCATATTTTTCACCGAAATCATCACTTGCTTGCGTAAATGACGAAAAGATCACCTGCTTTAACGGTGTTCCTACAATGTTTATTGCGATGTTCAATCATCCTGATTTTGCAAAAACCGACTTTTCATATATGAGAACAGGTATTATGGCTGGTGCAAACTGCCCTGCGGATTTGATGAGAAGAGCGGCAGACGAAATGAATATGCGTGAAATCATCTCTGTTTACGGACAGACCGAGGCGTCCCCGGGATGTACTATGGGTGAAGTTAATGAAGATATTGACCATAGAGTTGAAACTGTTGGTAGCGCATTCCCGGGTGTTGAATGTAAAATTATCGATCCTGAAACAGGGGAAGAATTGCCCGACGGCGAAAGCGGTGAATTTGTTGCACGTGGATTTAATATTATGAAGGGATATTACAAGATGCCCGAAGCAACTGCGCAGGCTATTGACAAGGACGGCTGGCTCCATTCGGGCGATATTTGTATGAGAACTCCCGATGGATATTATAAAGTAACAGGAAGATTGAAGGATATGATTATACGTGGCGGTGAAAATCTGTATCCGAGAGAAATAGAAGAATTTTACCTTACAAATCCGAAGGTTCGTGATGTTCAGGTTGTCGGTGTTCCTGACGAAAGATACGGTGAAGAATGTTGCGCATGGATTATTCTTCATAAGGGCGAGACTGCCGACGAAAATGAAATGAAGGAGTTCGGTAATGCGTCTATTGCAAGACATAAAGTGCCGAGATACTTTATGTTTGTTGATGAATTCCCGATGAATGCGGCAGGTAAAATCTTAAAGTACAAAATGCGTGATATTTCAGCTGAAAAGTTAGGTTTGAAAAAATAAGCTAAACTTTTGAAAGGCGATGAATTCACAATGGAAAAATACAAAATAATAGATGCTCATTGTCATATATATCCTGACAAGATTGCCGAAAAAGCATCGGAAAGTACGGGTAATTTTTACAGTATCCCGATGTGTCTGGATGGCAAAATATCTACACTTTTAGAGCATGGCGGGGATGCGGGAATAGACCATTTTATAGTTCAGTCTGTTGCTACAACACCGCATCAGGTTTCCAGCATAAATAACTTTATAGCAAACTCTGTGGCTGAAAGCGGCGGGGTATTTACAGGACTTGGAACTCTCCATCCTGACAGTGAAAATATAAAGGCGGATGTAGAGGAAATATTAAGTCTTGGCTTAAAAGGTGTAAAGCTTCATCCTGACATACAAAAGTTCAAGATTGATGATTACCGTATGCTTAAGATATATGAGTTTTGTGAAGGCAGACTCCCGATTCTTATTCATACAGGAGACCACCGATATGACTTTTCAAACCCGAACAGAATGATACCGATACTCGATATCTACAAGGATTTAACGGTTATCGGTGCGCATTTTGGCGGTTGGTCGATATGGGAAGAAGCAACTAAAAAGCTTTATAAATACGAAAACTTTTATGTGGACTGCTCATCATCTCTTTATGCAATGACGCCCGAAAAAGCGAAGGAGCTGATTATGGCTTACGGAACAGACCGTGTGTTATTCGGGACAGATTATCCTATGTGGGAGCCCAAAGAAGAGATTGAAAGGTTTTTAAAAATTGATCTTACAGAGAATGAGCGAAACGATATACTGTATAACAATGCGGCAAAGCTGTTTGGAATAAAATAATCTAAAAAAGTTTAAAAAAACTCTTGACAAAGAAAATTGTGAAGAGTATAATATGTATAAATTTGAATATCACAAAGAACGACTGTGACGAGGACGGTCGGATTGCAAGGCTTAAAGAGAGTTGCCGGGTGGTGCAAGGCAATGGCGGAGCTTTCCAATGACTTATCACCTCCGAGTCGAAGGACCGAAAGGCAAAAGCTTAGTAGACTCCTTCCGTAATGCTGCGTTAAGGCAAAGGGCTTGTCAGAGCTCGGTAAGTGACGGAATATTTATATTTCGTAATTTGAGTGGTACCGCGGGTTTATAATAACTCGTCTCAAAGTTATTTTTGAGACGGGTTTTGTGTTTTATTCAGATTTGTAACCAATCAAAAATTTGTCAAAAATCGAAAGGAGACAAAAACAATGGATTACAGTTTGAAAGAAGTTGCAGGCAGAATCAAAGACCTACGAGAAGCAACTGGATACACACAGGGAGAGCTTGCAAAGCTTACAGGTGTATCAGAAGAAGAGTATAAGGTTTTGGAGATGGGTGAGACAGACTTCAGCTTCACATTTATCTATAAATGTGCTAAAGCGTGCGGAGTTGAAGTTGTTGATTTGCTTGAAGGAACAAGCTCAACTCTTACATCTTTTGCTATCACAAGAAAGGGCGAAGGTCTTAAAATCTTAAAAAAGCACGGTGTAGAATATAATAACCTTGCTCCGAAATTTAAGGATAAGTTAGCAGAACCGTTTTTGGTTAAATTTCCGTACCGTGAAGAAGAACAGAATGTGCCTATGCACTTAAATTCTCATAACGGTCAGGAATTTGACGTTATCGTTAAGGGCTCATTGAAGGTTCAGGTCGGAAACCATGTAGACATCCTTCATGAAGGCGACTCGATTTTCTATAACAGTATAATTCCGCACGGTATGATCGCGGTATCAGAAGGTGGTTGTGAATTCCATGCGGTAGTACTCAATCCGCAGGACGGTAAAGTTTCAGAAGAATATCCCGAAGCTCCTGTTGTTACTGAAAAGACATCTAAAAAGACGGTAAAATATGAGTCGGTTGCTGATAAGTTTATCGAATCATCGTATGATGAAAACGGTGTATTTAACGGTATCACATTTAAAAATGAAGATAAGTTCAACTTTGCATTTGACTGTGTTGATGCAATTGCCGAAAAGAACCCCGATAAGCTCGCTATGATGTGGGTTGCAAATGACAAAACAGACAGACGCTTTACATTTTCCGATATGAAAAAGTATTCGGCGAAAACTGCTAACTACTTTGAGTCTCTCGGTATCAAAAAGGGCGATACCGTAATGCTTGTACTTAAAAGACATTATCAGTTCTGGTTCTCAATGCTTGCACTTCATAAAATCGGTGCTATCGCAATCCCTGCGACAAATCAGCTTGTAGAACACGACTTTGATTATAGATTTAAAGCTGCAAAGGTAAAAGCAATCGTTTGTACTGCAGACGGCGATGTATCATGCGAAGCAGAAAAGGCGGCTAAAAACTATCCCGGAATGGTTAAGATTTTAGTGGGTGGAAAAAAAGACGGCTGGAACGATTTCAATGTTGAAATGGAACGCTTCAGCACACATTACTATAGAACCGAAAATACACCATGCGGAAACGACCCGATGCTCATGCTCTTTACATCAGGAACAACAGGTTATCCGAGAATTGCAACACATTCATATAAATATGCACTCGGACATTATCCGACAGCAAAGCATTGGCATAATGTAAATCCTGACGGACTTCACTTTACAATTTCCGATACAGGTTGGGGTAAGGCTCTATGGGGCAAATTATACGGTCAGTGGCTCTGTGAAGCGGCACAGTTTACCTATGACTTTGACCGCTTCCATTCAGAAGATATCTTACCGATGTTCAAAAAATACCATATCACAACATTCTGCGCACCGCCTACAATGTACCGTTTCTTTATAAAGGAAGATTTGTCAAAGTATGATTTGTCTTCTATCGAGTATGCAACAACTGCTGGAGAAGCTTTAAATCCTGAAGTATTCAATCAGTTTAAAAAAGCGACTGGTCTTACAATCATGGAAGGCTTCGGTCAGACAGAAACTACACTTTCTATCGCAAACTTTGTAGGATCAACTCCCAAAATCGGCTCAATGGGCAGACCGAGTCCTTTGTATGATGTTGTTATTCTTGATCCCGACGGAAATGAATGTAAAACTGGTGATACGGGTGAAATCTGTATCAGAGTAAAAGACAATGTTCCCTGCGGACTCTTTATCGGTTATTACCTTGATGAAGAAAAAACAAACGAAGTATGGCACGACGGATACTACCATACAGGCGACCAAGCAACAATGGACGAAGACGGATATCTCTGGTATGTGGGAAGAATTGATGATGTTATCAAATCATCGGGATACCGTATCGGACCTTTTGAAATCGAAAGTGTCATCATGGAACTTCCGTATGTTTTAGAATGTGCTATCACTCCCGTTCCTGATGAAGTGCGTGGTCAGATTGTAAAGGCTACAATCGTACTTGTAAAGGGAAGAGAAGGTACAGATGAACTCAAAAAAGAAATCCAGGAATATGTTAAAACACATACAGCCCCCTATAAGTACCCGAGAATCGTTGAATTTGTGGATGAACTTCCCAAGACAATCAGCGGTAAGGTAAGACGAGTTGAAATCCGTAAGAATGATATGGAAAAAATGAAGAAGTAAACAGATAAAAATGGTGTGTCTTATATAGGACACACCATTTTTTAATTAGAAAACTCTGTCGATTTTATATAATCAATAAATGTTTTAAGACTTTTTGACATCCATTTATGCTTGTGATATATAAGCTGTTTCCAGATTTCTACATTCATATCACAAACGTCAAGATAACATAAATGCCCAGAAGCAATCATATCTTTGGTAACAAAATCGGGGAGAAATGAAATCATATTTCCCTGAGCCACTATTGAAGTAATTATGTCAGTTCTTCCGATTTCGAGTGTTGGTGTAATGTTGAGCGATTTTTTTGCAAGCTCTTTGTCAAAAACTCTTCTGTAACCCTGACCGTATTCGGTTAAAATAAACGGCTCATTTATAATATCGTGAATTGAAAGGTTCTTTTTTGTGGCGAATTTTGAATTTTTGTTTGCTACAAAGTGCATTGAAAGCGGTTCTTCCTTGGCGATAATATAGTCTTTGTGATATGAATGACTGTCAAGTGTAATAATTACATCGGCTTCGTTGTGGTCTAACATATCGAACATCACCGATGTGTCAGCAGTTGTGAACCTGACAGAAATTCCTGGGAATTTATTATGAAAAGCCATATAGTTTCTTTTAATCATATCGTCGCAGACCGAGTCGGGAGTAACAATGTGAATATGTCCCTTTAATTCTTTTTCTTCTTCCATGTTTTCTTTGAATTCGTCTGTAAGTGTACGTACCTGATGAGCATAGGAAACAAGCTCGTGACCTCTTTCGGTAAGGGTTATGGTATGATTTATTCTTTCAAATAAAAGACAGTCAAGCTCTTCTTCCAACTGCTTTATCTGAAAGGAAATAGTAGACTGCGAGTAGCCGAGTTGTTCTGCAGCTTTAGTGAAGCTGCCAAGCTCTGCAACATGAATAAATGTAATCAGATTCCTTAATTCCATAATAATCCTCCAACATCGATATTTTCGATAGCAAACATCAAAACCATTCGTTTGACTAATCTTAAAAGGTATTATATACTATGTTACAGAAAAAAGCAATATATGGAGGAAACAAAAATGACAAATGCTCAGACTTACACAATTATTGCTCTTTGTATATATGCACTGGCGATGGCGATTATCGGCTGTATCAGCTACGGTAAGTCAAAAACACTTGACGGATTTTTGATCGGTGGAAGAAACATCGGCGGTTGGGTTACTGCCTTTGCTTATGGTACTACATATTTTTCGGCGGTTGTTTTTGTTGGCTATGCAGGTCAGCACGGATGGAATATAGGTTTGGGAAGCATCTGGATTGGTGTAGGTAATGCAGTATTGGGTTGCCTGTTATCATGGCTTTTGTTTGCAAACAGAACAAGAAAAATGACCAAAAAGTTAAATGCCAGAACAATGCCTGATTACTTTGAAAAGAGATATGCTTCAAAGGGAATGAAGATTTTAGCAGCGATTATTATCTTCGTGTTCTTAGTTCCTTATTCTGCTGCTGTTTATAAGGGTTTAGGTTCACTTTTTGGTGCAGTGTTCCCCGGAGTTGAAAGTTGGGTATGGATGCTTATAATTGCCTGCCTTACTGCAGTTTACCTTGTTGCAGGCGGATACATCGCAACAGCTTATACCGATCTTATTCAGGGTATTATTATGATAGTTGGCGTTGTATGTCTTGTTTTTGCAGTTTTAGGTCACGATGCGGTGGGTGGAGTTTCAGGACTTATTGAAAACTTAAAGAATTTTAAATCTCTTTCGGGAGATCCAAATCCCACAACAGGTGCACAGTTAACAAACATCTTCGGCGGATCATCATTTAAGTTTCTATGTGTTAACATTATGCTAACAAGCTTTGGTACATGGGGACTTCCGCAGATGATCGGAAAATTCTATGCAATTAAAGACACTCAAGCAATCAAAAGAGGCACAATCGTATCTACAATTTTCTGCGTAATTATCGGATGCGGCGCATACCTTATCGGTTCAACATCAAGACTTATTTTGGGCGGGGTTCTTCCAGACGGCGGAATTGACTCAATTATCCCTACAGTTTTGATGGAAGTTTTAGGCGGCGGAACTCTTGGTATTATCCTTTTGGCAGTAATTATGATTTTGCTTCTTTCGGCATCAATGTCAACATTGGAGGCGGTTGTATTGACATCAGCATCATCGGTTGCGGTTGACCTTATCCCGTCTTTAAGAAAGAAAGAAACAAAGCCTGAAACACAGATGCTTTTAACAAGACTCCTTTGCCTTGTATTTGTTGCTTGCTCATTTATCTTTGCAACACAGAATATTCCCATTATCGTAAGCTTGATGTCATTCTCTTGGGGAATAGTTTCAGGTTGCTTTATAGGACCGTACATATGGGGACTTTTCTCAAAGAAGATTACAAAGATTGGTGCATATGGGGGTATCCTTTCGGGACTTTTGGTTGTAGGGATTTCAACACTTGTAATTTCACTTAATTCTGGCTTTTCGGCGGCTGCTGCAAAATCACCTGAAATGGGTGTTGCGGCAATGGCGGTTTCTATGGTTATCGTTCCTTTGGTAAGCGCTTTTACCAAGAATAAAGATAAAGAGAGAATTGAAGAAATCTTTACTTGCTACAATGAAGACTAAAAAACATACTGATTGAGTTTTAATCTTTTTTAAAATAATCGTAGAAAAAAACTATTGACTTTACCACACTGCAGTGGTATAATACAAATAACTTAAATGCGATTGAGCAGAAACCAGTAGGTTGGAAAGAACCATAAAGAGAGTTGCCGGTTGGTGCGAGGCAAATGGGGAGTCCTTCTCGAATTCCTTCTGTTAGCAGTGCACTGAACAAGATTATTCTTAAGTAGGATGCAACGGGTGTTCCCGTTACAGAACAAGGGTATGTTAGTACCTGGCAAGGTCGCTACCGTGAGATAGCGGCGAACTGAGGTGGTACCACGGTAATTGTATTTTCGTCCTCTGTATCCTTAAAACAGGATTGCAGAGGACTTTTTTGTTGCAATCTGTTTAAAACAAATCTTAACTATATCTGGAAAGGATGAACAAAAATGGCTCAGAACTACTATCAGAAAGAAATCGAAACCATGCCCTTAGAAGAAATGAAAAAGCTTCAATCGGAAAAATTGGTAAAGCAGGTAAAGCACGTTTACGACAATGTGCCCTACTACAGAAACCTTATGGATGAAAAGGGTGTTAAGCCCGAAGACATCAATGGAATTGAAGATTTACATAAGCTCCCGTTCCTTACAAAAGCAGACTTAAGAGATGCTTATCCATATGGCCTTTTGGCAAAACCGTTAGAAGACTGTGTTCGTATCCAGTCAACATCGGGTACAACAGGACGCCGTGTAGTTGCTTTCTACACACAAAATGACGTTAACCTTTGGGAAGACTGCTGTGCAAGAGCAATCGTTGCGGCAGGCGGAACTAATAAAGATGTGTGTCAGGTGGCTTACGGCTACGGACTATTCACAGGTGGTCCCGGACTTAACGGCGGTTCACACAAGGTTGGATGTCTTACACTTCCTATGTCATCGGGTAACACTGAGCGTCAGATTCAGTTTATGACAGACTTAAATGCAACAATCCTTTGCTGTACTCCGTCATATGCAGCATATATTGGCGAAACATTAAAAGAGCAGGGCTATAAGCCGGAAGATATACCGCTGAAAGCAGGCATCTTTGGCGCAGAGCCGTGGACAGAAGAAATGCGTAAAGGCATTGAAGAAACACTCGGCATCAAGGCGTATGATATATATGGCCTGACAGAATCGACCGGCCCGGGGGTTTCCTTTGAATGTAGCGAACAGACGGGCATGCACATTAACGAGGACCATTTCCTGGCAGAGATTATTGACCCGGATACCGGAGAAGTCCTTCCGGAAGGCGAAAAGGGTGAGCTTGTATTTACTTCTCTTGATAAGGAAGCCTTCCCGCTGCTGAGATACAGAACCAGAGATCTTTGCGTCCTTTCCAGAAAAAAATGCTCCTGTGGCAGAACGCTGATTAAAATGGCAAAGCCTATGGGGAGAACAGACGATATGCTAATTATCCGAGGCGTAAATGTGTTCCCAAGCCAGATTGAAGCTGTTCTCTTAAACGAAGGCTATCAGCCGAACTATCAGATTATCGTGGACAGAGAAAATAATACAGATACTTTTGAAGTCAATGTAGAAATGTCACCTGAGCAGTTTACAGATAAGGTCAGCGACGTTCTGGGAATGGAAAAAGCCCTTGCGAATGCAATGAAGATTATGCTTGGC
>JAZNQG010000094.1:0-2844 GCA_045590035.1 Clostridia bacterium
TCTTTGTGGTAATTCAGCTTGGTGCAATCCTTGCGGTAGTGCTTTTATTCTGGAAGAAAATGTTCCCATTTGAACTTTCAAAAGGCTCAAAACCCCAAATCAAAAAGCATATATTCTCCCTTTGGTTTAAGGTTGTGGTTGCCTGCATACCGGGTGCGGTGGTGACATTGTTATTTGACGATTTTATTGAGGCTAAGCTTCACACACCCATCGTTATTTCACTTATGCTTATAATCTACGGTATCTGGTTTATTTATATCGAGTCAAGAGACAATAAACCGAAGATAGAAAGCCTGTCGGATATTACATACAAAACCGCATTCTTAATCGGACTTTTTCAGGTTTTGTCAATTATTCCGGGTACATCACGCTCAGGCTCAACCATTATCGGCGCACTCTTAATCGGTGTATCACGCTTTGCGGCGACAGAGTTCACATTCTTTTTAGCCGTTCCCGTTATGTTTGGGCTTAGTGCAATCAAGATGTTGAAATTCGGATTTTCTTTTACAGGCTTTGAAATTACGGCACTTCTTTTGGGAATGGTTACGGCATTCTTGGTTTCGTGGGCAGTAATCAAATTTTTGATGGACTATGTAAAAAAGCACAATTTCAAACCATTCGGATGGTATAGAATCGTGCTCGGAGTTATACTTTTAGCATACTTTGGAATTACAAGCTTAATTTAAAAATACCAAAAGGCTGCTAAAGCAGCAGCCTTTTTGGTAATATTAAGGGGAAGGTATATTACTGTGAATAGCTTTTCACCAATTCACAATTATACTATAGCAAAGCTTTATGTATTCCGTATGAATTAAATATTAACTTTTTATTAACTTTAGAAAAGAAAGAATAATATGAAAAAGAAAGATTTTATATTTATCTTAATAGTGCTTGCCGCAGTAGCTTCTGCGGCGTTATTTTTAAGATTTCCCAAAAATCCCGACACGGTAAAGGTCTTAGTTGACGGTGAGCTTTTTGGCGAATATTCGCTTTTGGAAGATATGGAAATCTCGGTAAACGGCACTAACTTAATTAAAATTGAAAACGGTGAAGCATATATGTTTTCTGCAACCTGCCCCGATAAGCTGTGCATACATCAGGGAAAAATCGGAAAAACGGGCAAGAGTATAATCTGTCTTCCAAACAGAGTGTCAGTTGAAACCAACAGCTCTGTCAATGATGAAGTATCAAGGTAGGTGGTGTTAAAATGAATGCAAAAAAAATAGCCCGAATCGGCATAATCTCGTCTTTGGCGGTTGTGACAGGTTACATAGAATCATTTTTCCCGCCGATAATCCCCGTCGCAGGTTTTAAAATAGGACTTTCCAATATCGCCATTATGTATGCACTTTATAAAATGGGGAAGCAAGACGCATTTTTGGTAATGATAGTAAAGGTCTTAATAACATCACTCTGGTTTCAGGGACTAAATGCGCTTATATTCTCGCTTTTTGGCGGTGTATTTTCACTTGTTGCGATGATTTTTGCGGATAAACTTGGGCTTTCCAAAACAGGCGTCGGAATGGCGGGCGGAGTTTTCCATAATGTCGGACAAATTTTAGCCGCTGCGATTGTATTGGGCACAACGTCTGCATTTTACTATGTATTAGTTCTTATTCCGTCAGGACTTTTGACGGGAGCATTGGTTTCGGTTTTAGCATCAATCCTAATAAAATACACGAAGAATGTGTAAATTACATTCTTCGTGCTAATTTTTCTGAATATTCTTCTCTGAACTTTGGGAATCTGTCTTCTTCGATAGATTCTCTTATTTTTGCCATAAGCTCGTTGTAGAAATATAAATTATGCATAACGGCAAGTCTCATTCCGAGCATTTCCTTTGCCTTAAAGAGATGACGGATATAGCTTCTTGAGTATTTCTGGCATACAGGACATTTGCAGTCAGGGTCAATGGGTAATGGATCTCTTTCATATCGCTGATTCATAAGGTTCATTGTACCATTCCAGGTAAATATAAAGCCGTGTCTTGCATTTCTTGACGGCATTACGCAGTCAAAAAAGTCAATTCCCCTTGCCACACTTTCTATAATGTTTGACGGTGTTCCGACACCCATTAAGTATCTTGGCTTATTCTCAGGCGCATGGGGAAGAGTAACATCTAAAATATGATACATTTCTTCCGCCGTCTCACCAACAGCCAGTCCGCCAATCGCATAGCCGGGTAAATCGAGCTTTGCGATTTTTTTCATATGCTCAATTCTCAAATCATCAAATATACCGCCCTGATTTATACCAAAGAGCATCTGGTTTTTGTTGATTGTTCCATCTTCCTTGTTAAGACGGTTAAGCTCTTGGGCACATCTTTCTAACCAGCGGTATGTTCTCTCGGTTGAGTTTTTGACATAGTCATATGGTGCAGGGTTTTCGATACATTCGTCAAACGCCATAGCAATAGTTGATGCAAGGTTTGACTGAATTCTAATGCTTTCTTCAGGCCCCATAAAAATTCGTCTGCCGTCAATATGAGAGTTAAATGACACACCCTCTTCGGTGATTTTTCTTAGCTTTGCCAAAGAAAAAACCTGAAAACCGCCGCTGTCGGTGAGAATCGGTCTATCCCAGTTCATAAACTTATGAAGTCCGCCCATATCGTGTACGACTTTGTCCCCGGGTCGAAGATGCAGATGATATGTGTTTGAAAGCTCAATCTGGCATCCGATATTTTTTAAATCTTCTGTTGAAAGCGCGCCTTTTATTGCGGCAAGCGTTCCTACATTCTGAAAAACGGGTGTCTGGACCGTTCCGTGAACTGTTGTAAATTCACCACGGCGTGCAAAGCCGTTTGTTTTAAGTATTTTAAACATAATCTTGTCCTTTTGTTTT
>JAZNQG010000095.1:0-2717 GCA_045590035.1 Clostridia bacterium
CTGAATAGTTGCCGTAGCCGAGAAGTCTTGTGAGCATTGAAAGCATTTCAGCATATGTTACGTTCTTTGTAGGAGCGAACTCTGTAGCGCTAACACCCGAGATAAAGCCCTGAGCTACACCAACATTAACATAACCAGCTGCCCACTTAGCGTTTGCATTAACGTCAGCAAAGTCTGTAACTGAGCCAGACTTCTGAGCGTCTGCTGTCATGTTAAGAGCACCAACGATCATTGTGATTGCTTCTGCTCTTGTGATATTGTTTTCCGGTAAGAATGTGCCATCTTCATAACCATTGATAGCACCGAGAGCAGCTAAAGCGTTAACTGCTTCTGCATAGTCTTCTGTGTCAGCTACATCTTTGAAAGAAGCTGCACTTACGCTCATAGCTACGAATGAGCTCATTACGATAGCGAGAGCAAGAAGAGTAGAAATTACTTTTTTGAGATTCTTCATAGTTCTCAAATCCTCCCTTATTTTTTTTGTGTGAAAGGGCACTTACTGCTTCAAGTGCGCACCCTTTCATTTTACACACCTGAATTTGTTGCGTCAAGAAAACTCGGGATTTACCTTGACTATACACAGATTATAAAACACAAATTCCAAAGTGTCAATGCACTTTTGCAAGTTGTAATACAACTGTAAAATACCCAATGATTTACGAAAATTTTGTAATCTTGGGTTAACATTTGACATTTCCTTGATTTTTGGCAATATTCCGTGTATCATACAACACCATATTATATTTTACCCACAAATAAGAGAATTGTCAAGTTTTGGAAATAAAATTTTTGAAATTTGGTCATTTTGACACCAAAACTGTATATTTCTCCCGTGAGTTACATATCTTTAGACGGATATTTTCGGGATTTGTTCCCTTTTTATTTAATTCCAAGCTCATTTTTTGCAAGTTTATCTGCCATATCGTTATAAATATCGCCCGAATGACCCTTGACTTTCATAAATTCAATCTGAATCCTATCGGAAAGCTTCCTATATAATAAGGCATACTCTTTGGTTTCGTTTAAGTTTGCTTTCCACATACCACGCGCCCATTTTTCAATTCCTTCATAATCGTATACAATTAAAATCTTTTTAAGCCCTAATTGCACGCCATACTTCATAGCAAAGGACGCACCCGCAATCTCGCCTGCGACATTTCGCATTGATGCTGTCTCTTCATTATTATATTTATGAGAGAATGCAAACATTTCTCCCGATTTTATCATTACACAGCCGAAGGAATATTCTTTTGTATCTATATTATAGCTTCCGTCTACATAGAATACCGCATCCCCGTCGTATTCTATTTCCTTTACACAAGCCACACCGACTTTTGTGTTAGGCTCTGGGGGGTCGATTTTCTTTTTTACTTCAATCCCCAAATACTCCTTTGCCTCGGTTTTATTGGGGAATGATTTATACTCCGCCCCCGAAAATCCCGACACTAACGGTTCTGTTTCCTTCCACGATGTAAATATTCCAATTTCTCTTCCGTTTTTTACTGCATAGTATTTAGCCATAGTCCGCTCCTTTAATAATTTTCCTTAATATGGCAACGGGCGATTCTTGAAATCGCCCCTACAATCGATGAAATCATTCTATCATAAAATTTTCCTTTTTTCAACCATACGCCACTTGATTTCTTTTGGTTTATAGTGTATCATACATAAGGACTATATAATAAGGTAGGCTTTAGCGCGAAAGTTCCTTTCCCTCTAAAGCCTCCGGCAGATTGAAATGCCCGTGCGAATCTTTCTTCGCTATCGCAAAGAAAACGCACATGGGCGAAAAATCTCTTATCATTCCTTGCCATATAAATAAGAGATTTTTAATTACTATTTATGCCGGTGCATGGCGGCGGAATGGAGATTTTTATATTATGAACAGAACAAAATTAAAGGGAAATCTGATACTGCTTTTAACATCGGTTATCTGGGGTATTTCATTTATTGCACAAAGTAAAGGCGTGGAGCTTTTATCACCATTCGCCTTTAACGGAATAAGAACAATATTAGGCGGAGTTGTACTTTTGCCTGTCATTTTCTTTATGTATCTTGCTAAAAAACGCAAAGGGGACACTAAAAAGGAAAACTGGAAGGCACTTTTGACAGGCGGAGTTCTATGCGGAATTTTACTTTGCCTTGCGACAACTCTGCAAACTGCAGGAATGGTACATACTTCTCCCGGAAAAGCAGGGTTTATTACCGCATTATATATGGTGATAATTCCGATAATCAGCATATTTATGGGCAAAAGACCGAGATTTATTATTCTTTTTTCGGTATTGTTGGCAACGGTCGGACTTTATCTTATGTGCATCAATGAAAGCTTTACCATAAATAAAGGCGACATCTTAATTTTCATCTGTGCATTCATTTTTGCTTTGCACATTCTTGTAATCGACCACTTTTCGCCTATGGTTGACGGCGTAAAGCTATCCGCAATTCAGTTTTTCGTGTGCGGAATTATTGATATGATTTATGTATTTATATTTGAAGAAATTCATCTGTCCCCCGTACTTAACTCATGGGCATCAATCGGATATTCAGGAATTATGTCCTGCGGAGTTGCATATACTCTCCAGATTATCGGGCAAAAATACACCGACCCGACATCTGCATCAATCTTAATGAGCTTAGAGTCGGTATTTGCAGGGCTTACAACTGTAATTTTAGTAGCTCTCGGCTGGAATTTAACGGGCGGTGCGATGAGTTTA
>JAZNQG010000096.1:0-14655 GCA_045590035.1 Clostridia bacterium
TAGCGGTTGAAATCTGTCCGAGCTCTAAAGCAAGCTCTATAGCATCAGCCAAAAGTGCGTCTGCGTCTTCCGATTCATCCTGGTCGGTTACACCGTTTTCGCCTGTAGAAATTCTTTCAATATGTTCTTCTAAATCGTGCGAATAGTGAGTTTGCTCTGCATTTCCTTTTACAAATTCAACTAAGCTTTCAACTTCACTGTCATTTACAAATGCCCCCTGAACTCTTACCGCATTCGGTTTTCCTGTCGGATGATAGAGCATATCGCCCTTACCCAAAAGCTTTTCTGCACCGACTCTGTCCAAAATTGTACGGCTATCTACACCGCTTGAAACCGCAAACGCAATTCTGCTCGGCACATTTGCCTTGATAAGTCCTGTAATAACATCAACAGACGGACGCTGTGTTGCAACAATTAAGTGTATTCCTGCCGCTCTTGCAAGCTGTGCTAATCTACAGATATAGTCTTCAACTTCCTTTGCCGCAACCATCATTAAGTCTGCAAGCTCGTCTATGATAATTACAATCTGCGGCATTTTATCTTCGCCGTTTTTCTCTGCGTGCTCATTATAGCCCGATAAGTTCCTTGTGCCTGTTTCAGCAAAAAGCGCATATCTTTTCATCATCTCGCCAACCGCCCAGTTAAGTGCGCCTGCCGCTCTTTTAGGATCAGTTACAACAGGTATCAAAAGATGCGGGATTCCGTTATATACGCCAAGCTCTACAACCTTAGGGTCAATCATAATGAGTTTTACCTCATCGGGACTTGCCTTATAGAGAATACTTGTTATTATTGTATTTATACATACCGATTTGCCTGATCCTGTCGAACCTGCTATAAGCACGTGCGGGAATTTTGCAATGTCACCTATTACAACTCTGCCGCCAATGTCTTTACCAAGTGCAACTGTTAATTTTGAGTCGCTCTGTTTAAATTCATCGGACTCTAAGAGTTCTCTTACACATACCAACCCTACGCTTGTATTGGGAACTTCAATTCCGACTGCAGCTTTCCCCGGAACGGGAGCTACTAAAACTGTCGGAACCGCCAAATTCAGTGCGATGTCTTCAGAAAGTCCGGTAATTTTTGAAATCTTGACACCCGCATTTAACTGAATTTCATATCTTGTAACTGCAGGGCCGTTTGTAACCTGCAAAAGCTTTGCCTCAACGCCGAAGTTTTTAAGGGTTTCCATAAGCTTTTTGGAGGTTTCGAGCATTTCCTTTCGTTTGTCTCCTGATGTCTGCCCTGCTTTTTTAAGAAGGTCTAGGGGCGGATAGACATACTCGTATTTTTCTTCAATAGAGTCTTCTATCTCTTTCGACATTTTTTCTCTTTCTTCTTCTGTTATCGGAGCTTCTCTTTTTACCGCAGGCTTTCCGTTTTCAGCTTTTTCTTCTTCATTTTCGGAATTTTCCTTTAATTCCTTCATCATTTCACGAACGCCTTCGGTTTTAGGAAGCTGGGACGCAACATCTTCTAAGAACTTATTTTTGTCAAAGCTATCTGTTTTCTCTTTTTCTTCCTGTTTTTCTTCTTCAATCTTTCTTTTTAATTCTTCTAGGTAATCGTCTTCCAAAAGCTCTTCGGCAGAAATTGTAATCTCTTCATTTTCTTCGTCAACTTCTTGCTTTTTAGCCTTTGACTTTTTGGACTTTTTAGGAATTTCGGTATCTTCTATATCGTCAAACTCCTTTGATACACCGCTTGCCAAAGATTTTATAAGTGTTATATAGTTTACCTTTAAAATAACGCTTATAAGCACCAAAAGTCCTACCGAAACAACAACAATTGATGCAGCTTTGCCAATCATTTTGCGAAGGAAAATTGCAATAATTCCGCCTATAATTCCGCCGCCCTGACATACTTGTCCTAAGCTCCAGAGCTCTGACACCTTATGCATTTCTCCCGGAGTTAAAACTTCAATAAAGCATGAGAGCAAAACAAGTGCCGAAAGACAGAATGCACCTTTTACATAAAAACGCTTAGTGCTTCGTTTTTTAATGGTATAAACAGTAAGTGCACCCAAAACGATCGGAATAATATATGTAACCGATGAGAATAGTCCGAACATAAGACTTCTCATAGCTGCTGTTATAATACCGCTCGCATTAAAATAGATAAAAATTATAAGTAATACCGTAACAACCCCAAGAATAAGCGCAGTTGTCATATAATTATCTGACTTATGGCTTTTTGTTCCCGGTTGACGGTACTGTCTTTTGTTAACAGTTTTCTGTTTCGGTTTTGCTGTAACCTTTTTCTTCTTAACTGCCATTATATAAATACCCCTTTAATAATCTTTTAAATAATCTTCATTATATCATATCACGATAAAAAAATCTACATAAAACTTAAAAAATTTCCAAAAAAAATAAGCTATATATTGATTTTTAAGGAAATTTCGGGAAACTATTTCCTGTTTTTTGTCAAAATAGCTTATTGCAATAGGTATCGAGTTCTGTTATAATCAAATCAACATATTTAATATGGGATAATTTGGGTTAAAATAAAGGAGTGATTTAATGAATTTTTTTGACATTCTTAATTTAATCGGCGGTTTAGCACTCTTTTTGTTCGGTATGAGCCTTATGGGTGATGCTTTGGAAAGAAGTGCCGGAAATAAGTTAAGCCAGCTTATCGGAAAGCTTACTACCAATAAATTTACAGGCTTTTTAACAGGTCTCGGCGTTACCGCTATCATACAGTCATCATCTGCTACTACCGTTATGGTTGTCGGTTTTGTAAACTCAGGGCTTATGACATTAAAGCAGTCTATATCAATTATTATGGGTTCAAATATCGGTACTACGATAACTGCGTGGATTCTCAGTCTTAGTGGAATTGAAAGCAGTAACTTCTTTGTTCAGATTTTTAAACCCACATCCTTTACACCGATACTTGCTCTTATAGGTATCATATATCAAATGTTCGGCAAAACTACAAAGAAAAAGGATACAGGCGTAATTTTATTAGGCTTTGCAGTCTTGATGTTCGGCATGGACACAATGTCGGGAGCTGTTTCGGGTTTAAAAAATGTCGAAGGCTTCAGACAGCTCTTCGTAATGTTTAAAAACCCGATATTAGGCGTTTTAGCAGGTGCTGTTCTTACTGCAATTATTCAGTCATCATCAGCATCAGTTGGTATCTTGCAGGCACTTACCGTAACAGGAAGCATCTCATACGGTGCGGCATTCCCTATCATTATGGGACAAAATATCGGTACTTGTATTACTGCAATCCTTTCATCATTCGGAACTAACAGAAATGCAAAAAGAGTAGCATTAGCACATCTTTCATTCAATGTAATCGGAACAGGCGTAATGTTAATTGTACTTTACATATTACAGATATTTGTAAAGCCCCCGATACTTGATATGACTGCTGACCATTTTGGAATTGCGGTAGCACATTCAGTATTTAATGTAATCTGTACAATACTTCTCTTCCCGATGTCATCGGTTTTAGAAAAGCTCGTTTGCAAGCTTGTTCCCGACAAAATGGCAACAGATGAAACAACCGAGCTTGATGAAAGACTTTTAAATACTCCCGCAATCGCACTTTCAAGCTCTAGAATGCTCTCATCAAAAATGGCACATGACACTGTATCTGCTCTTAAGAACAGTCTCTCTCAGATTTTTAACTATAATTCTTCTTTAGCCGAGGATATAAGAGAGTCCGAAGACAGAGCAGACCACTTAGAAGACATTATCGGAGACTATCTGGTTAAGCTTTCTTCAAAGCAATTAAGCGAAAAAGAAAGTGCCGAAACAACAAAGCTTCTTCATGTAATCGGAGATATTGAAAGAATTTCCGACCATAGTGTAAATATTTTAGAGTCTGCAGAAGAGATGAGAAACAAAGAACTTGAATTTTCTGATAATGCCAAAGCAGAGCTTAAGGTCTTGATTGACTCGGTAAACGAAATTGTAGATCTTACTCTAAAGGCTTTTGTTGATGACGATATTGATGCTGCAATAAGCATTGACCCCTTGGAAAATGTTATCGACTCGCTTAAAGAAACTCTTCGTGCAAGACATATAGGAAGGCTTCAGCAGGGCGGCTGCACCATTGATGTAGGCTTTGTGTGGTCAGACCTTTTAACAAACTTAGAAAGAGTTTCGGACCACTGCTCAAATATTGCAAACTGTGTAACAGAAACTGCTCACAACCACTTGAATATGCACGAAGGCGCAAGACTTTTAAAGTCAGAAAATCCCGAATTCAAGGAAAAGTATGCTTTCTATTTAGAAAAGTATGCACTTCCTAAAATATAAATAACTAACGGAGGAAAAAGAAAAAAATGGAATTTTTACTTAACGGAATTTTAGCAATAGAGTGGCAGCAGCTTGTTATGTGGGCTGTTGGTGCAATTTTAATTTACCTTGCAATCGCAAAGGAAATGGAACCATCGCTTTTGCTCCCCATGGGCTTTGGCGCAATTTTAGTAAACCTGCCTATGTCTGGCGCTGTTGAAACACTGGAAACTTTATTTAACGCAGGTATCGCAAACGAGCTTTTCCCTTTAATTCTCTTCATCGGTATCGGTGCTATGATTGACTTCGGTCCCCTTCTTTCAAATCCGAAGCTTATGATTTTCGGTGCAGCGGCACAGTTCGGTATCTTCTTTACACTCTGCTTTGCATCAATGTTCTTTGACATTAACGATGCAGCATCAATCGGTATCATCGGTGCAGCGGACGGTCCTACTTCAATCGTAGTTGCTCAAGCATTAAATTCTAAGTACTTAGGTGCTATAATGGTTGCGGCTTATTCATATATGGCGTTAGTTCCTATCATTCAGCCGCCTATTATAAAGCTTTTAACAACTAAGAAGGAAAGAAAAATCAGAATGGAATATGTCCAGAAAGACGTTTCAAAGACAACAAGAATTCTTTTCCCCATCATCATCACAGTTATCGCAGGATTAGTTGCTCCCGATTCTGTTGCATTGGTAGGCTTCTTAATGTTCGGTAACTTAATCAGAGAATGCGGAGTTTTAAACTCGCTTTCAGAAACTGCACAGAAGGTTTTGGCAAACCTTATCACAATCTTCTTAGGCATTACAATTTCACTTCGTATGCAGGCGGCAGAATTCTTAACACCCGAAACACTTCTTATCTTGGGTCTCGGACTTTTCGCATTCATCTTTGATACAGCAGGCGGTGTATTATTCGCAAAGTTTATAAATCTCTTTACTAAGAAGAAGATTAACCCGATGATTGGTGCGGCAGGTATTTCGGCATTCCCGATGTCTGGAAGAGTTGTTCACAAGATGGGACTTAAAGAAGACCCGCAGAACTTCCTTTTAATGCACTCAATCGGCGTAAACGTATCAGGTCAGATTGCATCTGTTATCGCAGGCGGTCTTATCCTTAACTTCTTCGGTTAATTCTTTAAAATGAGGTGAATGAAAATGACAATAAATCCTATGAATTTTATTTCCAATTTGAAATATATGGGTAACGGAATGCTAAGCATTTTAATCGTTATCGGTGCTATCATTTTAGCTACAATATTCTTAAACAAGATAACATCTAAAAAGAAAGAAGACTAATTTAAAAAACCAAAACCCGTGGATTTTTCCACGGGTTTTTTATATGTCTTTATTATTGTTTTTAATAAAGTCTCTTATTTCTTCTTCAGCAATTAAAATGTCTTCCAAAAATTCCTTTGCAGTAACACGGATAGCACCGCTCCCGAAAATTATAATCTGCTCATGACCGTCGCTCGTTGCAACCTTGACTCTATAGTTTTTGGTAAGCTCTCGTGCAGTTTTTTCGATATAAGCGTCCGCAGTTTCTGCTTCTTTTGTATAGACAACGCTTATCCCGTGAACAGTTTCTACTTCACGGAAGTTTCCGGGGACTTTGTAAGCATCAAAAACTAAAATCACATTGGTTTTTCTGACCGCCTGATAATTTACAACCCTTGCAATCAGCTTGTCCCTTGCGTCTTCTAAGCTTTCATTCGCCAATCGGGATAATTCGGAAGATGCAAAAATTATATTATATCCGTCAATTAAAAGATACTCGTCCATCTTGGGTTTTAGCTTTACTTTATATTCCTTTTCACCAACAGTTCTTTTAATTGTTTCTGTTGACTTTCTCGTAATTTTTCCGTATGTTCGCTCGAAAATACGAAGCAGTTCTTCGTCATCTGCAACTATCGACGTTTGCCGTCTTGATGCCACGTCTTCAGGCTTTGCCTTAGCCTTTTCAAGCGGCAGGTGCATATGGTTAAATACATCATACCACTTTACAATAAATCCGCTCCCGTGTGCACAGAATACCGAGTCAGGTGTGTTTTCTATGTCATTTTCGGGGTTGTAGCCGACTTTTTCTTTAATTTCTTCCTGCTCGGGACACGGTCTGTACCCTAAATAGCTCATAGAAATTCTGCCTTTTCCGTGAGTGAATTTTATGATTTCCTTTTGATATTCCATCAATGCCTTTAATGGTGCTTCACCTTTAATTGACATCATTTCGCCGTTTGGTGCGGGTGCGGAAAACTTTGCGCCCAAAAGCTCTAAATCGCACATTACACGGCCTGTATTGTCTGCCGGGACTAATACTTCAAAATTATTCCACGGCTCTAAAAGGACTGTTTCTGCCTGCATAAGACCTTGTCTTACAGCTCTATATGTAGCTTCCCTGAAATCTCCGCCTTCGGTGTGCTTTTTATGAGCTCTTCCCGACACAATGCTAATTTTCATATCGGTAATAGGTGCGCCTATACAAGTGCCGATATGAGTTTTTTCTGCAAGGTGGGTTAAAATCAGCCTTTGCCAATTTCTGTCTAAAATATCTTCACTTACACGGCTTGAAAATTTAAGCCCTTCGCCCGCCTTTAAAGGTTCTAATAAAAGATGCACTTCGGCATAGTGCCTTAAAGGCTCAAAATGCCCCACGCCTTCGACTGAATTTTTAATGGTTTCTTTATAGATGATACTGCCTTCCATAAAGTCGATTTCTATATTAAATCGGTCAGACATAATCCTCTTTAATACTTCCATCTGTATGTCTCCCATAAGCTCTATATCAATTCTGTTTTGCTTTTCATTCAAAACCACATTAAAGCCGTTTTCTTCTTCTTCAATTTTCCGAAGAGCTATAAGGACATTATGTAAATCTGTGCCGTCCAATATTTTTATAGAGTAGGAAAATACAGGCTCACCCAATAGTCCCGTGTCGGTTTTTTCTTCACCAAAGCCCTCGCCCAAAAAGCTTTTACTAAGCCCTGTAACTACACATATTTCTCCCGATTCGGCTTCTGTTACATTGGTGTATTTACTTCCTTGATAAATTCTTATCTCATTTACCTTTTCGCCGTCTAATAATGATTTTACCAAAAGCTTTCCGCCCGTAATTTTAAGATGTGTAAGTCTTTTTCCCTTGTCATCTTCGGATATTTTATATACAGTTGCGCCGAATTTTTCGAGCATTTTGATTTCGGTAAGTGAGTCAATAGCGTCTAAAAGACTTTCAACTCCCTGTAGCTTTAGAGCAGAACCAAAAAAACACGGGAAAACCTGTCTTTTTAAGACCGCATTTTTAATACTGTCTTCTTCGATTTTGCCTGAGTCTGAAAATTCTTCCAACAGCTCGTCCGAGCAAAGTGCCATCGACTCGTAAAACTCGTCGTTTTTTTCAGTAAAGTCAACTGCACCTTTAAACTTTTGGGATATTTCCGTCTTTAAAGATTCAATATCTGTCTTTAGAATATCCATTTTATTTACAAAAAGAAAGGTTGGGATATTATAGTGGGAGAGCATTTTCCATAGCGTTTCGGTGTGGCTTTGAATTCCATCTGTTGCACTTATTATTAAAACCGCATAGTCAAGAACTTTTAACGCTCTTTCGGTTTCTAAGGAAAAATCAATATGTCCCGGAGTATCCAAAAGGGTAACATCTGTTTTAGAAAGCATTATTTTCGCAACTTTTGAAAATATGGTAATTCCTCTTTCTCTTTCCATATTGAAGTTATCTAAATACGCATCCTTATGGTCGACTCTTCCCTGCTTTTTAATAGCTCCAGACAAATAGAGCATAGCTTCCGAAAGCGTAGTTTTTCCGCTGTCAACATGAGCCAATACACCGACTACTATCTTTTTCATTCTTTCTCTCCCTCCTTTCTTTAAGTATATTTTACAACATACCGAAGTTTTTGTAAATAGAAAAAGTCTGTCATCCCTACCCTTTTTAAAAGATGACAGACAAATCGAGAAAGAAGCTTATTTTTGCATGGCTGTTTTTGGTTCTTTGTCCTTGAATAATAAACCGATAGACCAGAGTCCCGCAATACCTACAAGACTGAATACAATTCTTGAAAGTATAGAACCTGTACCGCCTAAAAGTGCGCTTACAAAGTCAAAACCAAAAATACCGACTGATCCCCAGTTAACCGCACCGATAATTACGAGCGTAAGGGCAAGATTGTCAATAAAGTCCATTACCTTCTCCTCCATTTCTAAAAAGTTTTGCCGGCAGTTATATCATATCCCATACAACGCCTTTATAAACAATGAATATTTTACTAAATCACAAAATAGAATAAAAATAGAAATATAAAGGTGTTGTTTATGAAAAAAATGGTTCTTTTATCAATAATACTTGCGATAATTTTAATAATTACATTTTCATTTTTAGCTTTCGCAAATGATGAGAATCTTAAAAATATCGAATTTATATCTTCATACGGCTGGAAAGTATCTGAAAAACCAATTGAAATTGTAAAGGTAACTCTGCCCCAAAAAGACGACATAATATATATAAATTATCAGGCTCTTCAAAAAGAAGCAGGGCTTGATTTAGAGAAATACGCAGGGAAAACTCTTACAAGATACACATATACAGTTTTAAATTATCCCCAAAAAACCAAGGAGCCCGTTAGACTAAACCTTTTAGTCTATGACGGACTCCAGATTGGCGGGGATGTTATGACAGTTTCATCAGACGGTTTTATGCACTCGCTTATCTTTCCTCTGCCATAAGGAATGATTTAGGGTCTTTATACTCCCCGTTTTCAATTACTTCAAAATGAATGTGCATATCATCCGCCATATCGGATAATGCAGTTTGTCCTGCATAGCCGATTACATCGCCTTTTTTGACAGAATCGCCGATATTTACATTCGGGTTTTCCTGAAGATTAGAATAGACAGTTATAAGCTCATCACCGTGGTCAATTTTTATTCCGTATCCCAAAGAATCTACCGTGTGCTCTATAACAACTCCGTCGGCTGCAGCAGATACGCTGTCTCCAACATTGCAGGAAAGGTCTATGCCGTTATGAGTTCTCCATTCACCGATTGACTCATAATACACCTGCTTTTCGGAAAATTCTTCTAAAACCTTTCCGTTAACAGGTGAAGAAAATCTTGCTTCTTCTACTACAGGCTTTGATTTTGCGACAGGCTTTTCTTCTATTACATCAGACTCATCTTCACCTGTCAAAACAGGAAGCGGTGTCGGTGTGGCATTATCGTCAACAATCACATTTTCCAAAACCTGCTCTGAAAGTATCTTGTCTTTAATTTCATTTTCTTCTTTTCCGCTATTTACATAACCAACAAGTGCAATTACTAATATACAGCATACAATGGCTATGTAAAGCCCTGCTTCGTCTCTTTTTTTAGTTCTTTTATGATTCATTTTGTTTTTCCTTTCTGCCTGATTTTTTAGGCACTTTTTACTTTAAATATTTTTGCCATAGAACAGAAAAACTATACACAACAAAACTATAAAATTCAGGGTGTAATTATGCGGCGAATTTTTTATTTTTTACTTATAATAATTTTAATATCAATAGGTGTTCCGTCGTTATTTTTAATAAAAACGGGAATATATAAAAAACCTCTCCCGGAAGAAGAGGAAAAAATTTCAGTTTACATAAAAAGCGAAGATAAAGTCGTGGAAATGGTTTTTTCTGAATATTTAAAGGAAGTGGTTTCAGCCGAAATGCCTGCAAATTTTGAATTAGAGGCCCTAAAAGCTCAGGCAGTTGCGGCAAGAAGCTATGTGTCTTCCAGAAGAAACGCATATAAAATAAGCGGAACACCGATAGAGCATAAAGGTGCCGAAATCTGCACAGACTTTGCTCATTGTAAGGCGTGGATTTCAAAAGAAGAGAGAATGGCTTCATGGGGTGCTGATGCCGAAAATAACTGGGATAAAATATCAAAAGCCGTGTCGGAAACATCGGGAGAAGTGGTAACATACGGCGGCGAAGTAATATCAGCAGTTTTTCATTCCACATCATCAGGTAAAACCGAATCTTCCAAAGATGTCTGGGGCGGTGTACGGGAATATTTGGTAAGCGTTGATAGTCCGGGTGAAGAAAATGCACCGAAATTTAAATCGGAGTCGACAATTTCAAGAGACGAATTTATTAGGATAATATCAGAAAATGTAGAAGGTGTTAATTTAAACGAAAAACTGATTGGCGAAATTAAAAGGTCGAATGCAGGCGGAATTATTGAAATCACTTTACTTGGTCAAAAGGTAAAGGGAACATTATTTAGGACTCTCTTTTCTTTAAATTCAACCAATATCGAAATTACCGAAGACAATGAAAATATCAAATTTTTAGTTAAAGGCTATGGTCACGGCGTAGGTATGAGTCAATATGGTGCAAACGCTATGGCAAAAAACGGTAAAAATTATAAGGAGATATTGACTCATTATTATCAGGGAACAGACATTAAAAAGATGTTTTAAAAAAAAGATATTATGAAGTGCAACCCAAAAGTCAAACACTTTTGGGGTGCATGTTAATTATCTTTCTTTTTCAATTATACTGACATTTCTGTCAGCATCAACACAGATATCATATAGCTTATTTCTTAATGTTATATTTTTAAGTTCCAGTTTTTTAATTCCGGAAATAAGATTAGGATTTACAGAAATTTTATCACCACTTAAATCCAGTCCGATTACATCAAACAATATCATCCTTATATATCCTGTAGCACTCCATGTTTGCTTTACCTCTGATATCCACGTTGTAATCCCTTTGCCCTGAAATTCCTGGACTCCGCCATATATTTCCCCGGTTTCAGGATGATAAATTTCAGCAAAGTGTCCGTCTCTCATCACTCTTTTTGTCATACAATCAAATTCTTTTTCCAAAAGGTCGTATCTTCTTCCTTTTGTTGCAGCATCCGCCCAAAAGGCCTCGACATGCGGCCACACTGTACCTGAGTGTCTTCCGAATTCTTTTTCTCCATAATTCAAATATCTGTCAAAACACGGCCAAACGCATGCTATACCTTCTTTAGTTATATATTGGTTTTTCAATATTCTCCCGGTTTTTTCCTCGTCTGCAACATCAAAAAGAATCGCAAAACTATGCCCCAGACCTTCCTGATGCTCACAGTTGCCAAAATTATCAACTATGTATCTGTAATACCCTTTATCTTCCATCCAGAAATGTTTATTTATGGCGTCCTTGAGTCTCTCTGCTTTTATAACATATTCCGGAGTCGTTTCTCTACCCGTAGCATTTTCCATCTTACCCATCAAATTATATGCAGAATAATACAGGCAATTGGTGGACAGCGTGTGCATAGGACAACCCTCACCATTTTGCGCCTTGTATTGAGGTAACGCATTTGTGAATGATGCAATCCCGCTTTCTCCGCTTTTTGCATAAATGTCCGGGTATGCCGCAACACCATCTCCATAACAGGCAGGACCTCTGAATAAATTTAGTTCCTCATCAAATTCTGTATCCTCAAAATATCTGATTGTATTTTTCGATACCTGATATACAAATTCTAAAAATTCTCTATCCTTTGTGTAAAGGTAAAAATTCCACGCACCGGTAACCCAGATAATTGCATCCCAGTATTCTCCCCCAACTCTTACACCATACTCTTCATCTTTCGTAAGTACAGAAATCAAAGTATTTTTAGATGCCTCAGGAAACAACACCCCTGCCGAATTCCAGACATTTATTGATGCATCTCTTGTCCACGGCTTGTTATATCCAATACCCGCATAAATAACCTCTTTGGATTCATCAAAAAGGCTGCTACTATGAAGTGTGATATTTGCAACAATGTCTGATACCGCGATTCTGAATGCTTTGTTAACTTCAATATTATTTGTAATTAACTGCGGTATTTCTATTTTCATAATTTCCTCCCTAAAAAAGCCTCTTACCCTATAAAACTGCATACCCGATTTCGCCCGGATTTACTGTCATTCTGTTTCCGTCAACAATCGCATCTGCTCCAAAATCTATAATGCGAGATTCAAGTTCGATTGTTTTTTCTTTATCCGATGTATTGAATATAAAAATAATTTTATTATCTGGCGTTTTAAGATGTTTTTCATATATACCGTTCTTAAAGTCTGCATATTTATATACCGAAATTCCCTGTTCCTTCATTATTCCGTCAAGGAAATTTTCGATACCTGAAGCCTCAATTTCGTTATAGATGTATCCAAGCGAAATACCAGAAAAATAAATTTTTCCTTTTCCATATTCAACATATTGCATCGCAGGTAAGTCATTTTCAAATCTTGCAATAACCTCAGCATTTTCTGCATTGATTTCTGATTTATACGGCAAAATTCTTATTTTATCGCCTAAAAAATCAATATACTCTTCTCTCTTAGCTGTAAATCTTCTTTCCGAAAGACGTGCTGTAGCCAACGGCTTTATGTTAATATCCCCCACTCTCATCCATGTATTTTCATCACGAAGTCCAAAACCTTCGTCCGCAATAATTGTTCCGCCATTTTTAAGGAATTTTTCTATGTACGGAACAACCTTTTCATTTATCATAGAATAGAACGGAAAATAGAGAACCTTGTATTTTGAAAATTCTTCGGGATTTGTCGCTCCAACATAATCCACATTATAATTTAGCTTTTTAAAAAGCTTATACATGCCTCTGTGAGATTTAGTATAATACATTATATTGTTATCCAATGTGAACTTAAAGATATCACCAGATGCCTCTTCAATCTCGGACATAAGCATACTGTCAAAATCAAATACAATAGCCGCCTCGGCATTTTCAACTTCGGCTTTTTTGAAGTATTTCATATTTTTCTTTAAGTCTTCCCCAAACTTTTTAACCTCAAAAGCAACAGGCCTCGGTGTACCATCAACCCTCACAAGTCCTGCGCAATCCTGTTCCATACCAACTCTCTCCGCCTTGTACTGCCAATAAATTACTCCCTTTGCACCATTTGATAATGCAGAATACTGTTTATACTTTAAGTCAAACGGCGTGTCATAATAGTCGTTAAACATTCCAAGACCGGGGTATATCTCATGATTAAAGTAGTTTTTATCAACACTTCGCATAAAATCGCCTAAAAGCATCATTGAAAGTCTGTTATTTTCAGTATCCATATTTGTATCAAACGGAATACTTGTTCCCCAGAAATCAACAGCTTTTGAGACAGAATAATCGTCAACTACATCTCCCAGATTGGTCTGAAAAGCTGCGCAAAATCCAGCATGGCTCATAACAGGTGTTGTTTTGTCATACTTTCTTATAACGCTATAAATTTCCTTTAAGTATCTATGTAATTCATGACTTGCTTTGAATTTTTTAAACTCATATATATCCCAGAAACCATGCGGCATAATCGGAAGATTTATTGTTTCAAAACTTTCCTCTGCACTTCCGTAGTGCATGTTTAAGTTTTCAACTGTCTTGAATTTTTTCTTCAGATATTCACCGAATGCTTTTCTGCAATTTGGACAAAAGCACTCTTCTACCGGCCTGTTCCTTATTTCATTCCATGCATTCCAAAGAATGATATTTTTGTTGCCTGCATACCTTTTGCATACTTTCTCAACAAATTTAAGTGCTCTTTTTAAAACCTTAGGATTAGTAAAACACGGAAGCCATCCGCCATAAAATGCACCATGCGCACCGGGACGAAGCTTTTCGCCTTTTGGTCCGATTCTTGTTCCATCATATTTTTCATAAATATACTGCGGAGCACACTCAAGCAAAAATTTCATTATGACTTTTCTTCCGTTTTTCTCGGCGATTTCCAAAAGCTTGTCAACATCCGAAAAATCATACTCATTTTCTCTTCTCTCATTCCATCTCCAGTTTATTCTTATCTGCAAAGCGTCGATGCCATATTTATTCAAATCAGCAATATCGCTCTCCCACTCATCTTCTAATGGCGTAGGTGCACGGTAATACTGTGTGCCGTGAATTATTTCATCAAAAAACATCAAAATCCCCTTCCTAACATCATAATTATTCTAATTATAGCATACGAAAAATTTTTATTCAAGAAAAAATTGCTACACTTTAAAGTCTGGCATTTTTATTTTATAATCCTAACTGTTTTGCAATATCTTCGTACATTTCGTCCAATGTCTTTTCAGCCGATTCAATATCTGGCTTTGATGTACCCATATAAACTTTGATTTTAGGTTCTGTACCTGACGGACGAACCAAGAAATATGATTTTCCATCAGAGAGCTTATAGCTTAAAACATCAGACTTGGGAAGTCCTGTATCGTCAAAGTTATAGTCGATAACCGACTGAACATCCATTCCCGAAACCGACTTAATAGGATTAGCTCTTAAGTTTTTAAGAAGCTCTGCCATCTTCTCCATACCATCTTTACCGGGCATTGTTACAGAGATGGTTCTCTCAACAAAATATCCGT
>JAZNQG010000097.1:0-4575 GCA_045590035.1 Clostridia bacterium
GCACGACAACAAGACAAGCTACTTAGAAGGTGTATTTGCCCGTGGCGACAGACGGCTTTTAAAGGTTGTATTAGAAGCAGTTAAGCTCGGATGCCGTTTTGACGGATGGGGCGAGCATTTTGATTTTGAAAAGTGGATGACAGCCTTTAAAAGCTGTGGCATTGACCCTGACTGGTACTTAAGAGAACGCGATACAAACGAAGTTCTTCCGTGGGACCATATAAGTGTCGGAATTACAAAGGAATTTTTCTTAAAAGAAAGAGAAAAATCCCGAAATGCCGAAACTACGCCAAATTGCCGTGAAAAATGTTCAGGCTGCGGAGTGGGTTCATTTAAGACGGGGGTTTGCTATGAGTAAGTATGTTATAAAATTTAAAAGAGGCGAGAGAGTAAAATACATCTCGCACCTTGATTTTGTGAGAATGTTCCATAGGAGTGTAAGGCGGTCAGGACTTAATTTTGAGTTTTCTCAGGGATTTAATCCGCATCCCATTATGACAGTCGCAGTCCCCTTATCTGTGGGAGTTACGGCAGACGGCGAATATATGATGGTCGGATTTAATACAGATTTTTCCGAAAAAGAGATTATGGATACCTTGAATAATTCTCTTCCCGACGGCTTTTCAGTGTCAAATGTTAAAATTCAAGACGGCAAAAAGTACGATTTTAACTTAATCGACTATGCCGAGTACATAATTGATGCCGAGTGCGAAAACCCCGATTTGCTCGATTTGGATGTACTTTTATCGGGAAGCCTTGTAGTTACCAAAAAGACCAAAAGCGGCGAAAAGGAAACAGATATAAGACCCTTGATTCATTCTGTTGAAAGAGTTGATGCCGTAAGCGGAAACTTAGGACTTAGAATGATAATCCGTGCTGGAAACCGTGAAACACTAAAACCCGAGACGGTAATTTCTGCTATAAATAAATATCAGGAAAAGGTAAATATCGGATTTTTCTCATCTCACAGAAAGGCACTTTTGACCGATAAATTAAAAGAGCTTTTGTGATTTTTATAAATAGAAATAAAACAAAAAGACACATACTTTCGTATGTGTCTTTTTGTTTTGGAAGAGCCGAAGGGTTTAGATGGCACGTATATATGCCAAAAAATATTCATTTTGACACACTAAATATCAATAGTATATTGCAAAATGAAAGGTATCTTCTTTATTACCTAAAAACATACAGTTAAAAATTCCTTCTCGGTCCGTAATAGGATTGATTTGCAATTCGGTATATGCACATTCATATTTATATTCTAACTGATTTGTCCTTGTCGGCTCTGTCTTGCGTTTTAGAAAAGGGAAGTAGCATATACGACTTTCATTTACTAAAGGATATGCACCGCTCCCTTTTCCTAACTGTATAAGTTGCGAAAATGATTTGACACAGTTAAACCATCCTATAATAAAAGCTGATTTTCCTTTTCCAACAGATATTTCATCCATTAACCAATTAAAATCTTGTTGAAAAACATCCCATGTTTTCGTTGCTGACCGTGTATTGGATGGCGTTTTCCAATTCTTTAGATACTTAATTTCAATTTTATAATCTTTTTGTTCTACATATATATCGTGGTTAATTTTCAATTCCTTCTTTGTTTTTGAGCCTTCACCAACAGTATAGTGTACATTTTGTTTAAACGGACTACCTATTTTTACTGTTATATCCATTTCGTTAAATTTTTCATCCGCTATTTGTTTTAATGCCTGTTGTTCATAATCCTTGTACATGATGTTAAATTCATCAATAACATATTGACAATTTGCTAATAAATATTGTTGTATATTTGGTTTTTGCATATTACGCCTCCTTAAATTCTTAAAATATCCATTTCAATACATCAATAGATTTTGCAGATATACAACCATACATACTTTGAAATTTATGGTAAAAAAGAAAGGCAAGCACACGCTTACCTCTCAATATAAAACTAAAATATTTTAGTATATTAATCTACAATACATTCAAATTTATATATTCCATTTATAGTAAATGAGACTTTAAATACATAACGATACTCTGCACCATCTGCTCTTGGAACAGTTTGTGTTACCCAAATATATGCATCGGAAGATGTATCATGAGCACTATAACCATGGTCACACTCGCAATATACCGCCTTAACTTCGTATGGTTTTACAGTAGCTTTTCCCGTACCGATGATGTCATGATATTTACCATCAACATATAGGCGGTCAATCTCTAAAGTATATTCACTTTTATTGTTAATAACAAAGTTTGTTCCTATAAGCTCAACATCTATGTCTGATGCAGTAATTTTCCTGCCCAGAGGCTTGTATTTAGGATTGGTCTTACTCCATCCCACATTTTCATATGATGATAGTTCGCTTTCTTTTATAACCATTGTTCTACCATCATTTGCGTAAAGCTGAATAACAGGATATTCATACCATCCAACAGATAGTTGTGCTGAAACTTCTGACTTTTTAAACACGGCACTTTTGCCAACTGCATATAATGTTTGAACAGGTTCAGTATACCAACCAACTGTTAACTGTGCATCAACAGTATTAGAAGGAAAACTCTTGCTTCTATCATTAAGAGCATAGAGCATTGTATAATTTTCAGAATCATCAATTATAGATACTATACTGTCGTTTCCGTCCCAACCTACTTGACAATCAAAGGCTTCACTTACTGCACGAAGTGGAATTAGTGTTCTTCCATTTATGAGTTGTGCCGGAACGTCAAGAGTTTTGGCTGATTCATTTTTGTACATTGTATAGTCATTGATAGTGAATTTTACGACTATATTATCTTTTGTGCCAATTGCCGTTTGTGTTGAAGCGTCCCAATTAACAACCGCTCCTAATTCTTCAAATATTTTTCTCATTGGCACTAAAGTTCTTCCGTTAATAATTTGTGGCTGAACATCAAATTTTATATAATTACCATCAATTGATATATTTATTGAGTTTGGATTATAGGATGCATAATCAGTAACTTTTCCATTTTCTTTATAATTGATTACTAATTTTTCTCCATTCTTAATGGCATAATCCCATACATTAGATTTTTCTATATTATCCCATTGTGATTTTGTTCCTTCATAATATATGTTATTTAATTCATTATGAGCAAATACACATTCACCTATATATTTGACACTTTGAGGCATTGTAATAGAGCTTATGTTTGTAACAGAAAATGAATGATCCCCTATATATTCTACACTTTTGCCTATATAAATTTCACTAAGGGATTCACAAACATGAAAACATCTATTATCAATCTTTTTTAGTGAATCAGGCAATATGACTTTTGATAAGTTGGTGCACATAAAGGCTCCATCTCCGAGTTCAATTAATCCATCGGGAAATGTTACATCTGATAAATTACATCCCCAAAAAGCCTCATAACCAATTTCTATCAAACCGCTCGGAAAGGTTACGTAAGTTAAATTATCGCAACCTCTAAACGCAAAATCTCCGATTTGTGTAACGCCTTCTTCAATTACTACACTTTTTATCTGGTTTCTTTTATCAAACCACGGGGTATCAATTATATGTTCTTCATTTATGTAATTATAATTATAATCGTTCATTTCTCCTTCGCCACTTATGGTGAGTGTTCCATCATCAAGTGACCAAGTCAAACTTTCTCCACAGATTCCATTCGTAGCAGCACTAACAGAAAAGGGGACAATGGTGATTATTATACTTACCATTAACATTAGAGTTATAATCTGTTTTTTCATAAAAAACCTCCTAAAATAAACAAAAAAATGCGTAGCCCATATTTCAGAGCTACGCACGAAAAACATACGGCTCTGACATAAGGTTGCTACACACTTATACTTACATATACTTTCAACACAAAGCTATGGTAGTCAGAGTGTACGCTTTTACCTAATTAGCGTACACCTTGTGCTGAAAAACTATACTTAACCTATTATAAGTATAGTATGTAGCATAAGTATTATATCATAATTTTGTCAACATTTCAAGTCCTTTGAATACATACTTTTATGTATAAAAAAACAGAACAATCTAGATGTCATCTAAATCGTTCTGTTTTGGTGGTGACCCGTAAGGGACTCGAACCCTTGTTGCCGCCGTGAGAGGGCGGAGTCTTAACCGCTTGACCAACGGGCCGTATCGACTTGATTATTTTAGCACGGCAAACGGTCTTTGTCAAGTCTTTTCCTTAATTTTTTTACAAATGCCAGGACTGAATTAATTTAGATGCAGAACAAGAGAAACGAAGTAAAATGCAGTTTATCTGCATTTTACCCTGCCCGACGGCGTACTTACGGTACGTCGAGTGGTGAAGTTTCCTTGTAATTCAAAACAAAAAAGGCAACCGATTGGTTGCCTTTTTTATTTTGAATGGTATGCGCTAAATTAAACAGTCCATTATAAAGTAATCTTATGATATACCTTCTTGCCCTTTTTCACAATCATTGCACCGTCTTTAAACATATCGGCGGTAATAACTGTGGCGGGGTCTGTTGTCTTTACATCGTTTACAGAAAGACCGTTCTGCTGCATAAGACGTCTGCCTTCGCCCTTTGAGGGAATGAGCTTAATGTCGCAAAGTACATCCAAA
>JAZNQG010000098.1:0-4319 GCA_045590035.1 Clostridia bacterium
GTATATGCAACATCATATGCAAGACCTTCTGCATCTTTCTCTGCAAAAATCACGGTCTTTGATTCAGGCTCTGCCATTCTCTTTCCTATCCATCTTAGAGCAGACATAATTCTGCTGATACCGAATGCCGCGCCGACAGCAGGAATGTCTTTGCCGAAATGCGAAACTAAATTATCATATCTTCCGCCGGCTAAAATCGGGAATCCAACACCCTTTGTATAGCACTTAAAAATTGTACCTGTATAATAATCAATCGACTGGAGCATTCCCAAATCAATTGAAACGTACTTTTCAAATCCGTATAAAACCAAAAGGTCATAAATTCTCTTTAGGTTTAAAAGCGCATCCTTGGACTTTTTATTAAGACTCGGAACATCGGCATAGCCTAATACTTCTTCACCGCCAAAAAGGTTAGGAAGGTCAGTAAATACTTTTTTAACTCCTGATTCAATCGGCAAGTCTTTTACAATATCATTGATGCCCAAAGAATCCTTTGCATCTATTCTTTCTCTTAACATTTCTGTTTTTTCAGCGTCGAGGCCTGCCTGCTCAACAAGTCCGTTAAAAAACGCAACCTGACCAATTTCTATTGAAAATTCTTCAATACCAACCGCCAATACAGATTCGATTGAAGCGGCAATTACTTCCGCATCTGCCTCGGGACTATCTGAGCCTAAAAGCTCAATACCCGCTTGTGTGAATTCTCTCTGTCTTGCACCCTGAGTTTCTTCGCTCCTAAAAACATTTCCCGTATAGCAATATCTTTTAGGAAGAATATCCAAATCATCCTTAGTTGCAGCCATTCTCGCAATCTGCGTGGTAATATCAGGTCTTAGGGTTAAAATCTTACCCTTTTCATCAAAGAACTTAAACATATTGTCTTCTGAAATAGGTCCACCAGACTTAGTATAAACATCATAATATTCAAATGTCGGAGTTTCAACTTCGCGGTATCCCATTGACGAAAAAACCGACCAGATTGTAGACTCTATTTCCTTTTTCCAAAGACACTCATCGGGTAATATATCAGAAACGCCCTTTGGTGTATATCTGTTCCATTCAGCCATTATATTTTTCCTTTCCGCTTTACTTTGCTAAATCACTAAAGTGATTATAGCCGACTTTTAACAGTTTGTCAATAGTATTTTCTTAAAAAATGTAAAAACGGAGTCGCTATTTGCGACTCCGCTAAAGTTTTGCATTACGCTTCCATCTTCGCAAGTTTCAAAGCGAGCTGAGATTTCTTTCTTGCAGCGTTGTTCTTGTGAAGAATACCTTGCTGTACGCTCTGGTCAAGCTTCTTAACAGCATTGTTGAAAAGTGCGTTAACATTTTCCTTGTCATTAGCCTCAACGGCAGCCTCAAACTTCTTAACAGCAGTCTTAAGTGCAGTCTTGTGCATCTGGTTAATTAAAGTCTTTTTCTTAATAACAAGAACTCTCTTTTTAGCAGATTTAATGTTAGGCATTTTGTTCACCTCCGGATAAATAATACATAATACCCAATTATTCTAACACAATCAAAACAAAAATGCAAGTGTTTTTTTGGAAATTTTTTAAAAAATTTTTTTATCTCTGTTTTCTTATCATTGCGCCCACAGAAATCTTTTCTTTTGCATCGAACTTTACGGTCATCATAGCATGTGGCGCAACAGATATCTTTTCGCCCTTTTCGTCCACCATATTCTCAATTTTTAAAGTGGTGAACGGTTTATTGGGCTCTAAAATTTCAATCTCATCGCCTTCAAAGAATCTGTTTCTTTGGGACACTATAACCGTCTTGGTTTTGTCGTCATAATCCAATACAATACCAACAAGGTCATATTCTCTTATATATGAGCTATCGGTATAAACCTGTGCTGCATCATCCGGCTTTCCAAAATAAAAGCCTGTATAATACGGACGGTGGCTTACCTTTTTAAGCTCTGTAAGCTGCTTTTCATCAAAAACATATCCTTCGGGGTCTTCAAAGTATCTGTCGATTTCTTCCCTGTACGCTTTAACAACGGTTGCTAAATAATAGCTTGTCTTTACTCTTCCCTCGATTTTAAAACTCGATATCCCGCTTTCAACAAGCTCTGGGATATGGTTAATCATCAAAAGGTCTTTCGAGTTAAATATAAAAGTACCTCTTTCATTTTCAAATACAGGCATATATTCTCCAGGTCTTGTTTCTTCCATTAAACTATAGTTCCATCTGCAAGGATGCGAGCATGCGCCAAGGTTTGCATCTCTTGATGTCATATAATTAGACAAAAGGCATCTTCCCGAATAGGAAATGCACATAGCACCGTGTACGAATGCTTCCAATTCCAAGTCTTTTGGAATTCTTTCTCTTATTTCCCTTATTTCCTGAAGGCTCATTTCACGGGCTAAAACCACTCTCTTTGCACCAAGCTCATACCACTTGGTTGCACTTTTGTAGTTTACATTGTTTGCCTGTGTGCTTATGTGAATTGGGATTTCGGGTGCATATTCCTGCATAAGAGCAAACATACCAAGGTCTGCAACTAAAACTGCATCGAACCCCATATCCTTTATTTCTTCAATAAACTTAGGGAACTCGTCAATATCTTTATTGTGCGGAATTATATTTGCGGTAAGGTAGACTTTTTTCCCACGTTCGTGAGCATACTCTATCCCCTCCGCCATTTCTTCCTTGGTAAAATTCTCCGCAGCTACACGAAGGCTGAAAGCTTCTCCGCCTATGTAAACAGCATCTGCACCGTAGTCTATAGCAATCTTAAGTTTTTCTAGGCTTCCGCCCGGTGCCAAAAGCTCGGGTTTATTCATACCGTTTTTCTCCTTCGTTTATTTTTTTACTGCAACTGTCATTCCGTCGCCCAAAGGCAAAAGCATTGTTTCAAGCTCGGCTCTTTTCATTTGTGCCGAAATAAAATGCCTTAATCTTTTTACAATAGTAATCTTTCGTCTTACAACGTGCTCTTCGTCCGCGGTCATTCCTTTATAAAGAACATTATCAGCGATTAAAAGACCGCCTTTTTTTAAAAGACGGATTGAGTCATTAAGCATATAGATATAATGCGCTTTGGGTCCGTCTAAAAAGATTACATCATATTCGCCTGTAAGAGTCGGCAATGTTTCAACCGCATCGCAGTGTCTTACCGTGATTACATCGCTCTTTCCCGCTCTTTTTATATTCTCTCTTGCCCTTTTTGCCATTTCTTCATCAATTTCGAGAGTTAATATACTTCCGCCGTTGGCTAATTTTTTAGACATTAAAAGCGCAGAATAGCCGATTGCACATCCAACTTCCAGTATGTGTTTTGGTTTTTTCATCTCCAGAAGCACCGATAAAAGCCGTGCCGCTTCGGGCAGAATTATCGGAACATCGTCTCTTTTTGCTTCTTCTTCAAGTTCTTTTAGTATCCCACAGCTTTCGGGAACGCCATCCCGAAGCATCTTTGTTATATATGGATATACTATCGCATCTTTATCGTATTCTATCATTTAAATAACTCTCCGGCGTAATTTATTACTTTATCTAAAATATCAGGAATATCTCCACCGACTATCGTAGCACCGCTCGCCATTTTATGACCGCCGCCGCCAAATATTTGAGCCAAACCGTCAACTTCATATTTTCCGTTTGAGCGGAAGGAAAGTTTAACCTTTCCGTCTGTTTCGCGGACAGATACCGCAATCTCGGTGCCTTTTACACTCCTTGCAATATTTACGATATCACTTAAATCCTTTTCGTCGACACCGAATTTTCCAAACTCGTCGTCCGACACAGATATTACCGTAAGCTTCCCGCCAAAATAGGTTACTATTCTGTTCATAAGATAACCTTTAAAACGGATAACACTTTCTTCATCGGTGTCAAAGAGCATTCTTGAAATATACGCGTTGTCTATTCCTTTTTCCAGAAGCTTTGCAGTTTTTTGGAAGGTTTCACTCTTTACATTGGAATACTTAAAGCTTCCTGTATCGCTTGCGATTGCGGTATAAAGATAGCTTGCAATAGCCTTGTCAATTTCCACACCCAAGCTTTCTATTACATCAAATACTATCTCGCCTGCCGAAGATATATCGGCTTTTACAAGATTAAATTCCGCAAAATATGTGTTTGTTGCATGATGGTCAATATTTACTGTGTGCTTAGCTTTTTCAAAAAGCACAATGCGGTTTCCGAGTCTTTTTATATCTCCCGAATCGACACATATACAAAGGTCATATGTTTCTTCGGAAATTTCAGTTAAAAGTCCATCGCAATTTAAAAACTCAAGCCTTTTTTCCAAGGGCGCACTTAAGAAAACATCGGCATTTTTACCCATGCTTCTTAATGCGCTCATCAAG
>JAZNQG010000099.1:0-4267 GCA_045590035.1 Clostridia bacterium
CTTTTAAAGTATGTTGACTCAGCAAGGGTTGCACCGTCAGGCGCAAATATGCAGCCTTTAAAGTATGTGATTGTAAAGAGTCCCGATATGGTAAATAAGGTATTCGAAAATGTTAAATGGGCGGGGTACTTAGCTCCCGATTATAACCCAAAAGACAACGAAAGACCGACTGCATTTATCATTGTTTTGGCAGACACAAATATAAGAGCATCGGGATATGATATGGATGTCGGAGCGGCGGTAGAGAATATTATTTTAACTGCCTTGGAAGACAAAGTCGGTGCTTGCTGGATGGCGGCAATTAACAGGGAAGAAATCGGAAAGCTTATTGACATTCAGGAAGGGTATGTAATATCCTGCGTTGTGGCTTTGGGTTACAGTATGGAAAGCCCAAAGGAAGTTAAAGTACAGGACGGGAATATAAAATACTACCTGGACGAAAACGGCACATTATGTGTTCCAAAACGCAGCTTAGACGAAGTTCTGATTAAACAAATGTAAGGGGAAAAGGTTAAATGCAAATGGAAAAGCAGAAGAATGAAATAAAGAATGTGCATAAAGGTCATAGAGAACGCCTGAAGAGAAAACTTATAAATTCTCCCGATTCTATCCTGCCGCATGAAGCACTTGAGATACTTTTGTTTTATGCTCTTCCGCAGAAAAATACTAATCCGCTTGCACACGAGCTTTTAGCAAAATTCGGTAGTATGTCAGGCGTACTACAGGCGGATTTTCATGACCTTATGTCTGTTAGCGGAATAAAGGAACATTCTGCAACGCTGATTAAGCTTATGCAGACGATGTTTAAGATGTATGTGGATGATAAATATGAAACAAAGAGACCTAAGGTTACTGGAAGTAACTTAAGACGGTATTTAAGTCCTTTGTTTTTAGGAGAGACAGATGAGTCATTTTATGCACTTATGCTTGACCATGAATACTCGCTGATTTCAACTGTAAAGCTATCAAAAGGTACAAACAACAGCTCAGCCGTATATCCGAGAGAAATTGTCAAAAAGGCACTTGAAGTAAATGCTGTCAATGTAATATTGGTGCATAACCATACCAACGGGATTTTGGCTCCGTCTGCAACAGATGTTAAAACAACAGAAATTGTAAGACAGGCATTAAGTGTTATAAACGTAATTCTACTTGACCATATTATTGTGGCAGATAAGCACTATGCAAGCGTATATAACAGAATTTCAAACAGTGCTGGTGAGCAGGTAGGCGGAACACTTAATTTATAATAAAGTGCACGGTTTTTGGTACATATAGCATATTATAATAAACTTAAGAAAAAAGCTTAAGGAGGGTTATAATATGTATTTGGGGCGAATTTATGAAAGTGTATCGGAAATTTTGTATGAGAAGGAAAAGCCTGATATTTTGGGGAGACTTGAGGCAATAGGTATAAGTGTTAAAGATATTGAGCTTATGGACGAAAGGGAAATATTTATAGTATTTCAAAATGCAGGTCTTGACCCGACAGAATATGAAATTTAAAAAAGCAGTTCATTTTTGAACTGCTTTTTGTAGTTATCTTTCGTGATTTGCTTTGTAGATATCTGCGACTTCGCTTATTGTGATGTATGCCGACGGGTCGATTTCGTGGACTATTGATCTCATTCTTCCTATCTGGAAACGGTTGACTACAAAATAAATCATTGTCTTGTCGGCGTCGGAATATCCGCCCTTTGCATTTATCTTTGTCATACCGCTTGCGAATGCCTTGGATAATTCTTGGCATATATCCTTGGGCTTTGATGTAATAATCATCGCCGCCTTTGACCTGTCGAGACCTTCTACTATAAAGTCTATTGTCTTAAGCCCTGCCCCGTAGGTAAGAATAGAATAAAGGGGAAGTGTCCAGCTTTTAAATACTATTCCGCATATGATGTATAAAATTACGTTATAAATCATAACGAATGTGCCGACTGTGATTCCCAAACGCTTTGAAAAAATAACCGCCATAACCTCGACACCGTCCATCGCACCGCCTGCTCTTATTGCAAGACCGCTTCCGATACCTGATACTATTCCGCCGAATACCGAGCATAATAAAAGGTCATTCCCTGCTAAAGGAGATGCAGTCGAAACATCTATCGGGAGTATGTCGTTTATTAAAAATGCGCCGAGTGAGTATATAGATACTGTGTACACTGCAGATATTGTAAAGTTAAATCCCTGCTTTTTTAAGCCGTATAAGAACAGGGGAACATTAAGCATAAGAAGGAATAATGAAAGTGAATACCCTGATGGGAAAATGCTCGATAACAGCATTGAGGTGCCCGAAATACCGCTGTCGTATAGGTTTACGGGAGCTAAGAATACCGTTACACCAAACGAATTTATAAATCCTGCAACCGTAAGCAGAAGAAACTGTTTAAAATTAAAGCTTTTCATTTCTTTCTCCGTTCTTGAAGTTTATATATTCATTATACTATCAGTTTCTTTTTAAAGCAAGTAGGTATTTCTCTTACTTGACACAAAATATGACTTTGCGGTATAATTTTGTAAAGAAAGTGGGGGATAATTATGGCGAAATCATCAAACCAAAAATTAAAACTTCTTTATATAATGAAATATCTTTTGGAAGAAACAGATGAAGAACATCCCGTAACTACACCTATGATTATAGATATGCTTTCAAATCACGGAATAAACGCCGAGAGAAAAAGTGTATATGAAAACATTGAAGATTTAAGACTTTTCGGACTTGATATAGAAACTACAGGTATGGGAAGGTCGTCGGGGTACTATGTAGCGTCCCGTGATTTTGAGATGCCTGAGTTAAAGCTTTTGGTAGATGCTGTGCAGTCGTCTAAGTTTATTACTGCCAAAAAATCCGAGAAGCTTATTAAAAAGATAGAGGGCTTGGCAAGTCATAATCAGGCAACCGAGCTTCAAAGACAGGTTGTTGTTGCAAACAGAATAAAGCACGATAACGAAAGTATTTACTATTTTGTAGATATAATCCATTCGGCTATAAATAATGATAAGAAGCTCGGGTTTTACTATTTTGACTGGACACCTGAAAAGGAAAAGAAGTTCCATAAAGACGGAAAAAAATATGTTATAAGCCCGTGGGCGCTTTGCTGGGATGATGAGAACTATTATATGATAGGCTACGATTCGGACGGAGATATGATAAAGCATTACAGAGTCGATAAAATGGACAAAATAGTCTTAACGGACGATAAAAGGGAAGGCTATGAAAAGTTCAGAAGATTTGATATGGCAGCATATTCAAAAAAGGTTTTCGGAATGTTCGGCGGAGTTGAGAAGACGGTTATTATAAAGTTTAAAGATGACCTTGCGGGAGTTGTGATAGACCGTTTCGGAAAAGATGCTATGATAATTCCGGGAAAAGACGGGTACTTTACTCTAAGAGTAACCGCATTGATTAGTCCGTTGTTTTATTCGTGGGTTTTCGGGTTCGGCAACAATGCTCAGATTATTGAGCCTTCAGATGTAAGAGACGAAATGAAAAAGATGGCTGAAGAAGTAATGGAACAGTATAAAAAATAATTTAAAATTTTTAGAAAAAAGTGTTGACATTGTGCTTATGGAATGGTATAATAATTCCTGCAAGTGCAAATGGAGAGATGTCTGAGCGGTTGAAAGAGCCGGTCTTGAAAACCGGTGACGTGCGAGCGTCCGTGGGTTCGAATCCCACTCTCTCCTCCATTTTTTTTTATAAAGAGAAATTGAGAAGATTTTCGCCTCGAGCAGCGAAAATTTCTGTTTTTTCACATTATGTGGAGAAGTACTCAAGAGGCCGAAGAGGCGCCCCTGCTAAGGGTGTAGGTCGGGCAACCGGCGCGAGGGTTCAAATCCCTCCTTCTCCGCCACAAAAACAAGCATCCTTTTGGATGCTTGTTTTTGCGTTAGATAAGATTTGAACCCGAGCGCCGCAGGCGTGAGGGGACCGAGCCCGACTGCGTCCGGTGGACGAAGAAAGGAGGGCGAGGTCGTGCCGCGGTCTGCATATATTGAGTCGCTTTAGCGATGAAAAGAGATGCAGGGAACCGCAAACTGGCTAAAAATCCCTCCTTCTCCGCCACAAAAAAACAAGTACCCAATAGGGTACTTGTTTTTATGCTTTGGAAGGGATTTGAACGGCACATATTATGGTGATTTTGGCATAGTTAGGTTGTCAAAAAGTTGTCAAAAAGTTGTCAAAATATTATATAAATAATGTGTTGAATCATAATAATATTTATATCAAAAAAATCTTTTTTGTCGATTGATTTTTATTAAATAA
>JAZNQG010000100.1:0-3387 GCA_045590035.1 Clostridia bacterium
ATGGTTTTTCAGGAATGGTATTTGGGCGAATATTTTGAAGAAATCTACCAAATAAAGCCGCTCCTAAAAGGCAAAAAGGGCTTTATTTCAAAAGAAGAGCCGATTGTAGACAGAAGAATACTGCTTGATATTATGTCAAGCTTAAAAGCGGATAACAAGCGTTTATCGGTTGCGACTGGAAGACCTTTGGATGAACTTATAACTCCGATTAAAAATTTCGGGATATATGAAATGTTCCAAAACGATGCAATAATCACATACGACTATGTAAAGAATGCGGAAAATGAATTTGGTATAAACTTAACCAAGCCGCATCCGTATATTTTTATAAAATCAATGCTTGGCGAAGACTATCCTGACAAAAAAATTATAGATAATGATTTTGATAAATCAATGCTATCCCGCACATTGATTGTTGGTGATGCTGGAGCGGATCTCTTTGCAGCAAAAGCTATGGGATGCGATTTTCTTGCGGTTTTAACTGGAGTTATGGGAGAAAAGGGAAGAGAGTATTTTAATGAAAACGGTGCAGAGTATATACTTTCATCAATAAAAGATTTTCTTATGTAAGGAGTTTTGAAAATGAAGTTAGAAAAACTTATCGGCACAGCACTTGGAAATAATAAGGCGGATTTGGTTATAAAAAATGCTAATATTGTAGATGTATTTTGCAAAAAAATCACAAAAGGCGATGTTGCAGTAACAGACGGGGTTATTGTAGGTATCGGCGAATATTCAGGTGAAATTGAATTTGATGCCAAAGGCAAATACTTAATGCCGGGTTTTATTGATGCGCACGTGCATATTGAGTCGTCGATGGTTACACCGTCTGAGTATTCAAGACTTGTTATACCAAAAGGCGTTACAAGTGTTGTCTGCGACCCGCATGAGATTGCAAATGTTTCGGGAATTGACGGAATTAAGTTTATGATGGATGATGCAAAAGATGCACCGCTAAAATTTAATTTTATGCTTCCGTCTTGTGTCCCTGCAACTGATTTTGAGTCTTCAGGCGCAGTAATTGATGCTAAGGATACAAAGGAATTTTTAGAAAAATATGACTTTTTAGGCTTAGCTGAAATGATGAATTATCCGGGACTTATATATTGTGACAGAGAAGTTTTGGAAAAGGTAGAGTCCTCAGAGATTATTGACGGACACGCACCGTTACTTTCTGGAAAAGAGCTTATGGCATATGCTGTAACAGGAATTAAAACAGACCACGAATGTTCGAATGTTGAAGAAATGAACGAAAAAATCTCGCTCGGCATGTATGCAATACTCCGTTGCGGTATGCATACTAAGGAATTTTGTGAAATGGTTTCTGGCGTTGATAAAAATACCGTAAACCGAATTGCATTTTGTACCGATGACAAGAATGCACAGTATATAAATGAGACAGGTACAATTCAGTATTGTATCCAAAATGCTGTAAATGCAGGTATGGACCCGATTGATGCAATCAAAGCGGCAACAATAAATCCTGCCAATTGCTATGGATTAAAAAAGCTTGGTGCAGTAGCACCCGGTTTTAAGGCAGATTTGGTTTTATGTGAGAATCTTGTTCCTGACACAATCGAAGCTGTCTGGAAAGACGGCGTATTGGTCGGAAAAGACGGAAAAGATGTGTATGAAACCAAAAAGACTGCAAATCCCGAAAAGGTTTATAACAGTGTAAATATCCCCGAAATTTCTGCAGACGACCTTGTATGTGAATTTGACAAAAAAACACCCGTAATATCGGTTATCCCAGGTTCTTTAGTAAATAAAAAGGTATATAAAGATTCAGCCGACGGTCTTACACACTTAGCTTGTATTGAAAGACATAAGGCGAGCGGTAATATCGGCAGATGTTATGTAGAAAATTATAAGTTTAAAAACGGAGCAATCGCAAGCTGTATAGGACATGATTCTCATAATGTTACCGTTGCAGGCGACAATAAAGAAGATATGCTAATTGCAGTAAATGCACTTGGAAAATCAGGCGGAATTACTGTTGTATCAAATGGTGAAGTAATAGGCAAGCTCTCTCTTCCTGTCGGCGGACTTATGTCGGATATGCCGTGGGAGGAAGTTGCAAAGGGTCATAAAGAAATAGAAGAAGCAGGAAAAAAGGTTTTGGTAAACGCAGAAATCGATCCCTTTATGGTGCTTTCATTCCTGCCGTTACCTGTAATCCCAGAACTTCGCCTTACAGATAAAGGACTCTTTGACGTAATTGACTTTAAGCTATTGTAATAGGGGAGGTTTATTGTTCCTGACTTGATGTGAATCATATGGATGTGTCGAAATTTGTCAAAATGAGGTGATATGATTGAATAAGAAATTTAATGTAATTAGCGAAAACAATCTTGAGTATATTGATTTTCATGATTGCGAGTGTTCAAGATTGTATTATGAAAATGATACCTTCGTATTGGAAATGGATTGTATGGAAGTTTTATCAGAACATCCTATGAATCCACACGACAAAGCTCATCAATCAGGTGAGGGAATGGTAATGCTTCACCTGCCTACGATAGAGCAATTAGTTCTGTATAAAAACAATAGTGAAATTATTTCTGTTAATGATTTAAATAATGTCGATTTCCAAGATACTATATTGTTGCAGTATGATGAGAGTAAAACCAATGATGGTTATAAGGCTAAAATATATTTGCTTTTTAATAGCAATAAAGAGTTCGATAGTGCTTTAATTGAAATTAGTTACAATAAATCAGTCGCTATGTGGGATGAACTGAAAGATGTATCTTGGTTTGAGTGAAGTGAATTTTTTGCACTTAACTTGATATGAACTTGATATTCAAAAGGTTTGCATCTAAACCTTATGCCTCGCAATATGGATGTCGAATGTTGGCGAAAGGAGAGATATAATGAATAAAGCAATGGTTTTATTTTCAATTATTTTGTTTTTATTATGTTGGTTTGCTTTTGTAAAAAAATTGATTTGGAACAAAGTTGCTCCAGTTAAAACAGTTAAGGCAGAAGTGTTTGATAAATATAAGCCAAATATAGTTTCTAAATATCCGGGAACCTTTAAGCAGGAAAGTTGTATTGTTGTTTTTAAGACAAAAGACAAAAAGCTTTCATTTACTGTTTCTGCGTTTTCATATAACAATTATCGAATCAAGGAAAAGGGAACGTTGAAATATAAAGGGAATCAAATAATAAGTTTTAAGTGATTTTTTGTTCCTAACACGACACGAATACCCATTAAAAACTGGTTGCATCTAAACCTTATGCCTCGCAATAAAGACTATTTTTAATCGATAAAAGGAGAAGAAAATGAAAAAAGAATCAATTTTTCAGATGATAAAGTTTACATTGTTCTCGGTATCTGCAGGAATAATACAGGTTCTTTCATTTACTGTATTTAACGAGCTATTT
>JAZNQG010000101.1:0-7253 GCA_045590035.1 Clostridia bacterium
TTTTTCGCCAAAATTCTCGCACAATCTTTTTATAATTCCCTTAATTCTCGGGATATTGTTGCTTGCTGAAATTATAAAGGATATAACCGTCTCAAATAAATCCTGATTAAGTATCCTTATCCCGTGCCCGAAGGTTGATGCTTTATTTAAAATTTCATCATTTCCAAGTTCTTTTTTTATCTTGGAATAATCGCGCAAAAGGTCAAAATAGTTACACCATATATTTTCAAAATCTTCCAAAGATGTATAGAAAATATAATCGTCACTCGATTTTTCGATTTTTAATGCTTTTCCGAATGCAACGCCTTCATAGGAAGTGTCGGAAATTTTGTCCCATCTGAAACACTGACCGCACTCGAATATATGCTTTAAATCGAATGAGTCGGGATTTTTTAAAATCACTCTGTCATTCATTACTTCATAATTCATAATATATTTGCCCTTACAGTTCTTCAAATTTTTTTATAAGCTCAGCTTTTTCCCATCTCGAAAGCTTTTTAATCGCCGCTTCTCTTTTCATAGCATCCGATTTTGTTTTTAAAACCTCGAAATACCGAAGAGTTACGGGAAGTCTTGATTTAGTATATTTTGCACCTTTTCCGTCATTATGAGTTTTTAGCCGTTTTTCTAAATCGGGAGTATATCCGCAGTAAAAGGTTTTATCCGAGCATTCCAATAAGTAAACATAATACATTTTATTTTCCCCTTACATAAATATAACGGGGTTACCCATTGATTTTATAAGCTCATTTGCGGATATAACCTTTCGCTTGTCAAAGTCAGATAAAGAATGTGTGTCAGACCCGACAGAAAGTGTAATACCGCTTTGTTTTACCTGCTTTCTTTTTTCAGCATTCGTTAAAAAATCGTAGTAATAATTGTAGTTACCCGATGTATTTATTTCCCAGAAAATATCGTTATCCTTTAAGACCTTAAAAATATCAACGCCGTACCTTTGGGAGAGTGAGAATATATCGGTATGAGCAAGTCCGACGGGGCACGAAAAAAGCCGTCTCCATTCTATAAATTCAAATAGGTCCATGCCGTTTGGGTGGTCTAATGATTCAAAAAGGCAATAGTCAAGCGACTTCGACATAGACCTTGCAAGAAAGTTATCAGGCATTGGTCTTAAGCCGATTTCAAGCCCTGCCTTTATAATAATATCTCTTTTATATTTATCTTTTAAAAATTGAATCTTATTTATATATTTGCTAAAAGAAAACCCGTCTGTAAACTGATGGTCGGAAAATCCGATTATATCAATTCCCGAGGCAATAGCGTTTTCTGTAATCGCTTCAAAAGATTCCTGTCCGTCGTAACTAAAAAGTGTATGATTGTGTAGATCCTGAATCAATTTCTTTTGCCTCCTTTTTATTTTTCTTGACATAATTTTTTTAAAAGGTTATGATTATATATGAAATTACTCTTTTGGTATTTTGTATTCTAAAAGCTGGTCTGTTGATACGCTTAAAATATGCGCTAAGCTTACAACCGTTTCCATAGACGGCGAAGTCTTGCCTGATTCATAATTCTGAATCGTTACCGTCGAGACACCCAAAAGAAAGGCAAGTTCCTTTTGGGAAAAGCCTGCTAAGCGTCTATAGTATTTAATTTTAGGTGAATGAAGTTTCACTATATATCGCCCCTTTTAGACATAATATCACAAATTTTTAAAAATTTCAACAACCAAGGAGATAAGATATGCGAAAAATTATAAATGACGGAGTCTTGAAAATGGGACTTTCGATTGATGAAAATAAAACAGATAACCTGATTCGCTATTCCTGCCTTTTAAAAGAATGGAACGAAAAGATGAATTTAACTGCAATCACCGATGACGAAGGGATTGCTACAAAGCATTTTTTAGACTCTATGACCGCACTTTTAACCGATAAGGTAAAGGGCAAAGTTGCAGATGTCGGATGCGGTGCGGGCTTTCCTGGGTTAGTTTTAAAGGTTATGAAGCCTGAGATTGATTTATACTTAATCGACTCACTTAAGAAAAGACTCACATTTTTAGATACTGTAATTGACGAATTGTCTTTAAAAGGTGTTTCGACTCATCACGGAAGAGCGGAAGACGTAGCAAGGCAAATGCGAGAAAGCTTTGATACAGTTGTGTCCCGTGCGGTTGCCAATATGACAGTTTTATCAGAGCTTTGTCTTCCGTTTGTAAAGGTTGGCGGATACTTTTTAGCACTAAAAGGGCCGCTTGCCGATGAAGAAATTGAGAATGCAAAAAAGGCAATAGAAATCCTTGGCGGAAGTGTTGAAGGTGTGTTTTCATGTGATATACCCTTTACAGAACTTAATCACAAGATAATAATTGTAAAAAAAGTAAGACACACTCCGATTAAATATCCAAGGAAAGCAGGTATTCCTACAAAAGAGCCTATCGGAAATTGTTATAATTTGAAAAAAGGTGCAAAATAATAAAAATACTGTAAAATCGTGTCGTGCGAAATAACTGGCTTGTCCCGGATTTCTTTGCTATAATTAGCTTGTAAGACGGACAGGCCGTTTTTAATACATACCAAAGTGCTCCCAAATACGGTATGTTCCCCCTCTGCCTTCCGTCTTACATCTTCCACCTTAAGAATGATAAGAAAAGGGGTTTTGATTTTGCAGGTATTTAAGAAAAGAACAGATGATAATATAAAGGTTTTATCTCTTCCGATGCACAGAATAAGACCGAATCCAAATCAGCCGAGAAAGTATTTTGATACGGTGAGTATGGAAGAACTTTCAGCATCTATTGAAGAGTTCGGAGTAATTCAGCCGATTACCGTAAGACGTGTTTTTGACGGATACGAGATTGTAGCAGGGGAGAGAAGATTCAGAGCATCTGAAAATTTAGGACTTGACACAATTCCTGCGATTGTTATAAATGCAGACGAAGAAAAGTCGGCTTTAATTGCACTTTTGGAAAATCTGCAAAGAGAAGACCTTTGCTTTTTTGAAATTGCCGAAGGCTATAAAAAGCTTATTTCAGAACGCGGTATGACACAGGAAGAGCTTGCAAACAAAATCGGAAAATCACAGTCAACTGTTGCAAATAAATTGCGCCTTTTAAAGCTTCCGCAAAGGGTAAAAAGACTAATAAGAGAGTATAACCTAAGCGAAAGACACGCCCGTGCACTTTTGCATCTTACAAATGAAGAGGCACAAGTCAAAGCTGCAAAGGAAATGAGCAAAAAGCACTTAAACATCACACAGTCGGAAGATTTAGTCAAATCAATGTTAAGGCGAGAGCGGGATACGAAACTCTCTGTAAAGTACACATCAAAAAGTGATTTTCGTATGTTTACAAATACGGTAAAACGGGCACTCGACTTAATACGCGAAGCAGGAGCCCCTGCCGATATGGAGAAAAAGGAATTCGACTGGGGAATTGAGTATAAAATAACTGTTAAAACTGGCGAAAAGTAAAACAGAGCAAATAAAGACAGGATAAAAAATATCCTGTCTTTTTTGTATAAAAAACTGTCTTTTTTGTGTAAGAAAATGGGTTGATAAAGAGGTATTATATAATAAAACAAAAAGGGGCTACTTGTTATGTCGCAACAGTGTGCAAAAACAGGCACGTCACCTTTTGTCAAAAGGGAGAGATGATAAAATGGGAATGACAATTAAAATTGCGGCTTCAAACTCCTCGGTTAAAGACAGAGAGTCTGCAGATGTTGTTTGTACCGGTAAAAATGATGAGTGTATTATAAATGAACAGGTATCAAAGTTAATAAGCGGTGGTACGATTAAGTTCTATGATGGAGATTACTACATAGATTCATTTAAAGAAGAAGGCAATTCGGCAATATATTTCGGTTATAATGATGGAAATGCAAGAGTTGTAAATATAATCGGAGATACAGAAAATAAGGCATACAATACCAATTTTGGAGTCTGTTTTCATGTTACAAAAGAGGCAATTGATTCTTGCATAGAAGGGGAAACGTACAGGGTATTTTACGGAACTGTGAAGAAACCTGATGCACATGGAGACTTCTTTACATTTACATATGTAAATAATGTAAATTTTGAAAACTTTTATTTATATTTGTATGATGCATCAAAGCCGATAGTGGGAATTGATTGCAGTGGTTTTGGATCTTCGGAAATACATCAGGTTGGAATATTTACTGAGAGATTTTTCGAAGATAGATTTTTGCATGAGAAACCGGCAACACCGTGTAAGGGATGTATAGGTATACGTACATGTAATAGTTCCAATGATGAAATGGCGCGTATGGGAATTGATACAACGGATATGGGGGGCCTTTATATAGGATATGATTTTATTGGTGCAGACCATATGATTCTCAGAAATTGTACTGCTGCAAGATGTTGCTATGGTTTTGTTTTTGATAAGAGCTATAAAACACTCACCCTTATAAACTGCGCGGATGAAGGAAATACTCACCTTCCGTTATTTAAGGGTAGCGGTCAGCTTACAGCGGTTGATTTCAATATCGAACGATATAATGCTGATTTTATTCCTGATGACCCTGAGGGTAATTTAGAAGCATATGCACAAGAAGTGAAACCTGGACAATGGCATGGATTTATTTCATACACATTGCAAGGGGAAGCGTTCGGATTGACGCATTTTTGGAAAAATGGACATGGTCGTAATTTTAATACAGTAAATTTGTATCATGACCATAATTCACGTCCTGAACATCCTGAATACCTCGAAAATTATTTTGATAAAAATACAAATAAGTTGATTATATGGACAGGTGATTGTTGGGTGGATGCAATGGGAAATGTTGTTGAATAATTGGTTGACACAAAGTAATGTTCCTGTTGTCATAGTGTTCTAGAGAAACAAAGCGTAGCTAAACAAAAAGGATGAACAAAAGTTCATCCTTTTTTTCTGTATTCTGATGGGGTAATCCCGTACATTTTTTTAAATACTTTATTAAAATAGGTTACATTATTAAAGCCTGATTTGTTTGCTATCAAAAGTATTGTATCGTCGGTATTCTTTAAAAGATTCGCTGCTTTTATAAGCCGTCTTAAGCTTAAATAGTCGCTGAAACTTTTTCCTGTTTCCTTTTTGAAAAACCGCCCGAAATACTGCTCGTTATAGTGAAAAAGCTTTGCGATGTGCGAGATTTTTATATCAAACTCAAGGTTATCCTCTATATAGCTTTTTATATTATCAACGACGGGATTGCTGTCTGAACTTTTGGTGTAGGTTTCTAAAAGCACACGGATATAGCTTTCTATAAGATGTCCCAGTTCCTGGCACTTTTCCATATCAAAATCCTTTTCCAAAGTGTCAAGAAGCCATTCTCTTTCCCCGATAAGTTTCTTAAGTCTGGGATAACCCTTTTCATTGTCCAGAATGTTGCCGATATATATAATACACGCAACTTCATCCTTTATCACGACGGGTCTTACATATTCGAAAATTCCGTTTACACATATACCACCAAAGTCCTTTTTTGTTTTAAGTGCCTTATAATCGGTTCTTTTTCTGCATCGGTAGCATCTGTTAAAGTTTTGTGCTTTAAAATCTTCGCACATTATACCTGAATGAATCTCCTGCCTGTGTGGAAGCTTTACCATATCGTTTCCGTAATTTCCCGGAAAAAACACTCCTATATGTAGATTTGTTCCGTATTGAAGATAGTTTATTAAATCACAAAGTTTACTGTACTTCATTTGCACTCTCCAATATATATTTTTGATAATTATAGCATATATGTATTATATATTCAAGTATTTGTATTCATCCTATAAGATTTTTTTTGTAAAAATGCTATGATAAAGTTGAGGTGATAAATTATGAAAAAATATAATCTTATAGTAGTTGGCGGTGGCATAGCGGGAGTGGCTGCGGCGGTAAGTGCTGCAAGAGAAGGTCTTAGCGTGCTTTTAATAGAAAAGTTTGGCTGTCTTGGCGGTGCTATGGCCAACGGGCTTGTTTTTCCGTTTATGACATTTAAAACACAGAATGGAAAAATTCTCTCAGATGGGATTTTTACAGAAATGCAAGACAGAAAGAAAAAATACAATGATACATCATGGGAAAGCTATAAATGTGTATTTGATGATATGGTATGTGAGGCAGGAGTTGATGTTCTGTTTCATTCAACAGTATTTGAGGCAAAGACTGATGGCCGACAGGTAAAAAGTGTGTCAGTTGCTACCAAATCAGGTGTAATGGAGTTTGATGCGGATTTCTTCATCGACTGCTCTGGTGATGGTGAGCTTATATGGATGACAAACTGTGAATGTCAGCTAGGCAGAGAAACTGACGGACTCAGCCAGCCAATGACTACATGCTTTCGTGTGTGTGGGGTAGATGTAGAGCTTTATAAAACGGAAAGACCGATGCTTCAGGAAAAGTACGAAAAACTTCAAAAGGAAAATAAGATAATTAACCCTAGAGAAAATATGCTGGTATTTTATGGTCTTGGCGAAGGAATCTTGCATTTTAACACAACCAGAATCGTAAAGCATAATCCTGTAGATGCGATAGAAGTAAGCAAGGCGGAAATGCTTGCAAGAAAGCAGATTACAGAAATGATGAACTTTCTTAAGGAAAATTCTTTGGCTTTCAAAAATGCAACACTTATCTCGGTTGCAAGTCATATCGGCGTAAGAGAGAGCAGAAAGCTAAAGGGTGTACATATTCTAACAAGCGAAGAGCTTATGAGCTGTAAGGATTTTGAAGATACGATAGCACTTGGAAACTATGATATTGATATTCATAATCCCGAAGGTACGGGGACAACTATTATAAATATTCCGCTTAATCAGTATTATAAGATTCCCTATCGTACACTTTTACCTAAGGAATATGACAATATGCTTGTTGCAGGCAGATGCTTAAGTGCAACTCATGAGGCACATTCTTCTGTAAGAATAATGCCGATTTGTGCTTGCCTTGGCGAAGCGTCAGGAACTGCATTAGCATTAGCATATAAGACAAACAAAAACGCACATACCGTTGACATCGGAGTTTTGAGAACAAGACTTAAAGAAAATGGTGCGGCACTTTAAAGAAGAGGAATATATAATAAAAGAACTTTTGGGACAATGGTTTTGACACAACGTTGACACAACGGGACGGTTCTCTTGTGTTGACAGATTAATAATTAATAAACAGACCATTAAAACGGCAGGATAGAAAATATCCTGTCTTTTTTGTATAAAAAATCAGTTGATAAATATGAAGTATTATTGTATAATTATTATAACTAAGTATATTCTTGAAGGGAATGGTAATATGAAGCTTTCAGAAG
>JAZNQG010000102.1:0-10502 GCA_045590035.1 Clostridia bacterium
ACAGTGAACTCGGTCAGATAGACTACACAATCACATCACGTGAAACAACAATTTTCGCAACAATCGTTGTTTCAACACTCCCGATGATAATCATTTATCCGTTCATTCAGAAGTTCTTTGTTAAGGGCGTTATGATTGGTGGGGTTAAGGGTTAATTTAATTAGTGCATATGACGAGCATCGTGCCCTTTTGGGCACGGTGCAGTCTTGGGTTTTAGAGAAATGGATCCCCCTCCCCTTTGATATGACGGCAAAATCGCCAAAATTTCCGGGGGGGGGGTTTAGTATATTAGTAACAAAAACACTTTTTGCCTATTGAAAAAAAGAACAAAAAACCATAAAATAGTACAAAAATACTATAAATTGGTACTTGAAAAACATATAAAAATAGTGTAAACTTAAGTTTACGGAAAAATATTTAAAGAACCATCGGGTGATGATTTTTTCAGAAAATCTTTTTAATCGTCCCAAAAGGCGTTTATATAAAAAGATATAAGTTTCCTTAAGGAAAGGAAGGGGATTAAAAAATGGCAAAGAAAAGTTTGTCCTTCATCTTGGCATTAGTAGTAGTTTTGACTGCATTTGTACCGTCAGTAATGGCTGCAGATGATAAGTTTGCTACAACAGATGCAAGGGGTAAAATCGGTTGGGGTGCTCGTACGGCTGTAACCGATGACCACACAATCATGGCGGCACATACTGAAATGTGTGTAACAGGCTATGAGGAAGTTAACGGTGAAATGCACGCTATCGGTATGGTAACAGCAGACGGTAGCACACATATCACAACAATCGTTGACCTCGATGAAGACAAGGTTCTTCACGTATATGACCATCCCGAATGGGGCGGCTACGGCTATTACGGCTTATCGCTTCCCGACGGAAGAATGGTTATGGCTCATACAAGCGGTTCGTATTCTGTATATGACCCTGCTAAAAAGGAATTTAAAATGCTCGGAAAAATCGTTACATACTCTTCTGCAGGTGCTTTCTGCGGTTTGGTATATGACGAAAAGAGAGACATAATGTACTCTACAGAGCATACAAGAGGCGTTATTAACGCAACAAATGCAACAACAGGTGTAAATACCGTTCTTGCATCAATGTCAGAGCATTTCTTAAGAGGCTCAACTGTTGCGCAGACAGAGGATTACATCTATTTCTCGGGTCAGACTCCCGATGCGGCAAAGTCAATCACACTCTTTAAGATGCACAAGGATACCGGCGCATATGAAATCATCCCGAATCCCGACGGTATTGGTTTGGTATCAAGATGGGCATATACAACAGATATCGGTAAGTATCTTGTAACTCAGGCTGAAATTACCGGCGGCGGAACCCAGATATGGGCATATGATACAGAAAAAGAAGAATGGGTTGAGCTTGACAGAGAAAAGTACCAGATTTCAACAAGCCATATTCATTCAGGCTTAGAGACAAACCACAGACTTTTCAAAAACGAAAAAGACGGACTTTTATATACAATTGACGAAAACCTTAACTTTGAATGCACAGGTATCTCATACGGCTCACACGTAAGAGGTATGGGTAAGTGGATTGAACTTAAGGACCCGTCAATGCCCGGCTTAAACGTTGTTACTGCACAGTTTAACGGTAATATCTATGTGTGGAATTTGGAGACGAAGAAGACAAAGCAAATTAATGTTATGATTCCGGGTCCCTCTGTTCCGCACAGAATTTCATACTATGACCGTATGAACGGTTACGTATGGGTCGGTGGATACAAGGCTGCGGTTATCTCTGCTGTTGATGTAAAGACAGGCGAAGTTTTCTACGGCTACGGCGACCAGCCTGAAGGTATGATAGTTGACCCGAGAACAAGCAAGTTCTACCACGGTGACTATTCAGGTGCTATGATTCGTGAAAAGGACCCCTCAAAGGGCTGGACTTCAGATAAATATAAGACAGGCGCAAGAGGCGAAACTGTTGACTACTATATGGGCGCAATCGGTCAGGGACAGGATAGACCGTTCGACTTAGAGATTATCGGAAATGAGCTTTGGTGTGCGACAATGCCTGCGGCAGGTTCAAAAACATCAGGTGCACTTTCTGTATTCGATTTAGACACAATGGAAAAGCAGGTGTTCGTTGGAATCCTCCCGGGACAGTCAGTTTTAACTTGTGCTCCTGCAGGTGAATATGCATTTATCGGCGGTTCTGTTACAGTCGGTGGCGGAGACCCTGTCAGCCCCGAACCTGCTATGATTGCAAAGGTTAATGTAGAAACTAAAGAGGTTGAAAAGCTTATAAATGTGAAGCTTCCGGGTGTAAACGGAAGAATCGCGGCTGTTCACGCACTCGATTTGAGTCCTGATGGCACAAAGCTTTATGCTTCAGGTACAGGTTTTTATGCTATATATGACCCCGAAACACTTGAGCTTTTAAAGTATAATATTTATGGTACTTTATCTGTTAACCTTTCAGCCGGTGCACAGGCTTGGCACAGCCAGAGACTCTACTTTGAGCCGAAGACCGGTTATATTCTCCACGGCGACTCATACGGCGGAAGAGTTATCGACCCCGATACACTCGATATCGTACTTGAATCACCGGGCTACGGCTGGTTCTGCGGATTTGACGAAGACTATAACGCATACTTTGTTCAGGGAACTCAGGTATTCAAGGCTCCTTTAATCATTGGAGAAGATAAGAGATACTTAGTATCAGGCATTTCATTCTTTAAGACAGGCGAAGACATAATGTATCAGTCTGGCGACAAGAAAGACTTTAAGACATATGAAGAAAACGGACGTGTAATGGTTCCTCTTCGTAATGCTGCTACATCAATGGGCGGCGTAGTTGCTTGGGATCAGAAGACAAATACTGCAACAGTTACAAACGCTGCAGGTAAAACACTTTCGTTCAATACAGGCGACAATATCGTTAAGTTTGACGGTAAGGGCAAGATGTTCGGTGTATATATGAAGGTTGAAAAGGGTGTTACATATATCCCGATGCAGACACTTTGTGACTTCCTTGATGTTGAGCTTGTAGAAGCACGCGGCATCAACTTTATCACAAAGGCAGGCTCTAACTACAAGCCGTCAGGCGAAGTTCTCGATTACATCGAAAGTGAGGTATATTCAAAATGAGAAAATACGGTAAATTAGCTGTTACACTGTTATTGGTTATAACAGTTATCAGCAGTCTCCTTCCGATGGCGTTCGCAAGAACATGGTCGGATGTAGACACATTCGAACAGGAAATCGATATGTTAACAGGTCTTGGATTCATGGACGGCGAGAACAGCAAACAGTTCTTCCCCGGAGATTACGTTACAAATGCAGAGCTTATAAGAACTCTTATGCACCTTCGTAACGTAACAGAGGGCGACCAGGTAAGAAGATTCCAGGACGTTCCCAGCAATTATTATGCATTTAACGAAATCAATGCAGCTTTTAAGTTAGGCTACATCACTGTTCCTGAGAACAAGATGTTCTATCCTGCAGAAAAAGCTACAGCAGATAAGGCGTTAGAGATTATTCTTTCAATGCTTAACTACAACTCATACATTAAGGTTTCAGGCGAAACAATAAGACAGGCTGCCCAGAGAGCTGGTCTTACAGAAGGTCTTTCACTTGGCGAATACATCACAAAGGGTGAGCTTGCAAAGGTTATCTATAACTCATTCACATCAGGTATGATGGAAGGCTCAGGTGTAATCGGTCATAATGCAACATATAAGGTGAATAAGGAAAAGACAACACTTTATTTCCACAACTGGGAGCTTATCACAGGTAACTTGACAGGTAACGAAAGAACTTCACTTTACTCATCAGGTAACCCCGCAGGTGCAGGTAAAGTAAGAATTGATGCAGAATTCTACTTAGAAGGCGATTCATACGCAGGCGACCTTTTAGGTTACAAGGTTGACGCAGTTATTACAAAGGAAAAAGTAGGTCTTCCGACAATCATTTATGCTGCAGCTGACAAAAAAGCAAATGCTCTTACAGTTAAGGCAGAAGATATTGACTCTGTAAAGGGTATGGTATTTACATATAACAATAGAAGCCGTATCAACTTAAGAGACGATATGATGCTTATATATAACGGCTTGGCTGTTGAATTTGAAGAAGAGCTTTTAGACATTACCTACGGTGATGTAACATTTATCGCATCTGATGGCGGCAGAAAGTTCGATATCGTTTTGGTAAATGAATATGAAAGCTTTGTTATTTCATCTGTTTCAAAGGCAGATAAGAGAATTAACGTAAAGCGCGGAACATTTAACAAAAAAACCTACATCGAATATGAAAACAACATCTATCAGGATGTAAGAATCTTCAAAAACGGTGTAAGAGCTACAGAAGTTGATTTGGTTCCCGATTCAGCTATTGCAGTTTACTTTGCAGATGCTGACAGAGACTTAATCACAATTGATGTTGGCACATCAAAGGTTGAAGGAACAGTTTCAACGGTAGGTGTTTCTGAAGAAACAAACAGAAAAATGCTCCGACTTGGCGAAGAAGAATATTATATTGCTCCCAATGTATTCGGTGAAGAATACATTGTGCTCGGTGAGACAGTTAGTCTTACACTTGATTTTAACGGATATGCAGTAGCAGTTAACAGGGCATCTGTTGCGTCTAACTACGGTGTTGTTACATGGGTTGGTTACAGCGATGTTGACGAAACTGCTTTGGTTAAGATTTTTAAAGCTGACGGACAGTTTGAAACTTTCAACACTGTATCTGAAGACTTTAAGTTCGTAACAGGCAAGACAGTTTCAAGAGTTCCTGCATCTGAAGTAAAGACAAGACTTTCGGGAATGCTCCGTTCAGACATCATTATGTATGGTACAAATGCTGATGGACTTTTAAATAAGATTACTTTGCCGGAGGCATATAACACTAAGGATGAATTATCAAACCAGGGTAAGTTCACATTCTATAAAGAATACAAAGATGGTCTCCAGATCCGTTATCAGATTACATCTGACGGCTTGGCTTGGGGACAGGGTACTGTTTTTGTAATTCCTGTAGACGACGACTATTCAGACGATGCTTGTAAAGTTGTTCCTTCAGGAAGCTACTTTAATCCGAGCAACTCGACAGGTGTCTACAAAGGTCTTAAGGCTTATAACATTGACTTAAACGGAAGAGTTGGTTTGTTCCTTTACAGAGGTACAACATCTAACTCAATCGTTGAAGCAAGCTACGAAGGTCAGATGTTCGTGGTTCAGAAGGTTATCAAGACAATCAATAAAGACGACGAGGAAGTTGATGCGATTGTTGGTTACCAGGGCGGACAGAAGCTTACATTTAACATTTCATCCGATGCAGAAGACAATGTTACTGTAGATACCGGTATTGATGGTAACACATTGTCAACAAAGAAATTGGCAGAAGCTAAATTCGGCGATATGATTATATATTCTACAAATGCCGACGGCGAGATTTGTGCGGCTGTATATATGTATATAGATGACGATGCTAAGAGCAAGGATATGACAGGCAATATCACATCAGCAGGTGCAGGTATAGCAGGTACAAACACAATGTCAATTAACCGTGGATATGCTAAATACTATGCTGACGAATGTATGTCATTGGAAACAAAGAATAACGGCTATTTCGCAGTGCCGGGTACAAAGTCTTCAGCTAATTTCTACAAGGTATCAAGAAGCGAAAAGACTATTGAAACAGCTTCACTTGGTGACATTACATTTAAAAACTTCTATGCCGGCGTAAAAGGCAGTGAGATTGTAGTTCGTACATCAAGAGGTACATGCTCGGAGGTATTTATCTATGAAAACTAAGAGATTTTTAGCAGCATTTTTAGCTGTAATTATGACATTTACTTGCTTGGGAACTGTTGCTTTTGCAGCACTTCCTGCAAGTGCATTGTATGATGACAATATGGACTCATACGAAAGTGGTACCTGGCCTGCAAAATGGGTAGATAGAACAAGCAAAGGTCTCAGAGTTTCTTCTGTTACAGGTACTACTGGTGCAGAAAGTGATAAGGCTTTCCAGTGGCTTATCGGTGTTGGTAAAGGTGGCAGTTCTTCCTATACAGATCCTACAGAATGGCAGATTGGTATGGGATGGTCATACGGTATAACAATACCTCTTGACGCTACAGTAAAAGACACAACAATTGTTTACGACTGTGACTTCCAGTTTGGTTCAAAGACAATGTGGGCACCCCTTATCGGTGCAAGATTTGAAGGACCGATGCCCGGAGCACTTGTATTGCAGGGTGATAAGCTGCTTGTTCAGACGGTTCCTCATACAGGATCTCCCAGAATCAATAGCTTTACAATTCATAAAGAACTTTGCACAGTAGAGACTAACAAATGGTATAACTTAGGTGCAGTTATCACACATTCATCAACAAATGGTATCAAGATTGATTACTATATCGATTCTGAGTTGGTTTATACTTTTACAAGCTCATCAACCAAAACAGGTCTTACAATGTTTGATATGCCGACATCACCCTTTACTGTAATAGGTGATGCTGACAGATTTGACACTCGTGGTGACGCTATCACAATGGATAACCTCTACATTGGTGAAGATACAGGAAGAGTTAAGCCGAACTTCAAGATTAACAACGTTATTCCTGCAGAGGGTTCAACAGTAGCAGTTGATAGTGATTTCTCTGTTGTTATGAATCAGGCTGTTGTAAATGCTGCGTCTGTTCCCAACGCTATTTATCTTACACAGAATGGCGGTAAGGTTGTAAACTTCAAAAACATCATTAACGAACAAACAAATGTAGAAAAGGACACACTTACAGGTCAGCTTGGAGAAGACCTTTTCTATTCAGAAGAATACACATTCAACCAGTCAAAGAATCTTGTAAACAGTGCAGGCAGAAATCTTGATACAAAAGCATATAAGTATAAGACAAAGTCAATGTTCCCTGTAACTGCAAAGGTTAATTATGAAAACGTTGGCGGTACAGCTACTGCAGGTCTTTCATTCAGCGGCAACTCAACCGATATGAAGCTCGTTATGGCTGCATATGATGCTGACGGCGTAATGGTTAATGCTGAAGTTAAGGATGTGGCTGCATACGCAAACAATGCATCAATCAGTGTTGACAGTGAAGGCGCAGCGACAGTTAAGATTTTTGCAGTAGACGGTTTGGCAACAGGCAAGCTTCTTATGGAGCCGATTGTTGACGGCAAAGCTTCAAAGAGCTACAAGCAGTCAGCAGAAACAACTGTATCACTTGGAGATGCTACAACGGCAGATCAGATTATCTTTGTTGAAGGTACAACAGACTCTGTAAGAGGTTGGGTAGTTGCAAAGATTGAAGATAACGAAAAGTTAAATTCTGCAAACATTGACGATTATCTTACATACGATGTAATCCAGTCAGGAAACGACGGAAGCTTCGAATTTGCAGGCAAGATTAAGGATACTGAAGGCACATATAAATATACAGCAACTCCTGCTGAGTCAAAGAACACAGCAACAGGCGAAGTTGAGTATATCTTGGGTACAGGTAAGGATATTCTTACATTCAAGATTGCAGGTAAAACTGCCCGTCTTGATGGCGATACATTCTACTTAAAGCTTAAGGATGTTGACGTGAGCGGTCTTTTGGTTGAATTTACACTTCCGTATAAAGCAACACTTAAGTGTGACGGAAAAGTTTTAACATCAGGTAAGTCAAGAATCAACTGTGACAAGCTTTGCACTCTTGAGGTTATTCCTGAATACGGTGAGTCAAAGTTCTACTATGTAGATGTAGAAGTTGAAATCACAGACGATTATGATGACAGAAACGATAACTTAACAGTTATTGTTGACGGTAAAACTGACTCTGAAGGCTCAAATGTTGTTGATCCTGGTGAATGGGAAGACCCGACAAGAGTATTTACCGACGTTCCCAAGAGCCACTGGGCAATGACAGCTATTGAAGCTCTTTATGAAAGAGGTATTGTTGGCGGTATGGGCGACGGCAGATTTGCACCCAACAAGCTAATCACACGTGAAGAGTTTGCAAGCATGGTATCAAAGGCATTCGGTTTTAGTCCCAAGAACACAAGAACAAGCTTTGACGATGTTCCCTGGGGAGCTTGGTACGAAAATTCTGTTTATGCTTTGGCAGAAAACGGTATCGTATCTGGTATCGAAAAGCATAAGTTCGGTACAGGTATGACAATCACAAGACAGGATATGGCTGTAATTCTTTACAACGTAATCAAGGACGGTTCGGTTGAATATGTTCGTGACTATAAGGACTTTAAAGACCAGTCAAAGATTGCAGGTTATGCAAAGGATGCAGTTAAGACTATGTATGAAGCAGGTTTTGTAAGCGGTATGGAAGACGGAACATTCGCTCCGACTTCAGGCACAACAAAGGCTATGGCAGCATATATGATCTACTCAATCTTAAATAAATAAGAAATAATTGTAACGCACCCCCTAAAAAGTGTTATCTTTCGGGGGTGTGTTTTTTTGTGCCAAAATGTCGAAATATTAACAAAATCATACAACATATTGTGCCCTGATTTTTTAGGAATAAAAACTTTGGAAAACGTTAATAAAAAACCCCAAAAAAAATTAGTAAAAAAATTCTAAAAAACCCTTGATTATTTGTAAAAACTGCACTATAATGTATATATAAAATAAGATGCGGTTAGTGTCGTTTGCGAAATCATATTAACTGCGAAAGGGGTTTAACTTAAAGATGGCAACAAAGAAAAAGGAGGCTAAGCTTACTGCTTCGGGCCAGAGCATATTAAAAAGAGACATTTTAAGAGATAAGCAGCTGTATTTTATGCTTATTCCGTTCTTATTATGGTATGCTTTGTTCTATTATTACCCGATGTACGGTATCTTGGCAGCATTCAAGGACTATAAGCCCTTTATAGGTATTTTCGGAAGTAAATGGGTAGGCTTTGAGCATTTCATTAACTTCTTCTCAAGTCCTTATGCAGGACGAGTTATCAAAAACTCATTCTTAATCAACGTATGGAGCATATTGTTAGTGTTCCCTGCAAGTATTATCCTTGCATTATTATTAAATGAACTTACAAACAAGAAGTTTAAAACTGCAGTATCAACAGTGGCATACCTTCCGCACTTCGTATCAACCGTTGTAGTTGCAGGCTTGGTAACCACATTCTTATCACCGACAGCAGGTATCATCAATGTACTTATCGAAAAGCTCGGCTTTGAAAGACAGTACTTCTTGACAAATCCTGACTACTTCCGTCCGATTTATACAATCATGACAGCATGGCAGGGCGTAGGTTTCGGTACAATCATTTATACATCAGCACTTTCAGCTATTGATGCAGAGCTTTATGAAGCAGCATCAATCGACGGTGCAAACAGATGGAAGCAGTTTATACATATTACATTCCCCGGTATTTTACCGACAGTAGCAATTATGCTTATTATCAGAATGGGAAGCATGATGGCGGTAGGATCTGAGACAATCATTCTTCTCTATCAGCCTATTACATACGAAACAGCAGACGTTATCTCTACATTCGTTTACAGAAACGGTCTTGTAGACAGTAACTATTCATACGCAACAGCGGTAGACTTATTTAACGGTGTTATCGCACTTGCATTGGTAACAGCATCAAACTTCGTATCTAAGAAGTTGTCAGATGTAAGTATTTGGTAAAGGGGTGAGAAGTAATGAATAACAAAAAGATTAAAAAGACAATAGGCGAGCAGATATTTGACACTTGTAATATAATATTGATGCTCTTAATCGTGTTTGTATCATTATACCCCTTGTGGTATGTACTTGTTGCATCCTTCTCAAAGGGTATCCACGTAACAAACGGTAAGGTAGTCTGGTGGATAAAGGAATTCACATGGGACGCATACAAGACAATGTTTGACGACGGAAAGATTTTCATAGCATACGGAAATACAATCTTCTACTCAATCGTTGGTACAGCGGTTAACTTAATACTCACAGCACTCGGTGCATATGCACTTTCAAAGCAGAGATTAAGAGGAAGATCAATGATAAACAAAATCATTCTTCTTTCAATGTGGTTTAATGCAGGTATGATTCCGACATACATCGGATTCAGAAACTTAGGCCTTATGGACACAAGACTCGCTGTAATTCTCTGTGGTGCAATTTCTACATATTATGTAATCTTGATGAGAACATACTTTGAGTCAATCCCCGACGCAATGGAAGAAGCAGCCAAGATAGACGGTGCAAGCGACTTTAAGATATTCACAACAGTATATCTCCCGCTTTCAACAGCGTCAATTATGACAATCGGTCTATATTACTTTGTAGGAAGATGGAACGCATACTTCTGGGCAATGCTTCTTTTGAAAGATGAAAACAAGATACCCTTACAGGTATTACTTAAGAAATTGGTAGTTGAAATGACCCAGAACAACAGTGAACTCGGTCAGATAGACTACACAATCACATCACGTGAAACAACAATTTTCGCAACAATCGTTGTTTCAACACTCCCGATGATAATCATTTATCCGTTCATTCAGAAGTTCTTTGTTAAGGGCGTTATGATTGGTG
>JAZNQG010000103.1:0-4356 GCA_045590035.1 Clostridia bacterium
TATAAACCTACGCGGAAAACTTGAAAGATTTAAAAGTGCAATAGAATCGGGAAAGGTAAAAATCGGTTTTGCAGGTGGGTCTATCACCACCGCACAGACTGTCAGCAACTGGCCTACATATGTTCGTGGCTGGTTTGTAGAAAATTTCCCCGAAGTAAGACTCACCACCGTAAACACCGCAATCGGTGCAACGGGAAGTTTATGTGCTCTTTCTTTGGCAAAAAAGGAATTTATCGATAAAAACTGCGACCTTGTATTTGTTGAGTACGCCGTTAACGATAACGGTGCTGACAGGGAAGAAAGAGAAAGAACAAGAGAAGGTCTTATAAGAAAGCTCTTAAAAGAAAATATTGATGTTGTAATAGTCTACACATTCTATCAGAATATGTTTAAGGAAGAGGATTTAGGCAATACTCCTCTTTCAATTTCCGATTTTGAAAAGATAGCCGAAAGATACAATATAAGCTCGGTTTATATGGCGAAGGCGGCATATGACAAGGTGATGTCAGGAATAATCCCCTGGAATATGTGGCTTCCCGACGGCACTCATCCCCAAAATCTTGGCAGCTGGTTCTATGCCGAAAAGGTAATAGAATTACTTAAAAAAGAGCTTGCAAGAAATGATGTATCTCCAATTAAAAAGGGCGAGAGTATAGCAGAGCCTGTAAATCCTATGAACTGGGAAACGGCATACGAAATCCCCTTTGACTGTGTAAAAACAAACGGTTCGTGGTTTATTGAAAGGGAAGTATTTATACCCTATTTTGACGAAAGACTTGTGTCTTACGCACCGCACGATTCACTTACTTTCGAGTTTGACGGACGCGGAGTTATGATAGTATTTAACTACGGAAAATCATCGGGAAAAATTGAATACAGTATTGACGGCGGAGAATGGACAGAGTATGCTTATGAAAGATACTGGTGGGTACCCGACGAAAACTTTACAAATGCTGTAAAATTTGCCGATGACCTTGAAAATGGGCACCACACCTTCTCGCTCCGTGTAACTCACGGCGATAAGGAAGGCTTTACATCATCCGACTGCAAGATTTTGAAAGTTATGGCAGTAAAATAAGGAGAAATACTATGAAAGATAAAAAAAATACAGTATTGTCCGATAAATATGAGTTTTCCATTATGCCGATGGATGAGCGATATGTTGAAGAAATATGTAACGATATAAAAATGCAATACGAGCAGGGCATAGCAAATCTTGCTTTGTTTAAAATGACTTTGGTGCCCGAGGGAAACCCTCCGAAAGACAAGGTTGGCAAGCTATGCAGAATTTATAATTTATTCAAAAACAAGCTTTCTGAAATGGGGCTTGAATGCGGTATCCTGGTGCAGGCATCAATAGGTCACGGATATCCTTTAAATGAAATGTTTCCTTTTCAGCGGTATGTGGGCAGAACCGACGGCGAAGAAAAAAACAAGTGCTGTCCTTATGATGAGAATTTCCGCGAATATTTTAAAGGTGTTATGCGAACCGTTGCAGAGCATGAACCTAAAATGATAATGATTGACGATGATTTCAGACTTTTGTATTTTTACGGCAGAGGTTGTGCATGCAAACTTCATATGGACAGATTCAATGAGCTTGCAGGAACAAATATGTCACGCGAGGAATTAAACGAATATATTCAAAAATACGGCGAAGATGCAGAATATACAAAAATTTACTTAGAGACTCAAAAAGAGTCTTTAATCGGAGCGGCAAAGGCTATTCGTGAAGGTATAGACAGCGTTAATCGCAAGATTCCGGGAATGTACTGTACATCGGGAAAATCCTGCGAATTTGCTGCTGATATCGCAAAAGAGCTTGCGGGGGAAGGAAATCCTTCGGTTGTAAGAACTTATAACGGAATATACTGTCCTGTCGGCACAAAAAAATTCACATCACCTTTATACCGTATCGCAGAGCAGGTTTGTATATTAAAAGAAAATGTTGATGTATTTTTAGCCGAAAGCGATACTTGTCCGCAAAACAGATATGCTATGAGTGCAAACCATTTGCATTCTTTCCTGGTAGCCTCGTTTTTAGAGGGAATAAAAGGCTCAAAGCGTTGGATTACCAGATTTGAAAATTATGAGCCCAAATCGGGAAAAGCATACAGAAAATGTCTTGGTAAGTATAGCGGATTTTATGCTACATTAAAAAAGCTTGTAGATGAACTAAAGCCGTTTGGTTGTTGTATACCTGTATTTAATAAGCCCTATTATGCGCTTGATATAGATGAATGGGAAGTTTTAAACGATGGCTGGTCGGCATGCTTTTTAGAGCGTGTGGGAATCCCCATGTATTTTTCGGCAGATAATGAAGATGTTGTTTTTCTTGAGGGAAATGTCGATTCAAGGTACACAGATGAAGAGATAAAGGAATTATTTAAAAAGAATGTAGTCCTGGCTTCTGATACTGCGAGAAACCTTAGTAAACGTGGCTTTACAGACCTTTTGGGTGTAGAAGTAAATGAGTGGAGCGGAGATGCAATCACCGGCGAGGTTATATGCTTTGATAATAATGACTGTCAGAAACAGAAAAACTGTATGGAACTTAAGCCGATTAATGACAAAGTTGTAGTAGATTCATATGTATATCACAGCGGAGACGCCAAAATAACAAAAGACTATCTTTTCCCGGGAAGCACAATATATAAAAATCCGCTCGGCGGAACAACCGTTGTATTTTCGGGTACTCCTGTTTGTGATTTTTATTATACCGAAGGCTTTTCATTCTTGAATGAATCAAGAAAAAATCAGTTTATCAGATTACTTAAAAGCATCAATCAGCTTCCGCTGTATTATCCCGAAGATGCAGAAATTTATTTGCGTGCGGGATATATTGGTGACGGAAAAATCCTGGCTGTTTTATTTAATCTGGGCTTTGATACATTAGAAGAGGTGCCGATGGTTATTGAAGGAAGTGTTGACTCTGTTATGAATTTAGAGCCCGATGGCACTTTTAAGGCTTGTGATTTTGTAGTTCAAAACAATAATCTTACAATAGACACAGAATTAAAACCATTAGAGCCAAAAGCACTTATAATTAATATAACGGAAGGAAACTAAACTAAAATGAAAAAGGTACATATGATAGGAAACACTCATTTTGACCCTGTGTGGCTTTGGAAATGGGACGAGGCGATGTCGTCAATTACTGCGACATTTCGCTCGGCGTTAATGAGAATGAAGGAGTACCCCGAATTTAAGTATTCCTTTGCAACTCCGCCCGTTTTTGAGTGGATAAAAAATACTTCTCCTGAGCTATTTGGGGAAATTAAGGAAAAGGTGTCAGACGGTCAGTGGGAGTTGGCGGAAGGCTGGTATCTTCAGCCCGATTGCTATACACCGCTTGGCGAAAGTTTAGTCCGTCAGGGGCTTTACGGACAGAAATATTTAAAGGAAAATTTCGGCAAATACTCGGATATTGTATTTAACATAGACAGCTTCGGACATCCCCCCACGCTTCCGCAGATTTTATCAAAAAGCGGTATCAAAAACTATGTTTTCTGCCGCCCTGAAGGAAGACACATTGAGCTTAAAGAACCGCTCTTTAACTGGAAGTCAAAGGACGGATCGGAAATTTTAACATACAGAGACGACGCTCCATATAAAGACGACACCAAAGTAGCAATAGAAGAAGCAAAAGACCTTCCCTATGACACAATGCAAGTCTATGGCGTAACAGACCACGGCGGAGCGCCGACAATTAAGTCGATAAATGAGATAATTGAAAGCGAAAATGCTGTCTTTTCAACTGTTTCGGAATTCTTTGAAGGAAGAAAAACCGACTATACGGTAGAAGATGAATTTATTACAGGCGACTATGGCGTATATGCCAATAATACCGATATTAAGGCAAAGCATAGAATTGCCGAGTATGCAGTTTTAAATGCCGAAAAAGCATCGGTAATTGCCAATAATTATGACGGTGAAACTCTTAAAAAATGCTGGCAGGATATTCTCTTTAATGAATTTCACGATATTTTAGGCGGTGCTTGTATTAAAGAAGCCTATGTTGACGCCGAAAATATGTTGGGGCGCGCAACAATTACCGCCAACGAAATAATGCACTATAATCTTTTAAGGGTTACAAACAATATAAAAATGCCTGGCAAAAACCCTGATAACATCTGGAATATTGTAGTCTGGAACTTAAATTCCAACGAATATGATGGATATATCGAGGCAGAAGTTCAGTGGGTGCACGAATTCCCGTGGTATGATAAGGGAATTTTGTTAGAAGATGCAGACGGAAATAAGTATGAGTGCCAGATTATAAGAGAAAGATCGGTTATACCCCGCTTCCGCTCAAGATTTTTGTTTAAAGCTAAGATTCCCCCGATGGGCTATAAG
>JAZNQG010000104.1:0-2032 GCA_045590035.1 Clostridia bacterium
GTTATACTTCATGAATTTACACATTTTTTAGTGCCAAATCACTCAAAAAAGTTTTATGATGAGCTAAAGAAAACTTGTCCCGACTGGAAAGAAGCAAGAAATAAATTAAAAAATATACATATAAGGTAGGAGAAAAAGAAAAATGACAAAACCGATTTATGAATACCTCATACAAAATGACATAACAAAATGCGATGAGATAAAAGGTGATGCTAAAATTTTATCTTACGATGGCAGACGTGGAATTATCACAAAAAGCATACATTCTTATATAAAGCTTGGGGCACACACCATAAACGAAAATGAAGGTACGGTGAGCCTTTGGGTTATGTCGATGGAAGACTTGGATTCTATGACTCAAAAAGAGAATATGAAAATCAGCAATCCGTATTTTAATTATTATACTCTGCTTTGTGACATAGAAGACAAACAGAATTTCAATGAAAGCACATTTTGCTTTGCTTATGACAATGACTGGTATCCGACACTTACCGCCAAGTGCTATAAGGGCAGACGAGTGCCCGACGGATATTATCCTAAAATCAAAGCAATTGTTGGAGTCGGACATTTTTCCATCTATAAGCATAAATGGTATAATCTTGTTCTGTCTTGGAACAGGGATGAATCCAGAATGAAAATTTATGCAAACGGAATTTTACTGAATCAAAGCGATACCGTGCATAAAATGGAATTTGAAAAGGCGGGGGATATTATCTATGCGGGTAACCCAACACTTGTAATCTCCGATATATGCTTTTATGATGAAGAGCTTTCTTATGACGAAATATGTGAGTTATTTAAAAAAGAAAACAAGGTTTATCCCGAAATTCAGGAAAAACTTGAAACAATGTTTAATGGAGAAAATATAAAGGAATTCGATTTTGTTCCTGATAGTGAATGGATAAAAAAATGCGACAGAAAACTAAACACAAAAGAAGACCTTGACTATTTTTACGTTCAGGGACAGAAAGACGCAGCAAGTCTTACAGATGAGGGAATATACATAAAAACCACGCAGGACAAGATGCCTATTCACGGTGCATACAGTCCTGATATGGACGCGTGTTATTTATGGACTAAGCAGTTCTTTGAAGGTGATTTATATTTGGAGTATGAGTTTAAATCACTTCACAAAGACGGGCTTTCTCTTTTAATGGTTCAGGCATCAGGTATGCAAAGAGAAGACTTTATGGAAGATTATCCGTTAAGAACAAACGGTGCCATGAGTACGGTTTGCTGGGAAGATGTAAGAAATTATGACTGGGAATATTATAGATATGTCTCAGATGTCAGAAACGATACATCAAGTCATGTTATGCTTAAAAACCCGTGGCTAAAGGGTATGGGATACTCCTGCTCAAAAGAACAGCTTAAAATCAACGAATGGCATAAGCTTCAGTTTTTGCAGATTGATAATCATATAATCGGTGCAATAGACGGAAAAATTGTAGTTGATGCCTATGATGACCCGTTTAATAATAACGGACCTGTTTTAAGTGTAGGAAGAATTGCAATTCGTTGTATGGTAAGAACAAAGCTTATGGTAAGAAACTTCAAGGTATTTAACCGTTCACAGATTCCGGGTGCAGAACTTTTGGATATTTGATGTAAGATATAAAAAGAGACTATGACGCGATCGTCTCTTTTTTTCGTAGATGGTAGATTTGAACCTATGTGCCCGTTAAGACAAACGCATTTCGAGCTCCTATACAGTCTTTTTAGATAGAGTAAATTAGCGGAAGTTAAAGGAACTTAAAAAGCGATAAAAACCGCATAAAATAAGGACTTTGAGGGGATAAATTCCTTCAAAGCCTTTGCTGTTCTCGCATCTTTCGTATTGCCGCTTTTTGATGCTTTTTTTGGGTTTTCGCTAGAAAAGTGCTAGAAAAATGTTAGATAAAAATATATGAAATGATAAAACAGTTTTGCAGAATAACTTTACCTTGAAAACAAACAATAAATAAGGGTAAATTTTCTTAATATATTGACATTTCCCTTAATATGTGATAATATTTAAGGGAAAGAAAGGAGG
>JAZNQG010000105.1:0-9045 GCA_045590035.1 Clostridia bacterium
CAGAAGTGACCCTCGGCTAAGGGTAAAAACAGTCGAGGGTCACTTCTTTTTTTATTGCCATTTTTAAAATTTTGTGATAGAATAAATGTCGGATTTTGGAATATGGGGATTTATTATGTACGGGAAAATATCTTCTTTAAATATGTTTATAAAAAAGAATGCGGTAATGTGTATAGCTTTTTTGGCTGCGGTTATAACAGGATTTATAATTCCGCCCGATGAAACTTACCTTACCTATTTTGACTTAAAGACGCTTACCTGTCTTTTCTGTGTATTGGCGGTTGTATGTGCGCTTAAAAATATAAACTTTTTCTATATGCTTGCAAGAAAGGTAGTAATACTTTTTAAAACGGCAAGGGTGAGCGTTTTAGCATTGGTTTACATAACATTTATAGGCTCTATGCTGATTGCAAACGATATGGCGCTTCTTACATTTTTGCCGCTCGGATATATTGTCCTTTCAAGCACCGACAAGGAAAAGTATATGGCATTTACCTTTATAATGCAAAATATTGCAGCGAACTTAGGCGGAATGTTAACGCCGTTTGGAAATCCGCAGAACCTTTATCTATACACAAAATTCAATATACCAAGCTTAGAGTTTATTAAAATAATGAGTCTTCCGTTTTTTGTTTCGATTTTAATAATCACGGTATGCTGTATCATATTTGTAAAGCCTGAAGAATTAAAATTAAACGACGAAAAAATAGAGCTAAGCCCCGCAAGAACAAGCATCTGCCTTTTGCTTTTTGCGTACTCTATTTTAATAGTTTTCAGAACAATTCCTTATTGGACAGGGCTTTTGGTTGTCCCGACAGTGCTTTTCGTAATGGACAGAAAAGCTTTGAAAATGGTCGATTATCCGCTTTTATTTACCTTTGTATTTTTCTTTATATTCTCGGGGAATATGGCAAGAATCGATGCGGTGAGAGATTTATTTTCATTTTTGCTTCATAAAAACACGCTTTTATTTAGCGTCCTATCCTGCCAGTTTATAAGTAATGTCCCGTCTGCGATTTTGCTTTCGCAGTTTACTCTCAATTACCCCGATTTACTTATCGGCGTAAATATCGGCGGTGCGGGGACACTGATTGCATCTTTGGCGAGCCTTATTACATTTCGTGAATATATAAAGCATAACAGAGACGTAACTCTCCGTTATATCGGAATGTTCTCGGCATTTAATTTTGGATTTCTGATAATTTTAACGGCTATTATGATGATAGTATAAAGAAAAGACATACCTTTTGGTATGTCTTTTTATATGCTTTTAAATTTGCTTGGCGGAAAACCGAAATGTGCCTTAAAAGAGCGAGTAAAATAATTGGCATCGGAAAATCCGAATTCCAAAGCCAGAACACTTGGAGAGATTTTTTCGCTTTTAATTTTTTTATAAGCCATCTCGAGCCTTAAAATTTTTAAGTATGTCATTGGGGGAAGCCCTGTCTCTTTTTTAAATTTCCTGCAAAAATGCGCATCGGTGTAGCCGAATTTTTGAGAGAGCATAGGGATTGTGATTTCTTCTGATATATTTTCTTCGAAAAATGCGATTACATCCTTAGAGAAGGTGTTTTTAACAATACTTTGTATCTTGATAAGCTCATATTTAAATAAAAGTCCGAAAAGCTCGTATATATGAGCGGTTACAGTAAAGAAATTATCTTCTCCAGCGGAAATTAAATCTATAACCGAGATGATTTTTGGGTTTGATATAACAGTTTTAAACTCCGCTCTTCCGTCGAAAATCAAGGGCAGATAATTTTTGCAGATGTCGGTTTCGTTATAGAATGAGCGGACATCAAACATTATGACATCATAACTGACGCTCTCTTCCTTGCTGTAAGCTACGTGCAGAGTCTTAGGCGGAATGATGATAACTTCGTTTTCTTTAGCTTCGTATGATTCGGCACCCAGGCTTACATATAATTTTCCGCTTCGTACACGAAGTAATTCCATTCGGTCGTGCCAGTGAAGAATGAAAAGATTAAAATGCGGTGGCCTTTTAAAATGCAGTATCTTAGTTGCGGACTGATTATATGTAACGGGAGTTGTTTCGAAAAGATTTTCCTTTTGCATATTCCCTCCAGATATCAAAATAATGCTAAAAATAGCATATTTTATACTATAAAAAATCATAATTTTATGTTATCATAAGAAAAACAAAAAATCAATAAGAAGGAGAAAATGTATGAAAACTTATTCGGTTATTGTAATCGGTACGGGCTCGCGTGGAAGGGGCTACACCGACATTATGAAAAATTTTCCCGATAAATTTAAGGTGGTAGGTGTTGCGGAGACTGTGGAATCAAGACGTGAGTCGGTAAAAAAACTTCACGGAATTTCGGATGATATGTGCTTTGAGTCGTGGGAAGAGGTTTTCAAAAAACCCAAAATGGCAGATATGGTAATTATAGCGACATTGGATGATATGCACTATGAACCGTGTATGAAAGCGATTGAATTAGGATATGATATTCTCCTGGAAAAACCGGTTGCGCCGACACCTAAAGAGTGTGCTGATATTGCGCTTGCTGCTAAGAATAAGGGAGTTAAGGTACTTGTTTGCCACGTTTTAAGATACACACCGTTTTATAAGAAGGTAAAACAAATTATAATGGATGGTACAATTGGTGATGTTATGTCGGTTATCGCAGTAGAAGCGGTTGGAAATGTTCACCAGAGCCATAGCTATGTAAGAGGGAATTGGCATTCGGAAGAAAAATCGGCACCGATGCTTTTGGCTAAAAGCTGCCACGATATCGATATTATCCAGTGGCTTCTGGATAAGCCATGTAAGAAGGTTACCTCCTTCGGTGAGCTTACATATTTTAAAGAAGAAAATGCACCAAAGGGTGCTCCTAAAAGATGTATAGACGGCGGTTGCCCGATTGAAAACGCCTGCCCTTATAATGTAAAGAAACTCTATGTTGACGATAAGGAAAATCTGTGGTTCAGAGGTACATCAACAAAAGGCTTCGCCAAAGGTGATATCCCGACAGACGATGAAGTTATTGAGGCTTTAAATAATACCGATTACGGTCTTTGTGTCTTCCGTGCAAATAATGATGTTGTTGACCATCAGGTTGTAAATATGGAATTTGAAGGCGGAGTTACTGTGTCGTTTACAATGAATGCCTTTAATAAAGGCGGACGATATATAAGACTTTTCGGAACAAAAGGCGAGCTTTGGGCATACGCAGAAGACTCTAAAATAAAAGTTTACACATTTGATGACCTAAAGGAAACCGAAATTTCGATTGTGGCAGCTGAGGATGAAAGTATTGTAGGCGGACACGGCGGCGGAGACGAAGGAATTATAAGCGAGCTTTATGAATATTTAGGCGATAATTATAAAGGTTTTACCGCGTGTGATGTTGATATTTCGGTCAAGAATCACCTTGTTGTTTTTGCGGCTGAGAAGGCAAGAAGAAACGGAACGGTCGAGAATGTAGACAAGTATTTTGAAGAGTTCGGATTTTTGAATAACTAAAAAAAGACTTCACTTTTCGTGAAGTCTTTTTTAATTACATCATACTCTTTAGCTTTGGTGCAAAAAGTCCAAGAACTACTCCCGTTATGATAATTTCGGGTATCATATATGAGCCGTTATATAAAACCGCATATGCTAAAACGGTCTGACCTTCGGGTGCATATACGCCCCAGATAAGAAGTCCTGAAAGAATGTGGCAAAGATAACGGATGGATGTAACAATAACACCGCTTACGGGTATTGCCCACACTTTGTTTTTCATAAGTTTTACGAAAAGTCCTGCAAGCCCAAGGACAGAAAATGCAAAGACGTAGTCTAATAAAACTACCAAAGCGAAGTATAAAAAGGTCTGTGTTGGAGGTGGATAAAAGCCTGTCATCATCTGAAGAAGAGAATAAACAAAGCCTGATATCAAACCCCATTTTGTGCCTAAATAGACCGAAATTACTATAATCGGAACCATGCTCGCAAGAGTTACGCTTCCGCCCTGAAGCCAGGGGGCAGGGAGTACTTTTGAAATCATCATCAAAACAAATGAAAGTGCGGTAAGTATAGCGCTTAAAGTGAGTTTTTTAGTCTGTGTCATATTAACACCCCTTTTGAAAAATATTACTGAATACCGAACTTAATTTATGGATTAAAAAAGGAGATTACCCTTTTAGATAATCTCCGTAAAAATTGCAATTTTTTAATATTTTCCTACGCCGGCATTATCCGTATCAGGTTCACGGGTCGGAATTCACAATTCCCTCTCAGCCTTTTTAAAAGCTCCCCCAATATTCAGTTCTATAGGATTTTATCATAAAATATAATGCTTGTCAAGAGTTGTAATTTATAAAATATACTGTTATAATGTAATTAAAAAACAGACGGAGGAGAAAAATATGAGAAAAAAACTTCAGGACAAGATGTTTGAGGCAAGCTATATTTTTGAGCTTATAATATCCTTGCTGGTCGGGGTTGCAATTTTGGTTTTTTCGGTACATATGGTTATTGATCTTATAAATGTATCTGTATCGGCAGGCGGAGTTGAGGCTCTGGTTGGGATTTTAGACGATGCAATTACCCTTGCAATCGGAGCCGAGCTTATTAAGATGCTTTGCAAACACACTCCCGAAACGGTGATTGAAGTTTTGGCATTTGCACTTGCAAGACAGCTTATTGTAGGGCACGCGGGAGCGATTCAAAACATTATAACAGTTTTAGCGATTGCAGTGCTTTTTGCGATAAGAAGATTTTTGCTTAAGAGTCATGATATGGTGGAAACTCCCGATGGACTTATAGAAAATGAATCGCTAAGTGAAGAAAGAGAAATAGTCAATGTGTGATTTAATATCAACAGATGAGATTTTCCCGAGCTATTACCATAAATTTAAATGTATTGCGGATAAATGCCGCCATAACTGCTGTATCGGTTGGGAAATTGATATAGACTGTGATACTTTGGATTTATATAATTCGATAGGCGGCGAAATAGGGGATAGGATAAGGAAAAATATCGTAGGCGATGAACCGCATTTTGCCTTAAAGGAAGACGGCAGATGCCCATTTTTAAATGAATCGGGACTTTGTGATATTATTTTGGAGCTTGGCGACGTGGCATTGTGTGATATTTGTTACCTGCACCCGAGATTTTCTAATTTTTATCCATCCTTTACTGAAACGGGACTTGGACTTTCCTGCGAAGAAGCGGCAAGGATAATTTTAACGGAAAAAGAAAAGACTTTTGTAAAGATACCTGATAATATAAAGCTTACCAAAGAAGAAAAGAATTTTTTCAAAAAAAGAGAAGAAATTTTAAAAATTCTTCAAAACAGGGAATTGTCTTTGATGGAAAGATTTTCTTATCTTCTGGATACAAAAAATATTTTGATATCCGACCTTTTGGAAAGATATTATTCATTGGAAAGACTGTCTGACAAGTGGACAGAGTTGCTTGACACTTTAAAAGGATATTCATTTGACGAAAAGATTTTTCTTGAATTTCCAAAGCCGTTTGAACAGCTGGCGGTATATTTTATAATAAGGCATCTTTGGGATATGGGATATAAAAAAGCGGTAAAGTTTTCATATATAAGCACATATTTTATCGGAAGTCTTTGTCAAAGGAAAAAGGAACAAACAGGGAGAATTACAGTAGAAGATATAGCGGAAATTTCCAGAATGTATTCGGCGGAAATTCAATACTCTACCGAAAATATCGATGCACTTTTAAAATAACCAATTAGGGAGTTAAAAAAATGGCAAAAAAGAACGACAGAAATACCAAAGGACGCATCATAAATGCGGCGTGGGATTTATTCTATGAGCAGGGGTATGAATATACAACTGTCGAAGAAATAATCGAAAAATCGGGAACATCCAAAGGCTCGTTTTACCACTATTTTGAGGGTAAAGACGGGTTATTGGGCTCGCTTTCATATATTTTTGATGAAGAATATATGAAATTAAAAGATACTTTAAGCGATGAAATGTCAAGCTTTGGGAAGCTTTTGTATCTTAACAGTCAGCTCTTTTCGGTTATTGAAGACAGAATTGATATAGACTTGCTTACAAGACTTTATTCGACTCAGCTTACAACCAAGGGCGAAAAGCATCTTTTGGACAATAAACGCCTTTACTATAAGCTATTAAAAAAGATTGTGTCGGAAGGTCAGGATAAAAAAGAGCTTACGGGCGATATGACGGCAAATGAAATTGTAAAGTTTTATGCAATGTGTGAAAGAGCACTTATTTATGAGTGGTGCTTATCGGGCGGAGAGTATTCCCTGTCCGCTCACGCAAAACGCTTTATGCCTATGATGATATCTAAAATCCGTCTCTAAATTGGTATTATAATTTTATTAAGGCAAATCAATACTTTAAAACAAAAACAGAGAATTTAGTATAGAATACAGTCTATACTTAGTTCTCTGTTGATTTTTTGTTTTTTATGTGTTATAATACATACTTGTATGATAAAATGTATATTAAAAAAGGAGATTTGGTTATGGATATTTTAGCATTTTCATTATACTTTGTAGCTATGCTTGCCATAGGTGCTTTCTTTTTCTTTAAGTCAAAGAACGTGTCGGAAAAAGACTATTTCCTTGGCGGAAGAAAGATGGGACCTTGGGTAACCGCTATGAGTGCTCAGGCATCGGATATGAGTGCGTGGCTTTTGATGGGACTTCCCGGAAGTATTTTAGCATTCGGTTTCGGTCAGGCGTGGATAGGTATCGGTCTTGCAATCGGTACAGCAGCAAACTGGATTTTAGTTGCAAAGAGACTTCGTAAGTTTTCTAAAGCATCAGGCGATGCGATTACACTTCCGCAGTATTTGTCTAACAGATTTTTATCTAAAAGTCATGCTGTAAGCGTTATCTGTGCGGTAGTATTTTTGGTTTGCTTTACCATTTATGTAGCATCTGCATTCGTTGCAGGCGCTGACGTATTCACAACACTTGTTCCCGAGCTTACAAGGGGTACAGCGATGCTTATCTTTGCGGCAATCGTGGTAATTTACACATTCCTTGGCGGATTTAATGCTGTTTGTTGGACAGACTTTTTCCAGGGACTTTTAATGATTGCGGCACTTTTGATTGTACCTATAGTTGTGGCATTTGTAAAAGACTTAGACCCCACAGCATTAAACACAGTTTACACAGGACCTAACGGCGAGGAATTCAAGTTTGTTGCAAACTTCTTCAGTGCAAGCTGGAAGGATATCATATCAGGTCTTGGCTGGGGCTTGGGATACTTTGGTATGCCCCATATTATCGTAAGATTTATGGCTATCGAAAAGCCGTCAATGGTTAAAAAGTCAGCAACTGTTGCTATTATCTGGGTTGTACTTTCACTTGCGGCAACTATCGTTATTGCATACCTTGGCAGAATGTTTGTTTACTCAAACGGTGTTGACCTTTCAGCTAAGCTACTCGCAGAAGGTAAGCAGTCACTCATATTCGTTGAGCTTGCAAGAGATGTATTCCCTGCATTTATCGCAGGACTTTTGCTTGCGGCAATCATTGCAGCATCAATGTCAACAGCAGACTCTCAGCTTTTGGTTGCGGCATCTTCTTTCTCGTCAGACCTTTATAAGCCGCTTATAAGAAAGAATGCATCAAATAAGGAAATGCTCTGGGTAAGCCGTTTTGTTGTGTTGGCAATCGCAGTTGTTGCATACTTTATTGCAAGCAGTAAGGGAAAAGCTGCTCAGGCTATTATGGACCTTGTATCAAATGCGTGGGGCATCTTTGGTGCGGCATTCGGACCTGCAGTTCTTTTATCACTTTTCTGGAAGAGATTTACATATAAGGGTGCAGTTGCAGGTATTATTGTGGGAGCTTTGGTTGATATGCTCTGGCTCTGGTTACCTGTATCGGAAGGTCTGGCACTTACAAGCCTTACAGGCATTTATGAGATTATTCCTGGCTTTATAATTGGCGGTATTGCGGCAATAGTTGTAACACTACTTGACAAAAAGCCGTCAGCCGAAGTGGAAGCAATTTTCCAAAAGGCAACAGATAACAGTATCGACGACTAATAAATAAAAAAGAAAATGGCAACTTATGGGTTGCCATTTTCTTTTTTTGTGATATAATAGAAAAAGCGTTTTAAATAGGGGGAAAAAGATAAAATGCTTCAGAATATATTTACAGTCGGAAACAATGTGCTTGTTTTGTTTATCTTAATTGGTGTGGGGTTTTTCTGTAATAAAACAAAGATACTTTCCGAAAAAAGCTCAAAGGACTTAACAAATCTTGTTCTTTATATAGTAACTCCGTGTGTTATAATCAATTCCTATCAGCGAGAATTTGATAAAACCATGCTAATAGGACTTCTGATTACGCTTTCAGCATCCTTTGTGTCCTTTATAATCAATATACTGCTTGCGCATCTTCTAGTAAAAGACAAGGATAAAAGGAAAGAGAAAACATTAAGATTCGGAACGGTTTTTTCAAACTGCGGATATATGTCACTGCCGCTGCAACAAGCTATGCTCGGCGAGATTGGTGTATTTTACGGGGCTACATATGTTGCCGTTTTTCAGATGTTTCTCTGGACGTACGGAATAATCGTTATGAGCGGAAGTATAAAAAGTGTTTCGCTTAAAAAGGTCATAATAAACCCGGGAGTTATAAGTACGGCGGCAGGTATTTTGTTTTACATAACTTCTACAAAACTTCCCTATGCAATAATTGAACCGATAAAGCATCTTGGCTCACTAAATACACCTGTTCCTATGATGCTGGTGGGATTTCATTTAGCGGGTGCGAGCCTGAAAATAAAAGGCTTGTCTTCATATGTATCTATGATTCTAAGACTTGTGGTTTCGCCGCTTGTTATGATTTTAGGACTTTACCTTGCAGGAGTTTCGGGCGATATTATGGTTGCATGCACAATAGCGGCATCATCTCCTATTGCGGCAGCAACAACTATGTTTTCAGAGAAATTCGGGGGAGACACATCGCTTTCGGCAACGCTTGTTTCGGTTACTACACTTTTGTCGATTGTTACTATGCCGATTGTTGTGGGATTTGCAGCGATGATGTAAGGTTAAAAGAACAATAATT
>JAZNQG010000106.1:0-4879 GCA_045590035.1 Clostridia bacterium
CTACGATCCGACTTCCTTTCCCTGCAAAAAGCACGGTATCACCCGTTTTCGCCATAGAAAGTGCCGTATGGATTGCCTTTTCTCTGTTTGGAATAACTATGTAATTATCCCCTTTTACTCCGGTTAAAATATCAATTATAATCTCATTCGGGTTTTCGCACCTTGGGTTATCCGATGTTATCATAGCAAGATCGGATTTTTCTGTTGCAATTTTACCCATAACCGCTCTTTTTGTGCGGTCTCGGTCACCGCCGCACCCAAAAAGTGAGATAAGTCTTCCGTGCCTTGTTTTATTTAAGGTGTCTAAAACCTTTAAAAGTCCGTCAGGCGTATGGGCATAGTCGATTACAACATTTATATTCCCGACTTTTATCTTTTCCATCCGTCCCTTTATACCCGAAATGCCCGAAAGTCCCGTCTTTATATCCTTTATTGTTGCGCCCATAAGATATGTGGCACCAGCCGCCGCCAATGCATTATATATACTGAATTCTCCTGGGATATTAAGGCTTATTCTCTCGGTTTTTTTACCTATTTTCAAGGTAAATTCCGAGCCGTCCCGAGTCATTTTTATATCACACGCACATACGTCGCCAGCATTTATTCCGTAAGAAATACCGTCTTTAAATTCTTCCTTTAAACGTCTTCCGTATTCGTCGTCTAAATTAAAAACCTTATATTTTGATATTTGAAATAGCTTTCTTTTTGAAAGATAGTATTCTTCCATCGTCTTATGATAGTCTAAGTGGTCAACCGTAAGGTTAGTAAACACTCCAACATCAAAGGAAAGTCCGTCTACTCTTTCTTGTGACAGGGCGTGAGACGAAACCTCCATAGTTAAATTGTCGACATCGTCGCCCATTTCGTCTAAAATTCTGTAAAGCTCTGCAATATCGGGAGTTGTTGACGTTCTTGTATTCAAGGATATTTCCCTGTCACCCGAATATGCGCCCAATGTACCCAAAACGGCGGTTTTAAGGCCGCCTGCTTTAAGTATCGAATCAATCATATAGGAAACCGAAGTTTTTCCGTTTGTTCCCGTTATGCCGATTAGCTTTTGGGGGCGTTTTTTATAGAAGTTTTTTACTAAAACTCTAAGCGCCTCTTTTGTGTTATCGGTTAAGATAAGCGGTACCTGACACTCGGAAAATTTTGATGCAACGATAATTTTAGCACCCAATAAAACCGCCTTTTTTATATATCGGTGTCCGTCATCCTGTTTTCCTTCGATACAAACAAATATGCTCCCCGGTTTTAGTGCTTTTGTGTCCGAGAATACTCCCGTTATTTCATCATCTGGTATTGAACTGTGATAAAACTTACCTAAAACTTCACTCGCTTTAATAGAAAACTACCTCTTTTCAGAATAATTTTAAGAGTTTGTTTTCTTTTGTATGATTAGTCGGTTGATGTGTGTATGAATTCGACGCTTACAACCGTGGCGGGAGAAACTTGTGTGCCCGGTTCTATGCTCTGTTTAGATGCATACGCACCCACTTCGGAAGAGAGTCCGACTCCTGCTATCTGGAAGTTAAGTCCGTTAAGCTCCAGCCTCTGCTTTGCCGCCATCGGCGAAAGGCCTGTAACATCGGGAACGGTTACCATAGAAACCGCCTGCTCTTCTGTATAGGCAATTACCGTTGAGCCTTCTGTTACTGTGCCGCCTGGTTTCGGAAGCTGGTCTACTACAACACTGCCCGAACCCTTTATCGTGATATTTAGCTTATATTTATTTGTTTCTGCCTTTGCTTCTTCCAAGGAAAGTCCTCGAAGTTCTGGGACGGTTGCACTTAATTCTTCCGCTTCGTCCGCAGTAAACTGTCTTTCAACGCCTAAATATTCAAGACATTCTTCTATGACTTTACCCGCCAAAGGCGCCGCAATAGTTCCGCCGTAACGGTTGCCTACCTGAGGCTCGTCAAGCATAATCAAACAGATAATCTCGGGGTCATTTGCAGGAGCAAAGCCGACAAATGATGCGATACGTTTATTATTGTTTCTGCCCTTTTCTGATGTACCTGTTTTTCCGCCGATTCTGTAACCCTTGATGTAAGCATTCTTACCGCCGCCGTTGGGACTTGATACGACAGTTTCAAGTATCTCGCGCATAAGCTTTGAGGTTTCTTCGGAAATCACCTTATTTACAACATAGGGCTGATAGCTCTTTACTACTCCGTTTTCGTTTCTTATTTCCTTTACAATCTGCGGTTTCATAAGGTTTCCGCCGTTTATCACCGACGAAATCGCAGTAATCATCTGTATAGGTGTTACTGAGAATCCCTGACCGAATGCGCTTGTTGCAAGGTCGGTTTCGGATAATTTATGCTGATAGTAAATACTCTGTGATTCTCCGATAAGTTCAATTCCTGTTTTTTCGGTTAAGCCGAATGCCTTAAAGTATTCCATAAACTTCTCTGCTCCGACCTTTGCCGCAGTTTCCATAAATACAGGGTTACACGAGTTCTGAACACCTGTTAGGAATGTTTCGGCACCATGACCCGATGTTTTATGGCATCTAATCTTTCTGTCTCCGACAATTTTATATCCGGGACAGCTAAAAGGTGTCTCTAAGTTTACAACATTTTCTTCTAAAGCCATAGCCGCAGTTAAAATCTTAAATGTCGAGCCAGGCTCATAGGTATCGGAAATACTCTTGTTTCGCCACATTTTGTTTCGCATTGCGGCGATTGACTTATTCTTTAATTCTTCGTCTTCCGATTCTAAATCCAGAAAATCTTCCTGCTGGTCAAGACCGAATGCCTGATTTTTAAACTGCTCAATGTTATAAGGGTCATTTAAATTAAAGTCAGGTTTTGTTGCCATAGCAAGAATTTCGCCCGTATTGGGGTTCATGATAATTCCTGCCGCGCCCTCTTTTAAGTTGCACTCCTTTATTGCACCCTCTAAGTATTTTTCAAGATAGTGCTGCATTGTTTCGTCGATTGTTAAAACTACATCGGCACCCTCTAAAGCATCTTCATATTCTTCGTACTGATAGTCCATCTCGATACCCGATGCAGTCTTTGCCGCATAGATAGTGCCGAGGCGGCCTGCAAGTGCTTCGTCAAATGTCTTTTCAATTCCCTGAAGACCGTTATTGTCATAGCCTGTAAAGCCTATGATATGCGGTGCTATATTAAAGGAATAGTATCTTTTTGAGTCCGACTCAAAGTAGACTCCCTTAAATTTAGCCTTTAGCTCATCACCCAAAGAGCCGTCCTTTATCTCCTGAATTTTCTGGGTTTCTTCGACGGTTATTCTCTTTTTGATTGTCTGATAGCGGTTGCTCTTTGTAACTTTTCCATATACTTCATCATATTCAAGACCTAAAATTCCGCTAAGATAGGTAGAAACCACCTCCGCCGCATCGTCTTTTTCAATCTGTTCAGGGTTACAGATTACGGTATTTACCGATGCGCTCTCGGCAAGGACTTTTCCGTTTCTGTCATAGATAGTGCCCCTTGACGCATTTACATTTGTTTTTGCGGTCTGCTGGCTTTCTCCCCTTGTTCTGAGTTCTGGCCCTCTTATTACCTGCCAGTATAAAACTCTTACAATTATCGCTATTAAACACAATAAGAACACCGTAAAAATTACACGTGTTCTTCTTCTCATCTTATTCATACCCCTGCCTCCATTTCCTCAATATAATGAAAGCATGCGCCATCCAAAGCGGGTGGCGCAAAACTAATCTATTTTATATTTATTATATTCTTATCTTAAGCTGAAAAGACCAATTACATTCTGCTTGATGTCTGATGCAGCAGTCTTTACTCTGTTAGTAATTCCTTCAACTTCACCGCAGGTAAGCTCACATACATCGTCTCTTTTGATGTTTACATAAACCGTCTGATTTTTAGTCGGCATCTGCATACCGAGTCTTGTTTTTGCGGTTTCTTCAATATATGTAAGGTCTATATTCTCTTCAAGCTCAAAAATCTTCTGACTTGTATAGCTCTCGAGCGCTGCTAATTCCTTCTGGAGATTTTTAATCTTAATCTCTGTTTCGTACTCTGCTACATTTTTGCCGATCATAAATACAGCCGCAAGGATAAGCATCAAAACATAACCAACGAAAATCATACGATTTTTCTTGGTTTTCTTTTTTCTGTCCTGTGACAGCTCTTGTCTTTTTGACTTTGACTCTTCTTCATATCTGTCATCCCACGCATACGCCAGATTTGAATTGCCCACGCTCTTATCCCCCTTAAGTCATTTAAATCTTTTCTGCTACTCTAAGTTTTGCACTCTTCGACCTTGGGTTTATTTCCATTTCTTCTTTTGTCGGCAGAACAGGTTTTTTAGTAATCACTTTGACAACGGGCTGTTTTCCACAGACACATACCGGAAAATCCCTTGGGCAGGTGCAGCCCGTCGCCAATTCATTAAAGCATTGTTTTACTATTCTGTCTTCTAAGGAATGAAATGTTATTACCGATAGCCTGCCGCCTGGTTTTAAGCAGTCGATAAAGTCCAAAATCGCATTTTTGAGTATCTCAAGCTCACCATTTACTTCTATTCTGATTGCCTGAAACACTCTTTTTGCAGGGTGAGAGCCCCTTTCTCTCGCCCCACTTGGTATTGCCGCCGATATTATATCGGAAAGCTCTTTCGTTGTTTTTATAGGCTCTTTTGCTCTTCTTTCTACTATAAACTCCGCAATTCTTTTTGACCATTTTTCTTCGCCGTAGCGGAAGAAAATGTCACATAAAGCCTCTTTATCATATGTATTTACCACATCATATGCCGATTTTTCATCGCTTTGGTTCATTCTCATATCAAGCGGCGCATCTTTCATATAGCTAAAGCCACGCTCCGCATTATCTAACTGATAGCGTGAAACTCCAAGGTCTAAAAGCGCACCGTGAAGTCCGTCAAT
>JAZNQG010000107.1:0-5028 GCA_045590035.1 Clostridia bacterium
AAAGTAATCAACTATCGTAACCTTTTCATCACCCTGATGAATTAAATGGAGCGATGACATAATAAGGTCGGCTTTGATTCTGTATTTATCTTTATTCTCGGTGTCTTTCAGGGTTTTTTGCTGAATTGCAAGCTTTCTGGAAAGTCTTTCAAGGTTCGTGTTAATTACTTTCAAGATATCCTGAGTCTTTTGCTTGATTCTTTCTTTTTCGGCTCTTTTTAAATAGAAATCATATATCGCATCTGACATTGATTCGTATGATTGAACAGTGCATACATTTTCAAAATGCTTAATATCAAACGGAGAAAAATCAAGTATTCTGCCAGTTTCTGTTTCAGTTATAACAACAGGTAAAAAATCATTATTTTTTGCTTTGTTTCTAAACTTTTCAATAGTTTTTAATAATAATTCTTCGCCGTTTTCTAAAAGCTCTCGTACAGTTGTATCACATCTTCCGGTAGACTCCCACACAATTTCCCTGGAAATAACAGGGCTGATTCCTGAAATATGTGTTAATATAAGGTCTTTTAATAATACTGATTTATCTGAAAAATCCAAGTAAATCTCTTTATCAAAATCAAGAAAATCGATTTTTTGCTGCTTGGGGGGAAGGGAATAGGCAATACCAGGCAGAATTTGTCTTACTGAGCTTTGAGTAAAATCAACACGTCTTGCTGAATCTAAAATTTTTCCGTTTTCATCGGTAAGGATTATATTTGAATTTCGTCCAGTAAGCTCTACAACAAGATGCCTTATAACCAAATCACCAAGTTCATTTCTTGATTCAATAGAAAAATCAAGAATTCTCTCAAAGTCAGGCTGCGACACAGAAAGAATTTTCCCACCGCCTAAATGCTTTCTTAACAGCATACAAAACATAGGTGCAACCTTCGGGTTTTCTTTAAAACTTTCGGTAAAATGCACCCTTGCGTTTGACGGACTTGCTGAAACAACCAGTTTATATGAGTCTCTGTATGTTCTTACAGATATACTTAACTCATCTTTTTCAGGCTGATGAATTTTATCAATTCTTCCGTCTTTAATTTTGTTTTCAATCTCTGACCTTAGCATTGATAATGCCACAGAATCAAGTGCCATTTAATCTTCTCCTAATCAATTTATCTATGTAATATTATCAAAATTTAAATTAAAAGTCAACATTCGGAAGATAAACCTAAGAATATAAGTTTACCTTCCGAATGTTTTTGTCATTGTATTAAGTGTATCTGCAATTTCAAAAGATGGTATTTCTTTTAAACGCCATCTCCAGTTGTTTTTATCTGTTCCAGGGATATTTATTCGTGCCTTGTCAGTTAAACCTAAAATGTCCCATATCGGAATTATCGATGTATCCGCCACAGAGCGCATACAAAGCGAAATTAGCGGTATATTTATTTTAGAGTCATCTGTGTTGTAATCAGCAAGATATCGCCTTAAATTAACCTTTTCTTCACTCTCAATGGTGTTATACCACGAAATAAGCGTCTGATTATCATGAGTTGACGTATAAACCGCAGAGTTTCTGTTGTAATTGTTGGGAAGATGCGTATTTTTGGGATCAGAATCTCTTTTATCAAATCCGAATTCTATAATCTTCATACCCGGAAAACCTGTTGCTTTTATTAAATCCCTGACCGAGTCTGTAATAAATCCCAAATCTTCTGCAATTACATTATCAGGATTTAAAATTCCCGAAAGAGAATTAAATAATTTGATTCCTGGGCCTTTTTTCCATTCGCCGTTTTCTGCAGTATTCTCGCCATAAGGAATTTCATAATATTCTGAGAAACCTCTGAAGTGGTCAATCCTTACTATGTCATACATTTTAAGCGCATGAGAAAACCGCTTTTTCCACCAAGAAAAATCATCCTTTTTATGCGACTCCCAGTCATATATAGGATTTCCCCAAAGCTGACCACATGGCGCAAAACTGTCAGGCGGGCAACCTGCCACTTTTTTGGGACGCAATTTTTCATCAAGACAGAAAAGATAAGGAGAAGACCATACGTCAACACTGTCATATGAAACGTAAATAGGTATATCTCCAATGATTTTTATTCCATTATCATTTGCATATTTTTTGATTTTGTTCCATTCTTTAAAAAACTCGAACTGCAAAAACTTGAAAAAACCAATTTTATCTTTATATAAAAGTTTGATTTCTTCTAAAGTTTTTTTATCTCTATTTATAATCTTTTCGTCTAATTTATAAAATGGAGCATCATTATTCATCGCTTTAATTGTCATAAATAAAGCGTAGTCATCCAGCCAGTCGGCGTTTTTGTTTGTAAAATCCGCATATTCTTTGTCAGGCTCAAATCTTGAATATGCAATATTTAAAACACGGTATCTTTCTTTATATAGCTTTTCATAATCTATATACTCCTGATTATCGCCAAAATCAATGTCGATAATTTCCGATTCATTTAAAAGACCGTCTTTTATCAAGTTTTCCAACGGTATAAAGTAAGGGTTACCTGCAAAGCTTGAAAATGACTGATAGGGAGAATCACCGAAACCCGTCTGACCTAACGGCAGAATTTGCCAGTAACTTTGACCTGACAGTTTAAGCCAGTCTATAAAATCATATGCTTCTTTTGAAAAAGTACCTATTCCGTATTTTGATGGAAGAGAAAATATAGGCATTAAGACACCTGATGCACGTTTCAATCATTAACCCTCCTTTATAGTTACAAGTATACCAAAATGGTCTGATACCCTTTTATAATTTTTATCATTAAATATGACTTCCGATTTTTCAATTTCAATTGGTTTATTTGAGAAAATGTAATCAATCCGCTTTTTCTTTTTGTTTCCTTCCCAGCCCCATATTTCACCTTCAGCTGTAAAACCGTCATCCTTTTTATATGCAAGGTAATAGGTGTCGAAAAAACCATCTTTTATAACTAAATCATACCCTTCACCGATAATAGAACTGTCGGAATTAAAATCACCTAAAAGAAACACAGTATCATCATCCGATATCGAGTTTTTTAGATTGTTCCATTGATTTATAAACGGTTCATCTTCGTCATCAAACCATCCAAAATGGCAGGAATAAAACCAAGTGCCAGCTGCAGTCTTAACACCAAGAGCCATACGTTTTTTCCAATTTTTAAAACCATCCGTTTTGCTTAAAAGCACGGTTTTTTTATCAGCAATTTCGTCTTTTGAAAGTATCGATACACCTTCTACATAATTTTTGTATGCATTCTTAATCGGTAGATATTCGTGATTATATTTTATGCCTTTTGATAAAAGCATATCACATACTCTTTTTGAGTGATTGTCTTCGGTAATCTTAAGCGGATTATTCTTATCCATAGTCTGATTAACTTCCTGAAGACAGATAATTTGTGGTTTAATTTCAGATATAACATCAACAAAATATCTGAGTTTAATTTCGTAGTCATCTTCAATGATACTGTGGGTGTTAAGAGTCAGAATTTTCAAAGTATATCATTTATATCAGACTTAATTATATCTGCCTTCGGGCCAAATACTGCCTGAACTCCTCCGCTTTTAATTATAAGCCCCAAAGCACCTATCGCTTTCCATTTTTCTTCTCCTGCCACCTTTTTTTCGTCCTTTACCGTAACCCTTAATCTTGTCATACAAGCGTCTACAAGCTCAATATTGTCTCTTCCGCCAAGAAGATGAATAATTTGTTCAGCCTGAGAATTTTCGTCTTTTACTGTGTTATCGCTCTTCTCGGGAGTATCAGGCGCATCGGTATAGTTTCCAAGTCTGCCGGGTGTTGCGTATGAAAACTTTCCTATCATATAATATGCAACAAAATAGCCAACCACAAAGAAAACCACGCAAGCAATTATAAAGTTTATGATATCACCAAGTAAACCAGCACTTACCGACATCGGAACTCTTGTTAAAAACTCAATATTTCCAAAGGAATGAAGTCTTAAGTTAACAATACCAGCAGAAGCGAATGCCAACCCTTGAAGAATTGCATATACAACGTAAAGCGGAATTGCTGAGAACATAAACATAAATTCCAAAGGCTCTGTAACGCCTGTTAAAAATACCGCGAGACCAGCTGATAAGAACATTGAATAATACTTTTTTCTTTTATCCTTATCGACTCTTTTATACATAGCAAAGCCGACACCTAACAAAAGTCCCGACGAGCCTATCATCTGTCCGACTTTAAATCTCGCAGGTGTGATATTATTTAAAAGTGCTGAATACGACGCCATATCGCCAGCATTTTTATAGTTTATAAGGTCTGTTACCCACGCAAGCCACAATGGATCCTGACCAAAAACTTCACTTCCTGCACTTAGACCTGTTGCAATCTCATAAGTTCCGCCGAATGATGTGTAGTTCATAGGAATTGTGATCATATGATGAAGCCCAAAGGGGAGAAGCAATCTTTCAACTGTTCCGTATATAAACGGTGCTAAAACAGGCGAAGAGTTGGCAGAATTTGCAATCCATACACCAAAAGCGTTAATTCCCATCTGAATAATCGGCCATACAACAGACAAGACCAAAGCAGTTATAAATGACCACAAAATCACAACGAGCGGTACGAATCTTTTGCCGTTAAAGAAGGAAAGAACATCAGGTAGCTTTCTGAAATTATAGTATTTGTTATATACAATCGCTCCTAAAAATCCCGAAATAATGCCCGAAAATACACCTAAATTCAGGGCAGGGGAGCCTAATACTGTAGTAAAATATCCGTTTACTTCAATTACTTTTCCGAATAGAGTCTGGGTAACACTATTCGGGTCTGCAAGCATTTCGGAAGTTACACCAAAGATTGAACCTGTTATATTGTTGATTAGAATAAAGAAAAGAAGTGCCGCAAATGCACCGCCTGCACGCTCTTTTGCCCACGAGCCGCCGATTGCAACTGCAAAAAGAATATGAAGATTTGAAATTATCGCCCAGCCAAGACTTTCCAAGATTCCGCCAAATGACATAATGATTGGCACTGATTCAGCAGACATTGCAATAAGCTTACCGATACTTATCATTAAACCTGCCGCAGGCATAACAGCAATT
>JAZNQG010000108.1:0-1628 GCA_045590035.1 Clostridia bacterium
GAAAAAGACGAGTATCGTATGATGCTCGTTTTTTTTAGTTTAAATTTGAATGAAGCGGCAGGGAATGACAGTTTGTGTTTATATGTAAAAAATTTTTCTTAAACTATTGAAATGTATTCTAATTAGTGATATAATAAACTAAACTTAATAAACGGGAGCTTGTATTACAGGCTGAGAGGAAGGTGCGACCTTCGACCGAGAACCTGATTTGGATAATGCCAACGTAGGGATGCCTGATATAAACGTCAGGATGAACAAAAGTGCTTTTTTAAGAAGTTGCCAGATCGGTAACTTCTTTTTGTTTATCAAGGTTTGTTATTAAGTTAATAAACAGCCGAATCAGACGGCGGAAAGAGGTAAAATTATGTTAGGAAACAGTCTTGAAAATGTAAGGATAAAGACTCCGCTTGTGCATAACATCACAAACTATGTTACAGTTAATGATGTAGCGAATGCACTGCTTGCGTGTGGTGGAAGTCCGATTATGTCGGATGAACCTGATGATGTAGCTGATATTACATCAATCTGCGGTGGACTAAATATCAACATTGGCACACTTAACCAAAGAAGTATTGAGTCAATGTTTATTGCCGGGACTAAGGCAAAAGAACTTGGTCATATTGTCTTACTTGACCCTGTTGGTGCTGGTGCAAGTAAGCTTAGAACCGACACTGCAATTAAAATTATGAACACGATTAAGCCTGATATTATTCGTGGCAACATTTCAGAAATTAAAACTCTAGCGCTTGGTGAAGGGACAACAAAGGGTGTAGATGCAGATATATCGGATACAGTAACTGAAGAGAATCTTTGTGACATGGTAACTTTTGCAAAAAACTTTGCTTGTAAGACAAACGCAATTATTGCGATTACGGGTGCGATTGACCTTGTGGCAGATAGAAAAAAATGCTATGTAATCCGAAACGGAAGACCAGAAATGAGTAAAATCACTGGAACAGGTTGTCAGCTTTCAGGAATTGCTACTGCTTATGCTGTTGCGAACCCTGAAGACAGAACAAAATCGGTTGCTGCAGCAGTCTGTGTAATGGGACTTGCAGGCGAAATAGGTTATGGAAATTTAAAGTCAGGTGAAGGAAACTCCACCTTACGTAATCGAATTATAGACGCTATTTATAACATTGATGCAGATACTTTAAATAAAGGAGCAAAATATGAAGTGCGATAAAAAAGACTTAATGTTATATGCTGTTACAGACCGCACGTGGACAGGGATGATGACGCTGACAGAACAGGTAGATGAAGCACTTAAAGGCGGTGCTACCTTCATTCAGCTTCGTGAAAAGGAATTGGATAATGAATCATTTTTTAATGAAGCTTTAGAAATTAAAGAGCTTTGCAAAAAGTATAATGTTCCGTTTGTTATAAATGACAATGTCGATATTGCGGTAAAGGTAAATGCTGACGGTGTGCATATCGGACAGAATGATATGAGCGCAGGTTATGTACGAACTGCTATCGGTAAAGAAAAAATTCTTGGCGTATCGGTACAAACTGTGGAGCAGGCAATCCTTGCCGAAAAGATGGGCGCCGATTATTTGGGTGTTGGTGCTATTTTTACAACAGGCTCAAAGGCTGATGCTGAAAATGTAAGTATTGAGACACTTAAA
>JAZNQG010000109.1:0-9100 GCA_045590035.1 Clostridia bacterium
CGGTGCACTCCAGAAATTTATCGATAAAGAAGGCTATGAGGTTGACTATATCCATGGCGCCGATGTAACAAAAGAACTTGGCAAAAAACAGGGTAATATCGGATTTCTTCTCCCCAAACCCGAAAAATCAAGCCTTTTCCCGTCGGTTATCAAAGACGGTGCACTCCCCAGAAAAACCTTCTCAATGGGCGAAGCGAATGAAAAGAGATATTATACCGAAGCCAAAAAGATTAGATGACGTATGACGGCATATTTTTCGCCGAAACCGAGCAAATGCACCACTTGGCGTACACTTGTACGCCGTCGGGAACATGAATTGCATTTGCTCAATTTCGCCATAAAAATCTGCTCGTCATTATAAAAAGGACCGCATATTTTTCGACAAAATAAAAAGTAACAAACAAAAAATGCAGTTCACACTGAACTGCATTTTTTTATTTATCTTTTCTTAAAATTCTTATTTCCGTCGGGTTTCTTGGATTTTTGGGATTTCTTTTTGGGAGCGGGTTTTTTATTATCTTCTCTTTCTAAGATAACGGGCATTGCTTCCATTTCATAGTCTTCGGGGCGGACATACTCGGGACTCTTAGTAAAATCAAGGCCTCTTTTTACGCCTCGGCAAACCGATGAAAGCTCAGTTGCTCTTACTTCCGCTTCAAACATTTCGGATTTTTCCTTATAATCCGCAGCCTTTGTAATGATTGGAAGAGCGGTCTTTTTCTTAATTTCAGATAAAATTTCTCTTCCTTTATCGTTAAATGCCAGTACCCTTATATATTTGGGTGCAGAATTTACAAGGCGCCCGTCAATCCCGATTAAAGCCGACAAAATTGCACGGCGGATTCTTGCATTTGTAAACTGTCTTGAGCTGCTTGCGTTTAAAATTCCGTCAAGTCCTGTCGCATCAGGTATAGCCTTTAAAACTCTTGTAACAAGCTCAGGCGGTGCATCAAATACCGAATTAAATACGCTGACACCCTTGACTCTTAATGTGTATAAAACAATCGCATCCAATAACTTTCTGTCAATCGTCTTTGCATCCTTATAAAGATGATGGGTTTCCTTTGGAAGATACTTTGAAATATCCTTATGCTCATCAAAAATATCACGGATAGCATTTCCCGATGCAAAATTATTGGATGGAGCAGTATCGTTATGGTTTGCAAACTCTCTTAAGAGTGCGTGCGGCACAATTTTACTGCCTGTCTTTTTGATAGCTTTTATATATTCGAGTCCCAAAATATTATTGGGAAGATTTAAAATATCTTCATCAATAACTCCGCGCCACGCTTCTAACCCTGCCATTCTGTAGCCCATACCGGCTTTTAAATTTTCGCGGATTTTTAAAGATATTTCGGGTGGCTCTGAAAGCATAAGCTCTGCTGCCTTTAAAAGACTATCGGTGTCCCCTGATTCGCTTCCGAAATAAAGGTCGGATACAACTCCTGTTTCATTAAAAAGTCTGATTGCGCCTTCCGCAAAAAGCTCTGCAGGAGCTAGGGAATATGCACACGGAAGCTCAATTACCAAGTCTACGCCGCCTAAAACTGCAGCTTTTGCGCGGTGAAATTTGTCAAACATTGCAAGCGACCCTCTTTGCACAACACTTGCGCTCATCAAGGCTACTATGCCGTCTGCATTTTCACGCACCTGGGAGAGCTGATATTTGTGTCCGTTATGGAACGGATTGTACTCAGCTATAATACCGCCAATTCTCATTTGACATAAAACCCTTTCTTTTAGGATTGTGCCTAAAACTTGCACATAGCTATTATAACAAATAAAAATAAATTTGTATAGTATTATTTTGAAAAAAACATAATAAAGATTGACAAAGTATGCTAAATAGAGTAAAATATAAGGTGGACATATGAGTGCTCATTCATATGTTTTACATATGGCAAAGGAAGTGTTTTATGGTGAATAAACCTGTATATATGGATAATAATGCCACAACTGCTTTGGATAAAGAAGTTTTGTCGGCTATGATGCCGTATCTTACCGATGTTTTTGGAAATGCATCGTCGAAGTTTTACGGAGTGGGAAGAGAAGCAGAATCGGCAGTTTTAAAGTTTCGTGAGAATGTAGCGCGTGAGCTTGGCTGCAAGACAAACGAAGTTTACTTTACAGCATCGGGCTGTGAGGCTGATAACTGGGCAATCAAGGGGATATGCGAAGCCTATAAGGACAAGGGAAATCACATTATCACAAGCTCTATTGAGCATCATGCGATTTTGTCGTCCTGCGAATTTATGGAGAAAAACGGGTATTCTGTTACCTATTTACCTGTTGATGAATTTGGGCTTGTAAATCCCGAAGATGTTAAAAATGCCATAACAGATAAGACAATTCTTATCTCGATTATGACTGCAAATAATGAAATCGGTTCAATTCAGCCGATTGAAGAAATCTCAAAAATTGCCAAAGAGCATAAGGTTTTATTTCATACCGACGCTGTTCAGGCAATTGGGCATATGGAAATTGATGTAGCAAAATTAGGTGTTGATTTAATGTCTATTTCTGCTCATAAATTCCACGGACCAAAGGGCGTGGGTGCGCTTTATATAAGAAACGGTGTAAAAATTAAAAACTTAATCCACGGCGGCGGTCAGGAAAGAGGAAAAAGAGCGGCAACCGAGAATGTTGCGGGAATTTGCGGATTATCAGAAGCGCTTTCAAAGACAAATAAAAACTTAAAAGAAAACATCGAAAAGATGACCGCTTTAAGAGACCGTTTAATTAAGGGGATTGAAGAAAATATCCCGTATGTAAGACTTAATGGTCCCCGTGACGAAAGAAGACTTTGCAACAATGTAAACTTCTCGTTTCAGTATATTGAAGGCGAATCAATACTTATGATGCTCGATATGTACGGAATCTGCGCATCATCGGGAAGCGCTTGTGCATCGGGCTCGCTTGACCCGTCGCATGTGCTGTTGGCAATCGGTCTTCCGCATGAGATTGCACACGGGTCGCTAAGACTTTCGGTGTCTCAAGACACAACCGAAGAAGAAGTTGATTATGTAATTAAAACACTTCCGCCGATAATCGAAAGATTAAGGCAGATGTCCCCGTTATATGAGGGAATAAAATAAAGAAAGGAGAAAAATAATATGTATTCTGAAAAGGTAATGGACCATTTTGCAAACCCGAGAAATGTCGGCGAAATTGAAAATGCAAACGCCGTAGGTCAGGTTGGTAATGCAAAATGCGGAGATATAATGAAAATCTATATGGATATAGATAATGACATCGTAAAGGATGTAAAATTCAAGACCTTCGGCTGCGGAGCGGCTATTGCGACAAGCTCTATGGCAACCGAAATGGTAAAGGGAAAGACTGTAGAAGAAGCGTTGTCTTTAACAAACAAGGCGGTTATGGAGGCTTTAGACGGGTTACCGAGTGAAAAGGTACACTGCTCGGTGCTTGCAGAAGAAGCTATCAAAGCGGCGATTGATGACTACAGAAGCCGTCAGGGCGTAACACTTGGCGCATCAAGCTGTTCAGGCTGTGAAACCTGCTGCCATAAGTGCTCGGATGATTCGGACGAAGAAGATAAATAATTGAAAGAATTATCTTGATATTATGGAAAATATATGATAAAATAAAATAGACGATTGGGAATACATTTTTAAATAAAACGATGTATTCCCTTTTTTTAGAAAAACTAATATTTTAGGAGGTTCTCCGGACATGGAAGCAAAATACAAAAGAGTCCTTTTAAAAGTAAGCGGTGAAGCCCTTGCGGGTGAAAAAGGACACGGACTTGACGAAAGCACTCTTCAGACGGTGTCAGAAAGCATTAAAAAAATTGTTGATATGGGCGTCGATGTTTCGATAGTTGTCGGCGGCGGAAATATCTGGAGAGGCAGAAGCAGTGAAAATATGGACAGAACTCGTGCTGACCATATGGGAATGCTTGCAACTGTTATAAATGCACTCGGACTTTGCTCGGCATTGGAAAGCGCAGGAGTTGAAACAAGAGTTCAGTCTGCGATTGAAATGCGTCAGGTTGCAGAGCCGTATATAAGGGGTAAGGCAATAAGACACTTAGAAAAGGGCAGAGTTGTAATTTTTGCAGGCGGAACAGGAAACCCGTTTATGTCAACCGATACCGCAGCGGCACTAAGAGCTGTTGAAATTGAAGCGGATATTATCCTTCTTGCCAAAAAGGTTGATGCGGTTTATGATTCAGACCCCAACTTAAATCCCGACGCCAAAAAGTACGATGCACTTTCCTTCTCTGATATTTTGGGTAAGGAATTAGGAGTAATGGACTCAACTGCAGCATCAATGTGCAGAGACAATAATATGTCAATTTTAGTGTTCGGATTGAATGACCCCGAAAATATCGTCCGTGCAGTAAAGGGCGAGAAAATCGGTACACTCGTAACAAAAGACGGAAAAAGATAATAAGAAAGGAAGTAAACAAAATGGCAAATTATCCTGAAATAGAAGCAAAAATGAATAAAAGAGTGGACGGATTCCACGGAGAACTAAAGACAATCAGAGCGGGCAGAGCTAATGCGTCTGTGCTTGATAAAATCACAATCGACTACTACGGCACACCGACACCCATTCAGCAGGTTGGCTCAATTTCTTCCCCCGAGCCGAGAATGCTTGTTGTTCAGCCGTGGGATGCAACAGTATTAAAGGAAATTGAAAAGGCAATATTAAAGTCGGAAATCGGTATCGCACCGCAGAATGACGGAAAGGTTATCCGCCTTAATTTCCCGCCTTTAACAGAAGAAAGAAGAAAAGAACTTGTAAAACAGGTTAAAAAGTACTCAGAAGAAGCTAAAGTCCAGATAAGAAACGTAAGAAGAGACGCTATGGACTCATATAAGGCTATGAAGAAAAACGGTGAAATCACCGAAGACGATTTAGGTAATGTTGAAAAGGATATCCAGAAACTTACAGATAAGTTTATAAAGGAAATCGACGATATTACAGCAGACAAAGAAAAAGAAATCTTAGAGGTATAATTTAAATTTTGCGGGACTTTGGCTAAGTTTTAAGGGGATAAGTGTTTGCTTTTTTCCTTGGCTTTTCTAAGGTCCCGTTAGGTATTTTTTCGGGAAAGGAAATTAAAGCTTATGTTCTGGAAAAAGAAAAAGATTACTGATGAAATAGACAAAAAGGATTTGCCTTGTCATATAGGAATTATTATGGACGGAAACGGCAGATGGGCGAAAAAAAGAGGACTTCCGAGAAGTGCAGGACATAAGGCGGGAGCCGATTCTTTAAAAAAGATTGTAACACATTTAAACAAAATCGGAGTTAAGTATGTAACGGTCTATGCCTTTTCTACCGAAAACTGGTCAAGACCGAAAGAAGAGGTTGACTTTTTAATGAACCTTCTTTTAGGTTATCTTCGTGACGCTGAAAATACCTTGGCAGGCGAAAATGTAGTAATCCGTGCAATCGGTTCAAGAAAAGAGCTTACCGAAGAAATTCAGGAGCAGATTATAAAGACCGAAGAATTTACTAAGAATAATACGGGTATTGTTATGAATATCGCCTTAAACTACGGAGCAAGGGAAGAAATGACAAAAGGTGTCCGTGAGATTGCAAAGAAGGTGTCGGACGGCGAAATGACACTTGACGAAATTTCAGCCGATACTATTTCGGATAGCCTTTATACAAGCGGTCAGCCCGACCCCGACCTTTTAATCCGTACCAGTGGCGAGATAAGACTTTCTAACTTTATGCTCTGGCAGTTAGCATATTCGGAAATGTATTTTACCGATAAATTATGGCCCGATTTTACGGTAAATGATGTAGATGAAGCAATTCTGGAATTCACCAGACGAAACAGAAGATTTGGCGGAGTGTAAGTCTTAATAAAATCCCCCACAGCACTATTTTGCGGTGCTCGTCCAAATCTTCGATTTGGCAACAGCACCCATGTCAAAATGTTCCAAATCTTCGATTTGGCAAACATTGACGGCGAGTTCGGGGCAGTACTCTCGTACGGCGCCGCTCACTTCAAAACAGCACTGTGAGAAATTCTCTTTAAGACTTGGTTTTTTAAGGAAGGAGCAAATATATGAAAACCAGAATCTTAACCGCAGGAGTCGGAGTAATTGTGTTTTTTGCACTTTTGTTTTCTCCGATATACATATATCATATTGCAATTTTTGGCGTTTTGGCACTTATGCTCTATGAAATGTACGGAGTATTAAAGCTCGGCGCATTAGGGAATACAGTTGGTGCTATTGTGGCAGCTATGATATTTTTAGTATCAGGTTTTAAACCTGAAATGCTGTCAAGCACTTTGGTATGTGCAATTATGCTTTATACTCTTTTGGTTGTGTTTACGCATGGTAAAAAGAATATGAAGGACGTTTTGTCGCACGGATTTATTACATTCTATATCTCATTCTTTATGAGCTATCTTACAAAAATCGGCGCAGAGTTTGGAAGTCTTGGTGCACTCTGGGCATTTATAATCGCATGGATTTGCGACAGCGGTGCATACTTTGCGGGCGTTTTCTTAGGAAAACATAAGCTCGTTCCGCACATAAGTCCTAAAAAGACGGTTGAAGGTGCCGTCGGCGGTGTTGTTGCGGTTTTAATTGCGACGGTAATCTACTACATAATCTATGCTAAAACTTTTGTTGCATCAGACCTTATAAAATATCTTGTAATGGGATTTGTTGCATCGATTCTTTCACAGTTCGGCGACTTTATCGCATCGTGTATAAAACGTGACATTGATGTCAAAGACTACGGCTCAATTCTCCCGGGTCACGGCGGATTTATGGATCGATTTGACTCGGTCTTGTTCATATCACCGCTTGTGTATTATTCTTTGTCTCTAATCGGTGGTTGATGCTTGTTAAAATTCCCAATCTCACCATTTTTCACGGAAGGCAGTACGCTCTGTACGGCTCTTCCGCTTCAAAACGGCGACCTTGGAAATTTTTCCGTCGCATTAGTCAAATGATTTTGGTGTGGTTTCTCCCACCATTCTTTAAAAGAAGGGTTTATTTAATATGGAACACAATATATCAATTTTAGGCTCAACAGGTTCAATCGGCACACAGACATTGGATATTGTCCGTGAAAATCCCGATATAAAGGTGCGTGCCATGTCGGCTCATAAGAATATCGAGCTTTTGGAAAAGCAGGCAAGAGAATTCTCGCCCGATTTTGTATCTGTTACCGATGAAGACAGTGCAAAAACTTTAAAAACAAGACTTTCCGACACCAATATTAAGGTTTTGTCGGGTAAAGACGGTTTAATAGAAACGGCAGTAGCCGACGGCGCTGACACAGTCGTAACGGCGGTAGTCGGCATCTCAGGACTTCTTCCTACCATTGAAGCTATAAAAGCGGGCAAAAATATCGCCCTTGCAAATAAGGAAACTTTAGTTACAGGTGGACATATTGTAACCCGTTTAGCAAAGGAAAATAATGTAAAATTATTACCTGTTGACAGTGAGCATTCTGCAATTTTTCAGTCATTACAGGGAATGCGTGATAAAAAAGAACTTAAAAAAATTCTTTTAACCGCAAGCGGCGGTCCGTTTTTCGGAAAAACAAGAATCGATTTAAAAAATGTAACCCCCGAAGATGCCTTAAAGCATCCTAATTGGGATATGGGCGCAAAGGTTACAATAGATTCGTCAACCCTTGTAAATAAAGGTTTAGAAGTAATGGAAGCAAGATGGCTTTTCGATGTGGATATAGACGATATCGAAGTGTGGGTACATCGCCAGAGCGTTGTTCATTCAATGGTCGAGTTTGTGGATAATGCAGTTATTGCACAATTGGGAACTCCCGATATGCGACTTCCCATTCAGTATGCGATTACATATCCATTCAGAAAACCGATGTCAAATAACAGACTCGACTTTTTAAAGTATCCTAATCTTACCTTCCAAAAGCCCGACACCGACACTTTCTTCGCTTTGTCTTTAGCCTACAGAGCAGGGCGTGACGGCGGAATTTTGCCGACTGTATTTAACAGTGCCGACGAAGCTGCAGTAGAGCTTTTCCTGAATGGAAAAATCGGGTATCTTGATATCGCAGACTGCATACAATATGCTATGGATAGTGCACCGAAGGTGGAAAATGCGTCAATTGACGATATTTTTGAAGCTGACAAGTTCTCCCGAGAGTGCGCGTATAATTTTAAGTAAAATCGGAGTGATTAGATGGTTACTGCAATTTCGACAGTAATTATGTTTCTTTTAATGGTTTCCCTGCACGAGTTCGGGCATTTTATTGTCGGAAAGCTAACGGGAATGGAAATCAAGGAATATGCGATAGGTATGGGTCCTGCAATATTTAAAAAGCAGGGAAAAGAAACCCTTTATTCTGTAAGAATTCTTCCCATCGGCGGATACTGTGCATTTGAGGGTGAAGACGAAGAGAGCGATAACCTGAGAGCCTTTTCAAACCAGAGCACATGGAAGAAAATTGCGGTAGTTTTAGCAGGCTCTGTGATGAATGTTATATTGGGTTTTGTGATTTTTTTGGTAATTGCTTTAAACAATGCGCCATTTGTAACCAATGAAATCGCATCCTTAGACCAAAGGGCATATATGTACCAAGAAGGTGTTATGCCCGGGGACAAAGTGGTCGAAATAAACGGACACAGAATAAATTTCTATCGTGATATTGCCCTATATTCGGACGAATTATCACCCGATGAGAATGTGGATATTATACTTAAAAGAAACGGTGAAAAATTCAAGATTTCAATTCCGCTAAGTAAGTGTGAAACCGAAATAGTATATGGAGAAAACGGAATTACACAAAAAACACTTATGAACGGCGTTTTGGAAGAAGAATATTTTGACTACAAAGAAGACTATAAAATCCCCGAAGATTATATCGGAAAATCTCAAAAAGACACAAGCTATCTTATGGGCTTTTCGCCAAAGACCGAAGATATAAGCCTTTTGGGAGTTATAAGGGAATCTTTTTATAACACCATATTTGCAGTTAAGCTTGTATATACATCGCTTTTAGATATGATTACAGGCAAGGTCGGATTAGACCAGGTTTCAGGCCCTGTCGGAGTTGTGGATACAGTAAATACCGTGGTAAAATCGGGCGGCGGAATTTTGTCAATTCTATCAATCGCCGC
>JAZNQG010000110.1:0-41204 GCA_045590035.1 Clostridia bacterium
GAGTATTAAAAGGTCTCGGTATCGCAATCGTATCTACCTCTAAGGGCATTATGACTGACAAAAATGCACGAGCTAACCACGTAGGCGGAGCAGTTTTAGCATTTGTTTGGTAATAAATATCTTTTAAAAACTGAAAACCCCGCAAAAATGGGAGAAAATTTAAGTTAAGGAGGACAAATCTATGTCAAGAATAGGCAAATAACCGATTACTATTCCGACTGGAGTAGACGTAAAAATCGGCACTGACAATGAGGTTACAGTTAAGGGTGCAAAGGCAACTTTAACAAGAAAACTTCATCCCAACATGATTATCAAATCTGAAAACGGCGTTATCACAGTAGAACGTCCGAATGAAGAGAAGATGAATAAGGCCCTACACGGCCTTACAAGAACTTTGATTAACAATATGGTAATCGGAGTTACAGAAGGATTTAAGAAGGAGCTCGAAATCAACGGCGTTGGTTACAGAGCACAGCTTCAGGGCAAAACATTGGCACTCAGCCTTGGTTTTTCACATCCGGTTGAGTTCGTTGCTCCCGAAGGTATCACAATCGAAGTTCCTGCACCTAACAAGATTATAGTAAGCGGCGCAAACAAGGAAGTTGTTGGCGAAACAGCTGCTAAAATCAGAGAGTACAGAATGCCTGAACCGTACAAGGGCAAGGGTATTAAGTACGTAGACGAAGTAATTCGTCGTAAAGAAGGTAAAGCAGGCGGTAAGAAGAAATAAGAAAGGAGTGTTCTTAAATGATTAAGAAGCAAAACAGTAACGTTGCAAGATTAAGACGTCACGAAAGAGTGAGAAAGAACATCTCCGGAACTTCGGAGAAGCCCCGTCTTAATGTATTCAGAAGTTTAAATCACATCTACGCACAGATTATTGATGACACAAAGGGTATCACCTTAGTAAGCGCATCAAGCCTTGACAAAGCTTTTGACGGCAAGGGTGGAAACATCGAAGGCGCAAAGCTTGTTGGTAAGATGGTAGCAGAGAAGGCTCTTGAAAAGGGCATAAAGACCGTTGTATTCGACAGAGGCGGATACATTTATCACGGAAGAGTAGCAGCTCTTGCAGAAGGTGCAAGAGAAGCAGGTCTTGAATTCTAATATAAGGAGGTAGATTTTGTGGCTGAAAGAATAGATGCTTCAACTCTTGATTTACAGGAGAAGCTCGTAGAAATTAACCGTGTTGCCAAGACAGTTAAGGGCGGTAGAACAATGCGTTTCTCTGCACTTATGGTAGTTGGCGACGGCAAGGGCAGAGTAGGCTGCGGTATTGGTAAAGCAACTGAAATTCCCGATGCTATCAGAAAAGGCATCGAAGATGCTAAAAAGAATATGATTACCGTTCCCCTTGAAGGAACAACAATTACTCACGAAGTAGTTGGTGAGTTCGGTGCAGGAAGAGTACTTTTAAAGCCTGCTAAAGAGGGTACCGGTGTTATCGCCGGCGGTGCAGTCCGTGCAGTTGTAGAGCTTGCCGGTATTAAAGACATCAGAACAAAGTGCTTGCGTTCAAACAACAAGAAAAATGTTGTTAAGGCTGCAATTGCTGGTTTGGCTAACCTTAAGGAAGCTGAGTCAGTAGCTAAGCTCCGTGGCAAGACAGTTGATCAGATTGTCGGTTAAGGAGGCAGAGACTTATGTTAAAGGTAACTTTAGTAAAGAGCACAATAGGCTGCAATGAGAGTCAGAAGGCAAATGTCGCAGCTCTTGGTCTTAAGAAGATCAGAGACGTGAAAGAGCACAATGACACTCCGCAGATCAGAGGTATGATTAAAAAGGTATCTCATCTTCTTAAAGTTGAAGAGAACTAAGTAATATTTCAAGAAGGAGGTGCGGCAAATGAGATTAGACGAACTAAAGCCCGCTGAAGGTTCAAAGTTTGAACCGAGAAGAGTCGGCAGAGGTATCGGTTCCGGAACAGGTAAGACATCAGGTAAAGGTCATAAAGGCCAGAACGCTCGTTCCGGTGGTGGCGTAAGACCGGGTTTTGAAGGCGGTCAGATGCCTATATACAGACGACTTCCGAAAAGAGGTTTTACAAATATATTTGCGAAAGAATATGTTGCAGTTAACGTATCAGAACTTGAAAGATTTGAGGATGGTACAGAGGTAACAGCAGAACTTCTTAAGGAAAGTGGTGTTATTTCCAAGGTATTAGACGGTGTCAAAATCCTTGGAAGAGGTGAGCTTACAAAGAAGCTTACAGTTAAAATGGCAAAATTCTCTGAATCGGCTAAGGAAAAGATTGAAAAGGCCGGTGGAAAGGCAGAGGTGATTTAAGTGTCTACTATTATTAACGCATTTAAGATCCCTGACTTAAGACGGAAAATTTTGTTCACAGTATTTTTACTTGTAGTATTCAGATTCGGAGCACATATTCCTGTTCCGTATCTTTCAAGCGAAGCTATGCAGGCATTTTTGGGCGGCGGCGGAGCAGATTTATTCTCGCTCTTTGACGTATTTACAGGTGGTGCGTTCTCTAACGCAACTGTAATGGCACTCGGTGTTTCGCCCTACATCAATGCATCAATCATTATGCAGCTTTTAACTGTTGCAATCCCCGCTTTAGAGCGTATGGCAAAAGAGGGTATTGAAGGCAGAAAGAAGATTAATAAGATTACAAGATACGTTGGTATCCTTCTTGCATTCGTACAGGGTGCAGGTCTTTATGTAACCTTGCATAATATGGGTATTGAAACAGGTATGACAACAATTCAGAATGAAGGCGTTCTTACATTCTTCGTAATTACTCTTACCTTTACAGCAGGCACCGCATTTATTGTATGGCTTGGTGAACAGATTACAGACAAAGGTGTCGGAAACGGCGTTTCACTTATCATCTTCGCAGGTATCGTATCAGCTATACCGAGTGGAGTAATGAAGATTTACAAACAGTTCCTTGCTACAGGACTTAACGTAAAGGGAGTTATCATTTCACTTGCAATCGTAATTGTTGCAATTTTGGCAATCGTGCTTGTTGTACTTTTCGATTCATCAGAAAGAAGAATCCCCGTTCAGTATGCAAAGAGAGTTGTTGGCAGAAAGATGTACGGCGGTCAGTCAACCAATATTCCTATCAAGGTTATTATGGGTGGCGTTATGCCTATCATCTTCGCATCAAGTATTATGTCATTCCCTGCAACAATCGTAAGATTGTTAAAAGCAGGAGCACTTCCCCAGACAGGCCCCTGGTACTATGTACTTTCCTGCCTCTCAGCAGGTCTTGGCCCCTGGTGGTGTGACGTAATATATGCAGTACTTTATTTCTTGCTTATTATCTTCTTCACATATTTCTATTCAGCAATTCAGTTTAACACAGTTGAGCTTGCTAATAACTTGAAGAAGCAGGGTGGCTATGTTCCAGGTTACCGTCCCGGTAAGCCGACTAGCGACTATATCAATAAGACATCTACAAGACTTAATTTTATCGGCGCATTATTCTTAGGCGTAATCGCAGTATTGCCGGTAGTAGTTGGTGCCCTCTTTGGTATCGACGGCTTGCAGATTGGTGGTACATCACTTCTCATTATGGAAGGTGTTGCACTCGAAACTGTAAGACAGATTGAGTCTCAGATGACAATGCGTCATTACAAAGGATTCTTAGAATAATTCCGGAAAGGCGGCATAATATGAAGTTAATTTTATTAGGCCCTCCGGGAGCGGGAAAAGGTACACAGGCAGAAATTCTGTCTGAGCGTCTCGGTGTAAACACCATTTCAACAGGTGTTATGCTAAGAGCCGCTATAAGAGAAGGAACAGAGCTTGGAAAGATGGCTGAAGGCTATATAAATTCAGGAAAGCTTGTTCCAGATGAGGTTGTTGTCGGTATCGTTAAGGAAAGACTTTCTAAAGACGACTGTAAAAACGGCTTTATCTTAGACGGATTCCCCCGCACTACTGCTCAGGCAGAAGCGCTTTCGGAATCAGGTGTTGAGATTGACAAGGTTCTTTCATTAGAGGTTTCTGACGAAACAATTATTGAAAGATTATCCGGCAGAAGAGAATGTAAGGAATGCGGAACACCGTATCACGTAACATTCAAACCTTCACCGAATGGTGATAAGTGCATCTGCGGCGGAGAACTTATACAGAGAGCTGACGACAATGAAGAAACGGTTAAAAACCGTATCGAAGTTTATCACGATCAGACTGAGCCGATAAAAGAATATTATCAGGCTAAGGGAAAATTGGCAGTTGCCTACGGAAAGCAGGAGCTTTCTGACACCACTAAGGAAGTGGCAAAGGCACTCGGTCTTGAGGACTGATTTTAAGAGGTAATAATATGATTACTATTAAATCACGTTCGGAAATTGAAAAAATGCGAAATGCGGGCAGGATAACAGGGCTTGCTTTGGTAGAAATATCAAAGCATATCCGCCCCGGCGTATCCACCAAAGAGCTTGACAAGGTAGCATACGATTTCATTAAAAGACACGGTGCGACTCCTTCATTTTTAAACTATAACGGCTACCCCGCATCAATTTGTGCGTCGGTTAACGATATGGTTGTTCACGGTATTCCCGCAAAGGATATTGTATTGAAGGAAGGCGACATAATATCAATTGATATAGGTGCTTATAAAGACGGATATCACGGCGATGCTGCAAGAACTTATGCAGTCGGAGAAATTTCCGATGAAGCAAAAAGACTTATTGCCGTGACAAAGCAAAGTTTCTTTGAAGGTATAAAGCACGCAATCCATGGAGCAAAGCTTGGCGACATTTCCTCGGCTATACAAAATTATGTTGAGGAAAACGGCTATTCGGTAGTCCGTGATTTAGTCGGACACGGAATAGGAAAAGAGCTTCACGAAGACCCGAGCGTCCCGAATTTCGGGCGTCAGGGAAAGGGCGTAAAATTAGCCAAGGGTATGACCTTAGCGATTGAGCCGATGGTTAATATGGGTGAATATGATGTTGCAGTATTAGACGATGACTGGACGGTAGTAACCGAAGACGGAAGTTTAAGTGCACATTATGAAAACACTGTACTAATTACCGACGGTAAGCCCGAAATTCTCACCATGTTTGACGAGGTGTGATATGGATATCAAGGTTGGCAGTGCGGTCTATTCAATATCAGGCCGAGATAAAGGAACGCTTTATTTAGTGTCTCGTATAGAGAACGGATATTGTTTCCTTACAGACGGCGATAAAAGACGAATAGAAAACCCTAAAAAGAAAAAGGAAAAGCATCTTAACAGGACAAATTTCGTATCAAGTGTATTTGAAGCGGAAACGGTAGAAAATCACATGATACGTAAAGAGTTAAATAAATTGAGACCAATTTGAAAAAGCTGGGAGGTTATTTCTTTGGCAAAGGACGATGTTTTAGAAGTTGAAGGTACTGTCGTTGAGACATTACCCAACGCAATGTTTAAAGTTGAATTAGAGAATGGGCATAGAGTACTAGCTCATATCTCGGGCAAATTAAGAATGAACTTCATTAAAATTCTTCCTGGTGACAAGGTTACAATGGAAATGAGTCCATATGACCTTTCAAGGGCAAGAATCACATGGAGATCCAAATAAGGAGGCATATGCAAAATGAAGGTACGCCCGTCAGTAAAACCTATTTGCGAAAAGTGCAAGATCATTAAGAGAAAAGGAAAGATAATGGTTATTTGCGAAAACCCGAAGCATAAGCAGAAGCAGGGTTAATTTTCGACATAAACATAGGAAAAAACAAAGGTAATTGTATTTAACCTGTTCAAGTGCGGCTGCTGCGATAAAAAGGCGCAGAGCTTGAATATGTTATATATATTTTGATGATATCTCAAAAAATTTTGGAGGTGTAGAAACAATATGGCAAGAATAGCAGGTGTTGACTTACCCAGAGAGAAGAGAGTTGAAATCGGTCTTACCTATATCTACGGTATCGGACTTAAGAGCTCTCAGAAGATTCTTAAGAAAAACGGAATCAATCCTGACACAAGAGTTAAGGATTTAACTGAGGAAGAAGTTAACAAATTAAGAGAAACAATCGACGCTGAGTTTACAGTAGAAGGTGACTTAAGACGTCAGGTTGCACTTGATATTAAGAGATTGATGGAAATCGGCTGCTACCGTGGAATCCGTCACAGAAAAGGTCTTCCTGTAAGAGGACAGAACACAAAGAACAATGCCAGAACCAGAAAAGGTAAGGCAAAGACAATAGCTAATAAGAAGAAGTAAAGGAGGGAGTAGCTAATGGCAAAGGTAGCAAGAAAAACCACTAGAACCAGACGTGTTAAAAAGAACATCGAAAGAGGAGCTGCTCACATCCGTTCCAGCTTCAACAATACAATCGTAACAATTACCGATGTAGACGGCAACGCACTTTCTTGGGCAAGTGCCGGCGGCCTGGGCTTCAGAGGCTCAAAGAAGAGCACTCCGTTCGCAGCGCAGACTGCAGCTGAAACAGCAGCGAAAGCAGCTATGGAACACGGTCTTAAGACTGTTGAGGTATTTGTAAAGGGCCCCGGCGCAGGAAGAGAAGCCGCTATCCGTGCATTGCAGGCAGCAGGCTTAGAAGTTACAATGATCAAAGACGTAACTCCTATTCCTCACAACGGGTGCAGACCGCCGAAGAGAAGACGTGTCTGATCATATAGAAGAAGGAGGAATAAGAGTATGGCTAAGAATATGCAACCGATTCTTAAAAGATGTAAGACTCTCGGAATTGAACCCGGCGTAATGGGCGTTCACAAGAGCTCAAACAGAAACCAGAAGCAGGGCAAGAAAAAGCAGTCTGAGTACGGCTTACAGCTTACAGAGAAGCAGAAGGTTAAATTTATATACGGTGTTTTGGAAAAGCAGTTCCGTAAATACTATGTAATGGCTACAAAGAAGCATGGAATTACAGGTGAAGAGCTACTTTCAATTCTTGAAACAAGACTTGATAACGTAGTATTCAGACTTGGTCTTGCTAACACAAGAAGACAGGCAAGACAGATTGTAAATCACGGTCATATCCTTGTAAACGGTAAGAAGGTAGACATTCCTTCATACCTTGTCAAGGAAGGCGACGTTGTTGCAGTTAGAGAAAAGAGCAAGTCTTCTCAGTCTATGAAGGATATTGCTGAAGCTAATGCAACAAGAGGAATCCCGAGCTGGTTAGATATGGACAAAAACCAGATGCAGGGTAAGGTTGTAACTTTACCGAAGAGAGAGCATATCGACTTCGAGGTAGAGGAACACTTGATCGTCGAGTTGTATTCTAAGTAATAGGTAAGCCCATAGGGGTATAAAGCTTTTTACATTAGAATATATAAAGGAGGGTTTCATAAGATGATAGAAATGGAAAAACCCAGCATTGAATGTAAGGAAATGTCAGGAAACAGCGGCGTGTTCGAAATCACACCGTTAGAGAGAGGCTACGCTACAACACTTGGAAATTCATTAAGAAGAATTCTTCTTTCATCACTTCCTGGTGCAGCAGCTACTTCAATCAAGATTGACGGAGTTCAGCACGAGTTTTCTACAGTTCCGGGTGTAGTAGAAGATGTAACTGAGATTATTCTTAACATCAAGAAGCTCGCACTTAAATTACACTCAGAATCATCAAAGACTGTATATATCGAAGCAAAGGGTGCAGGAGAAATCACTGCAGGCGATATTATCTGTGACGACGATGTTGAAATTTTTAATCCCGATTTGCACATCGCAACTTTAAATGAAGACGCTAATCTCTATATGGAGATTACACTTCAGAAGGGCAGAGGTTATGTTTCAGCAGACAAGAATAAGCAGGCTTTACAGCCGCCTGTTGGCGTAATCCCCATCGATTCAATATATACACCTGTAAAGAAAGTTAATTACACGGTTGAAAACACCCGTGTCGGCCAGTACAGTGACCGTGAAACTCTTACAATAGAGCTTTCAACAAACGGTACTACTAAGCCGGACGAAGCAGTCAGCCTTGCAGCAAAGATTATGAGCGACCTTTTAACACTCTTTATCGACCTTTCAGAAGAAGGTAAGAATGCAGAGTTTGTTGTTGAAAAGGAAGAAAGCAAGACATTGAAAGTTTTGGAAATGTCAATCGAGGACCTCGACTTGTCAGTTCGTTCCTACAACTGTTTAAAGCGTGCAGGAATCAACACAGTAGAGGACTTAGCAAACAAAGCCGAAGAGGAAATGATGAAAGTCAGAAACCTCGGAAGAAAGTCGCTTGACGAAGTTAAGCAGAAGCTTCACGGTTTAGGTTTGTCTTTGAGAGAAGAGGAAGACTGATATAGCCTTATAGAAAGGAGGACATTGTAAATGGGTACAAGAAAGTTTAATATGCCTACCGACCAGAGAAAAGCTATGCTTAGAAACTTAGTAACAAGCTTTTTGGAGAATGGTAGAATTGAAACAACCTTGACAAGAGCAAAGGAAACTCAGAGCATTGCTGAGAAGATGATTACTCTTGGAAAGACCAATACACTTCATACACGCCGTCAGGCTTTGGAGTTTATCACAAAGGAAGATGTTGTAACAAAGCTCTTTAGTGAAATCGCTCCCAAGTACGCTGAAAGAAACGGCGGATATACAAGAGTCATCAAGGAGGGACCCCGTCGCGGCGATGCAGCCCCGATGGCAATCCTTGAGCTTGTATAATTAAAGCAAAATAAAAAGATGGACTTTATAAGTCCATCTTTTTTTATATTTATTTTAATTATTTATCCTTTCCACTGCTGATTATTTTTATAATAAAACGAATAAGTACACCCGAAATCATTCCAAGTGCTGATATTACAAGATACCAAACCGAATGGATAAGTGCCGATTCGTTATAGTAGATAAAAACCGACGGGATAAATAAAACTGCAATTATAAAAGGATAAAGATAACGGATTTTATTCTCTGAAATACTGCCGAGAACCAATGAAAAAACGAATGTTGCAAGAATTATCAATACAACCATTCCGATTGCATCGGTAGGACCTGCAGTGAGCGGAAAGATATAGAACATAATAAGCTGAAGTAGTAGTATTATAGCTTCTTTTAAATGCCTTTTCATATTAACACTTCCTTATCTTATATTTATTCTTTCAATACCGACAGTCTTTTTAGATTCGGTATCAACATCAAAAAGCACGGCATTAAATTGCCCCTTGCCGTTTGCAGGCTCATATCTTTTGGGGATTTCGCCTTTAAAGTTATTTATAATGATGTTTTTGTCCATACCGAGCACCGAAACTGACGGCCCTGTCATACCAAGGTCGGTGATGTATCCTGTGCCGCCATAAAGAATTGTTTCGTCAGCAGTCTGCACGTGTGTATGAGTACCTGAAACTCCTGTTACCTTGCCGTCTAAATGAAATCCCATAGCAATCTTTTCACTTGTTGCTTCTGCATGAAAATCGACAAATATAAGGTCGCATTTGTCTTTTATTTTATCTATAACCGCATCGGCGTGAAGAAAAGGATTTTTTGAGTAGGGAGTAACATTGACTCTGCCGAGTAAATTTATAACTCCGATTCTTACACCGTTTTTTGTTTTTTTGATTGTGTAGCCGTCGCCGGGGAGCTCACCTTCTAAGTTGTCGGGTCTTATGATATTGTCGTTGTATTTTAGGATGTTTTGTATATCGGGGCAGTCCCATATATGATTTCCGAGCGTAAATACATCTATCGGAAGTCTTTTTAGCTCGTCAAAAACCTGCTTGGTTACACCACGTCCGTGTGCGGCATTTTCTATGTTTGCGATAACAAAATCTGCACCGAAAAAACCACGTTCGGCATATTCAAAAAGCATATCGCGTCCGATTCTGCCGAACACATCGCCAATCATAAGTATTTTCATTTTAATACTCCTTACTATAGAGCGTCCAAAAAAGCGCAGACCGCTAAAGCTACGAACAAAACGAACCACTCGGAGTACCTAATGTACACCGTCGGGCAGGGTATTATGCGATGCATAATACTTCGTTTCGTTCGTTCTGCATCTTTTTGTGATCGCTCTGTATTTTAGAAGCCCTTAATGGACTTCTTGTTCCTGCTCCTTATCAAAAAAGCGGATTTCTTCTGAAATCCGCTTCATATTCATTATTTTGCGTAATCTACTGCACGGGTTTCACGGATTAAGCTAACCTTAATCTGTCCGGGATATTCAAGCTCTGATTCAATCTTACTTGCGATATCCTTAGCGACTAAGAGCATAGTTTCGTCTGTTACAACATCCGGCTTAATCATTACACGGATTTCACGGCCTGCCTGAATAGCGTATGACTTATCAACGCCGTCAAAACTGTCCGCAATTTCTTCGAGCTTCTGAAGTCTCTTGATGTATGTTTCAAGATTTTCTCTTCTTGCGCCCGGTCTTGCAGCTGAGATAGCATCTGCTGCCTGAACAAGCTGAGCCACGATAGTTTCAGCCTCAACATCGCCGTGGTGTGCCATAATGGCGTGAACAACGTCTTTGTTTTCCTTGTATTTCTTAGCAAGGTCAGCACCGATTGTAACGTGTGAGCCTTCGATTTCGTGGTCTGCGGCTTTGCCAAGGTCGTGCAAAAGTCCTGCTCTCTTTGCTAAAGTTACATCAAGTCCGAGTTCCCCTGCCATAACGCCTGCTAAGTGAGAAACTTCGATAGAATGCTTTAATACATTCTGACCGTAGCTTGTTCTAAACTTAAGCTTTCCAAGAAGCTTAATAATTTCAGGATGGAGTCCGTGCACACCTGTTTCAAAGGTAGCAGCTTCGCCTTCCTGCTTGATTGTCTGTTCAACTTCACGTCTTGCCTTGTCAACAGTTTCTTCGATGCGAGCCGGATGAATACGGCCGTCTACGATAAGCTTTTCTAACGCAACCCTTGCGACTTCACGTCTTATCGGGTCAAAGCTTGATAAAATTACAGCCTCAGGAGTATCATCGATAATCAAGTCAACACCTGTGATTGTTTCGAGAGTACGGATATTTCTTCCTTCTCTACCGATAATTCTGCCCTTCATTTCGTCTGAAGGCAGGTTTACAACAGATACGGTTGTTTCTGCAACGTGGTCAGCCGCAACCTTCTGTATAGATGATGCTACAATATTCTTTGCATTCTTTTCGGCATTATCTCTTGCCTGCTGTTCGATTTCCTTAACCATAACAGCGGCATCAAATCTTGCCTGGCTTTCAATGTTCTTAAGGAGCATTTCTTTAGCTTCCTGGGCTGTAAGCCCTGAAATACGCTCTAAAGATTCAATCTGCTCTTCACGGATTTTCTCAACTGCCGCTTCCTTTTTCTCAAGCTCGCGGAGTCTGTCATTTAAAGCCTGTTCTTTTTTCTCCAATGTCTCGGTCTTACGATCGAGATTTTCTTCTTTTTGGTTGAGTCGCTTTTCCTGGCTCGAAATTTCCTTACGTCTGTCTTTGATTTCAGCATCGACAGCGGCGCGGAGTTTGTGAGCCTCTTCCTTTGCTTCAAGCGTCATTTCACGCTTTTTAGCCTTTGCATTCTTTTCGGCGTCTTCCAAAATAGCACGTGCTTTTTCTTCGGCAGAGCCTATTTGTTTTTCTGAAACTTTTTTCCGATAACCAATTCCTGCAAAAAAGGAAGCGATACAAAAAAGCAATAATACTACAGAAACTACTGATAAAATCAGTTCTAATGTTGTAGTAAACATTGTAATCACCCCCGTATGATATTTAATATATTCTTTTAAAAATCATCCGGCAGTATTTTCGGGTTATTCATCTTATGTATAATCAAGCGGTTTTTTACCGCCAAAATCTCATAAACTACAATAACCGTCTTAACTTGCCCGATTATAGTTCAAAGAAATATTCAGCATATCTATATTTTATACTAAAGAATTCTAAGTGTCAAGTGGATTGACTCCAAAACCGCAAGGAATAAGTTTACATTTTTATTACTTTATAAACAAATATTACAAATTACAATATTTTTCGACAAATTGCACAAACTAAACACCGAAATTTATGGCAAATTGGTATTTACTGCATAAAATTGATGTGATATAATAAAGGTGGAATATACTATGGGGAGGAAATAAAATGCCGGATTACAACTTTGGACTGGGTGAGTTTCCGCTTTATTTGTTCAATGAAGGAACGAATTATAAGGCATATGAAACACTTGGTGTGCATAAATTTAACAATGGATGGCGTTTTGCGGTCTGGGCTCCTAATGCAGAATCGGTATCTGTTGCGTGCGACAGAAATTCGTGGACAGGCGACGGTATGTATTTAGAAAGAGCAGGCGGCACAGGCGTATGGTATGGCTGGTTTTCCGATATAACGGAAGGCGAAGCCTACAAATACCGCATAGTATCAAAGGGGAAGGCAGTTTTAAAGGCAGACCCGTTTGCATTTGAGGCGGAACTCAGACCAAACACAGCATCTGTTGTAAAAGATATTCCGACTATCAAGTGGTCTGATAAAAAATGGATAGAAAAAAGAGAAAAAACACCTCCATATGATAAGCCGATGCTTATCTATGAAGTGCATCCGGGAAGCTGGAAGATGCACGAAGATGGAAGCTTTTATTCATATAAAGAGCTTGCAGACGAGCTTATAGAGTATGTAAAGGAAATGGGATACACTCATATCGAGTTTATGCCCCTTTCGGAATATCCCTTTGACGGCTCGTGGGGTTATCAGGTGTCGGGCTATTTTGCGGCGACAAGTAGATACGGAACCCCCGAAGAGCTTATGTATTTTATTGATAAAGCTCACAAAAACGGAATTTATGTGATTATGGACTGGGTGCCTGCACATTTCCCAAGAGATTTATACGGACTTTATATGTTTGACGGCGGTCCGACATATGAATATGCAGACCCGAGAATGGGTGAGCATAAAGACTGGGGAACAATGGTATTTGACTACTCAAAAAGCGAAGTAAATTCCTTCCTTTTGTCATCGGCGTACTTCTGGGCAGAGGTTTATCATATTGATGGACTTCGTGTTGATGCGGTGTCATCAATGCTCTACCGTGATTATAGCCGAAATGACGGCGAGTGGGTGGCAAATATCTACGGCGGAAACCAGAATTTAGAAGCGATAAGCTTTTTACAGAATTTAAACAAGACAATGTTCTCGTTTTTCCCCAACTTCCTTATGATTGCAGAAGAATCAACCGCATGGGGAATGGTTACAGGACCTACCGACGCCGGCGGACTAGGCTTTAACTATAAATGGAATATGGGCTGGATGAACGATACTCTAAGGTATATGTCGATGGACCCGTATTTCAGAAAATCCAATCATAACCTTTTGACATTCCTTATGTATTATGCATACAGCGAGAACTTTATTCTTCCGCTTTCGCACGACGAGGTTGTGCACGGAAAGCACTCACTTGTTGATAAGATGTACGGAAGCTATGAAGAGAAATTTGCATCATACAGAGCACTTTTGGCGTATTATCTGTCGCTGCCGGGTAAAAAGCTTATGTTTATGGGCGGAGAGATTGCACAGTTTATCGAGTGGCGGTATGATGAAGGGCTAGAATGGAAGCTTTTAGAATATGATATGCATAAAAAGCTTCAGGGCTATGTAAAGGATATAAATAAATTTTATATTGACAATAAACCTTTCTGGCAGATTGATGACAGCTGGGATGGCTTTAAGTGGATAAATGACCAGGACGGAAACAATTCGATACTTTCCTTTATGAGAATGGGAAAAAAGAAAGGCGACCAGGTAATCGTGGCGGTTAACTTTACGCCTGTAAAAAGAGAAAAGTATCCTATTGGAGTACCTTTATCGGGAGATTATGAAATTTTAATTGACTCATCATGGGAAAAATATGGTGGAGAGAATAGAAGCCGTAAAAGAGTATTTAAAGCTAAAAAATCACCCGTACTCGAGATGCCATATTCCATCGAAGTGGATATGGATGGATATGCAGCTCTTTATATAAGAAAGAAACCTAAGAATAATAAAAAATCGACAGAGAATAAAGACATAAAAAAGTAAGGAGAGAGAACAAATGATTTCTAAAGAATGCGTGGCAATGATTTTAGCCGGCGGACAGGGAAGCCGACTTGGTGCACTTACCAAGTATGTGGCAAAGCCTGCAGTGCCTTTTGGCGGAAAGTACAGAATTATCGACTTTCCATTATCTAACTGTGTGCACTCAGGTATTGATACGGTTGGTGTTTTAACACAGTATCAGCCGCTTGAACTAAATACTTATATCGGTAACGGAAACCCGTGGGATTTAGACAGAAATAACGGTGGCGTGTATGTGCTTCCGCCTTACCAGAGCGCAAAGGCAGGCGAGTGGTATAAAGGTACTGCGAATGCGATTTATCAGAATATAAGCTTTTTAGAGGGCTTTAACCCTGAGAATGTACTTATTCTCTCTGGTGACCATATCTATAAAATGCACTATGGCGATATGCTAAAGGCTCATAAGGAAGCAGATGCGGCAATTACTATTGCAGTTATGCCTGTACCCTGGGAAGAAGCAAGCCGCTTCGGTATTATGAATGTGGACGATAAGGGTAACATCGTAGAGTTTGAAGAAAAGCCCAAAAATCCCAAGAGTAACTTAGCATCAATGGGTATCTATATCTTTAAGTATGATGCACTTAAAAAATACTTAAATGAAGACGAGCACGATCCCGAATCTTCAAATGACTTTGGTAAGAATATTATCCCGAAGATGCTACAAAATGGCGAAAAGATGGTAAGCTACACCTTTGAAGGCTACTGGAAGGACGTAGGAACTGTCCAGAGTCTCTGGGAAGCTAATATGGACTTGATTGATAACCCGCCGAAGTTTGACTTAAACGATAAAAGATGGGTTATCTATTCTAAAAACTCGGCACTCGCGCCTCACTACATAGGCGAAAATGCAAAGGTTACATCATCGACAATTACAGAAGGCTGTACTATTTTGGGCGAAGTTAACCATTCTGTTATTTTCAGCGGAGTTACAATCGGTGAAGGAAGCCAGATTAAAGACTCGGTTATCTTCCCGGGTGCTGTGATAGGCAATAATGTAAAAATCGAAAAGGCAGTTATCGGACAGGGTGCTGTAATCGGACACGGTGCTCAGATAGGACAAAAGGAAGTTAAGGATAACAAGTACGCATCAAGCATGTGCACACACGGAATCGTACTTATCGAAGGCAATGTTGAAATAGGTGCCGGAGAAGACATCCCCAAGGGTTCTATGATTGAATCGAAATAACCGATAGATTTTACATTTGAAAGGACTGAAATAAAAATGAGAGATACAATGGGAATAGTAATCGCCGGTGAAGAAAAGGTTTCCCCGATTACAGATATACGCTCGATTGCGGCACTTCCGATTGCAGGAAGATACAGAATAATTGACTTTGTTTTGTCAAATATGGCAAATGCAGGGATTGTGAATATCGGTGTTGCTACAACATCTAAATATTCATCACTTATGGACCATATCCAGTCGGGAAGACCATGGGATTTGGACAGAAAAAAGCAGGGGCTTACAATCCTACCGCCCGACCTTAGAAATACTGCCATTAAGGGCGATATTGACCTTTTGGCAAGTGCTAAAAACTTTATCCGCCATTCGCATCAGACTTATGTGATTTTAACTTTAGAGGCAGGAGTTTATAATATTGACTTTAAGAAGGTTATTGAGCAGCATATCAAAACTGAGGCAGATATCACAATGGTCTATAAAGACCTAAAAGGCTCGGAAGAAAAAGAGCTTTCAAGATTTACCCTTATTGATATCGACTCGGAAAACAGAGTTACCGATTTGGAAGTTAAGCCTTTCTATCCAAAGACATCAAACGCAAGCCTTGGTATTTATGTAATGGAAAAGGCACTTTTGGAATCTATTGTTGACGAATGCTCGGCAAGGGGCGACCACGATTTTATCAAGGACGCTATTGCAAAGAAGATGGAAGGTATGAGAATTTATGCATACGAGCATAAGGGCTATGCCGATATCATCGACTCAATGAGCTCATATTACAGAAACAATATGCTTTTCTTAACCAAGGAAATGAGAGACGAGATATTTAATCCGAAATCTCCCGTTTACACAAAGGCAAAGGACCAGACACCTGCAAAGTACGGTGAAGAAGCAGTAGTTAAAAACTCCTGTATTTCCGACGGTTGCGTGATTGAAGGTACGGTTATAAACTCTGTACTTTCAAGAAGTGTCAAGGTTAATAAAGGTGCAGTTGTTAAAAACTCAATCATTATGCAGGGCTCGGTAATCGAAGAAGGAGCGGAGCTTGACCACGTGGTATTTGATAAGGATGTTAATATCACAAAGGGCAGAAAGCTTATAGGTCAGGATTCTTACCCGCTTGCAATTAAAAAGGGCTCAGTAATCTGACGGTTTTTAAGGAGTGTTTAAGGAAACTTAAACACTCTTTTTTGTTTTTAATTACAGCTCTTTTTTCTCTTCTTTTGGAGCCAAAAGAAGCAAAAACTCTGGGGGATTTCGATTTCCCCCAGCCCCCTTGAAACGACCAAGGGGCTCTGCGCCCCTTTGGAAACCCCGCCAATGAATGAAAATCGCAAGCGATGTTTCTGCGATTAGTTTTTGGCTGCTTAATGCCCTTTTAATATTGAAATTAAATGCGAAGTAGTGTATAATAAAGCCATAAACAAAAGAGAGGTAACTATTATGGAAAAAGCAAAGCTTGACAGAATATCGTTTTTATACAAAAAATCAAAGGAAGAGGGTCTGACTCCTGAAGAAATTAAAGAACAGGCAGAGCTTCGGAAAGAATATATTGAGACAATTAAAAAGAATTTTAGAAGCACACTTGATTCTATTGAATATAAGGACTGATTAAAATGGACACACTTTTTTCGCGCCTTTTAGCCTATGCAAAAAAGAAACGAATTTCCTTTGCAATGCCTGGACATAAGGGCGGACGGGGATTTTCGGAAGAATTTAAGACAAGAGTTTTCGAGATGGATGTAACAGAGCTTCCAGACACCGAAAGCTTAAATTCTCCCAAAGAAACAATTAAAAATTTAAAGGAAAAGCTTTCCGAAATTTACGGCGCAAAGGAAAGCTTTGTTTTGACGGGCGGCTCTACGTCGGGCGTTCATATTATGCTGTCTTCAGCCATAAAAAACGGAAAGCTCTTAACCCAAAGAAACTGCCACAGGTCAGTTACAAATGCGGCAGCAATTTCGGGATTTGATATTGAATTTTTGCCGAGCATATATGATGAAAACACAAATACACCCCTTCCGCCAACAAAAGATATGGTGGAAGCGTCTTTAAAAGCTCACAATAATATCGACGCAGTTTTAATAACATCACCCGATTATTACGGGCACATAGCCGACATAAAGGGAATAGGCGAAGTTTTAAAAAAATACAATATTCCCCTTTTGGTTGACGAAGCACACGGCGCACATTTTCCGTTCCTTAAAATTCCAAATGCCATAAAAGAAGGCGCCGATATGGCGGTAGAGAGTGCACATAAGACATTAAATGCCCTAAATCAGGCGGCGTATCTTCATGTGTCGGGAGACATTATTTCGCCCGATACCGTAAGGACGGTTGCCGCTATGCATCTTACATCAAGCCCGTCATACCCGATTGTTGTGTCAGCAGAAACTGCGCTTTTAAATTCTGGCGGATGGACGATTTTGGATAAGTACATAAAGGCTAAAAAGGATTTGCTAAAAAAACATACAAAAGTCCTTTATCCCAATGGTTTGGTGGACGAAACAAGGGTTGTTTTTTGTCTTAAAAACTACGATATTACAGGATATGAGTTTGAGAAAATTTTAAGAGACAGGTATAATATTGACTCGGAAATGTCGGACAGATTAAATATTGTCTTTATAATTACTCCGTCAAATACTCTGCCCGAGATTGATACACTCTTTGATGCGGCAGAAGAAATTTTATTAAATACTCCGCTAAAAACCAAAGAAAACATACCCCTGCCGCCGATTCCCAAAAAGAGAATGACACCAAAAGAAGCCATTCATTCGGACGGCGAAATGGTGGATATAGAAAATTCCAAAGGCAGAATTTTAAAATCAAACATCACCGCATATCCACCGGGGTCTGCACTTTTGGCAATGGGCGAAGAAATGTCGAAAGATTTAATTTCCTATATAAATGAGCTTCAAAATATGGGACACGAATTAGAAGGCGTAGAAAACAATAAAATTTTAGTAGTGAAAGAATAGATTATGGAAGAAAAATTAGTCGGCACAGTCGTGGAGCTTATTTACCAGAACGGTGAAAATGGCTACACGGTAGCAGAAATTGAAAACGAAGAAGACGGCATATTTACTGTAACAGGTTATATGCCTTATTTGAGTGTCGGCGAAAATGTGGCAATGATGGGAAGATGGGTAAGTCATATCGACTACGGCGAGCAATTTAAGGTGGAAAGCTACGAAACCCTGCTGCCGAGAGAAGAAAATGCGATTATAAGATACCTGTCGTCAGGTATAGTGCCCGGAATCGGTCCTGCAACTGCCAAAAATTTAGTTGCACATTTTGGCGAAGAAACACTTGATATTATGCTTAAAAATCCCGAACGCCTTAGTGAAATCCGTGGAATTTCACCTAAAAAGGCGGTAAAAATCGGCGAAGAGTTCTTGCGTCTTCAGTCGATGCAGGGGATAGTTATGTATCTTCAGCAGTTTTCTGTCAGTGCATCTATGGCGGTAAGAGTTCAGAAAGAATTAGGCCGTGATGCAGTAGAAAAAATCAAGCAGAACCCTTATATCTTGTCCGATACCGTTGACGGAATAGGCTTTAAGACCGCCGACGAGATTGCATTCTTTCAGGGTATGCCAAAAAACAGTCCCGTAAGAATCAGATACGGAATAAAATACATTTTATCCGAGTCGGCATTTTCTATGGGGCACACATATGTTGAAGAAAAAGAGCTTGTAAGCTATGCGGCAAGAAAATTGTCGGTAACAGAAGCCGAGGCGAAAAACGGAGTAGATATTCTTTTATCCGAGCACGCGGCGGTGCTTTATGAAACAGACGGCGAAAGACGGATTGCACTAAGGCTTTTCGCACACGCCGAAGACTATATCGCACGCAGAATTATGTCAATGCGCTATTCAATTCCCGCCTATATGCCGACAGACAAAGAGATGGAAGAAGTAATTAAAAAGTCGGAAGAAGAATCGGATATTATATTATCTGACGAACAGAAAAGAGCGGTAAAAATTGCATCGGAAAACTCGGTTTCGATTATCACGGGCGGCCCGGGAACGGGCAAAACCACTATCATAAATACCATAATTTCGCTTATGAAGAAAATAAATCAGGATGTGGTTTTAGCAGCTCCGACAGGCAGAGCCGCAAAAAGAATGAGCCTTGTTACAGGGTGCGAGGCAAAGACAATCCATAGACTCCTAGGTATGAAGCCTAAAAATGAAGGCGCAGAATTTACATATGACGAAACAAATCCCTTAGAAGCCGATGTAATCATAGTTGATGAAGCAAGTATGATAGATGTGCTTTTGATGTCGGCACTTTTAAAGGCGGTAAAGCCGGGGGCAAAAATAATTCTCTCGGGCGACAGCGACCAGCTGCCGTCGGTAGGGCCGGGTAATGTTTTGGGCGATTTAATAGAGTCGGGGTGCATTAAGACAATTAACCTTACAAATATCTACCGTCAGGCAGAAAAAAGCCTTATTGTAGTAAATGCGCATAAGATAAATAAGGGCATTATGCCAGATTTGAGTGATAAGGATAAGGACTTTTTCTTCTTAAAAAGAAGAGCACCCGAGATTATCCAGCAGACAATAGTCGAGCTTTATAAAACAAGGCTCCCGGCGTCCTATAAGATAAACCCAATTTCAAATATTCAGGTAATTTCTCCGTCCAAAAAGGGAATATGCGGAACGGAGGCTTTAAATAAGGAGCTTCAGTTTGCCCTAAATCCGCCCGATATGTTAAGACAAGAATATAAAAGGGGTTCTACGACATTTCGAGTTGGCGACAAGGTTATGCAGATAAAAAATGACTATGACATAATGTGGTCAAAGGAAACGGGCGAAACGGGATGCGGTATCTTTAACGGAGATATGGGGATTATTGCCGATATATCCATAAAGGATAAGTTTATGACAATAATTTTTGACGATAAGGAAGTCGAATATCCGTTCTCCGACCTTGACAAAATCGACCTTGCATATGCAATTACGGTGCATAAAAGTCAGGGAAGTGAGTTCCCGTTTGTTTTAATGCCCGCATATTCTTTTGCACCAATGCTTATGTATAAAAATCTTCTCTATACTGCAGTAACCCGTGCGAAAGATATGGTAGTAATTGTAGGGCGCGAAGAAGAGATTGAGAGAATGGTAAAAAATAAATCCCGTTATACAAGACGGACCATGCTTTTATGTAAACTAATAAAGATTAACAAAGAGATAGAGGAAGACAAATAAGGTGGAAAACTTTTTTAAAAAATATGCGGATTTCTCGGTTATACTGGCGGGAATTCTTTGGGGAATTATCGGAATATTTGTAAAAAGCCTTGGAGACAGCGGTCTTAGTGCATTCGATATGATGCTTGTCCGAAGCTTTTTTGCACTGATTATAATATTTTTGTTTTTCTTTATATGGGACAGAGAAAAGCTTAAAATCAACTTAAAGGACATATGGATTTTTATGTGCCTTGGAATAGTTAGCTTTTTTATGTACGGCGTTTTGTATTTTATCACAATCGAGAAAACATCAATGTCCACAGCGGCGGTGCTTTTATATACATCTCCTGTCTTCATAATGGTTATGGCACGGATATTCTTTAGGGAAAAAATCACTAAAAGAAAGTTTTTAGCAATTATAATAACGGTTATGGGAACGGCGTTTGTGTCGGGCGGAATACAAAAAAATTCCGACTTATCGGGGATAGTAACGGGGATTTTATCGGGATTTTTCTACGGACTTTATTCGATTTTCGGGCGTATTGCATCGAAAAAATATTCGTCGGTTACCACCACTCTTTATACATTTCTGTTTACCACCCTTGCGGCAATCAGCGTTGCAGATTTTGAAAACATCATAGGAGTGGCTAAAAGCGAGCCGATGATTATACCAGAATTTATCCTGTACGCCGTTATTACTGCAGCAATTCCGTACATTCTTTATACGGGTGCATTAAAATATGTGCCACTCTCCCGTGCGGCGATTGTAGTCTGCGTAGAGCCAATAGTTGCAATGCTTACGGGAGTTATATTCTATGGCGATAAGTTAGGAGTTATGGGACTTTTGGGCTCTTTAATGATTTTAGGCGCAATACTTTTATCTAACACAGAAAAAGGACTATAAGGGTGGCTTCACTTAAGCATAAATCGGTTTTGGATTGATATTTTCTGTTGATACTTCACATAAAAATTCCGTAATACGACAGTATTACGGAATTTTTATGTTTTGTCTGAATCGAAAATCTCTAACCTAAAACTGCGAGCACCACAAAACATATTTTGTGGCGAATGATCCCTAAGAGAATCCGCCCAATAACAGTCCTTTTTCTATACGATTCTGACCTTATAATGTCTGAACCATTCGTCAATTTGAAGCAGGTAGCCTATAAACTGCGGCATTGCCATAAGCTGACCGAAAAACGGTTTGCCAAGGTCGGAGTTTTCTGTTTTGCATAGGTTTATAAGAGTATCCCTATCCATTAAAGCGGTAATGGGCGCGTTTTCATCTTCCAAAACCTCCCAAAGCCGTGCTTTTACAGCTTTTTCATAATTGGGGTCGTGGGTTTTGGGGTATGGACTCTTTTTTCTGAAAATCACATCGTCCGAAAGAATACCCCGTGCCGCTTCTCTTAAAATATTTTTAGATATATTATTTCTGTTTTTAAATTCCCACGGAATATTCCATACATACTGAACTAATCTATAGTCGCAAAACGGGACTCTTACTTCCAAGCCGCTTGCCATACTCATTCTGTCTTTTCTGTCCAAAAGGTTTGTCATAAACCACACGATGTTAAGATATGCAATTTCCCGCCTTCTCGCTTCTTCTGGAGAGTCGTTAGAGCATCTTGGCGTTTTTTCTACCGACTCTTCATATCTCATAGAAAGATAATCGCCTAATTTCAGTGTGTTTTTAACTTCGGGTTTTAAAACACTTTCACGGAGCGACACATCATAGCACCACGGGAACATTCGGGTTTTAAATGCTTTCTCGTCCCTAAACCACGGATACCCGCCAAAAATTTCGTCCGAACATTCGCCCGACAAAAGCACGGTATGATTTTTTTTGATTTCCCTTAAATAATAGTAAAGCGACGCATCAACATCCGCCATTCCGGGAAGGTCTTTAGCATAAAGCGCAGGGAATAAAAGCTCTTCCATATCCTGCATTTTGCAGGTTAAAACGGTGTGAAAAGTTTTAGATTCTTCCGACACTCTCTTTGCCCAGGGTGCATCCTGATCGGGTTGAAATGCGGTGCTTTTAAAGAATTTGTCGTTATTTTCATAGTCAAAGGAGTAGGTAGAAAGAGTTTCACCCTTTTTTAAAAGCTCCTTTGCGGCAACTGCTGTTATAACGCTCGAATCAAGTCCGCCCGATAAAAGTGTGCCAAGCGGCACATCGCTTACAAGCTGACGCTTTATTGAGTCTTCCAAAAGACATCTTAAATGCTCTATTGTATCTTCATAGCTATCACAGTGCTCGTGGCTTTTAAGACGCCAGTATTCATATATTTTTTTCTTGTGCCGTGTAATATACATACATTCTGCAGGCTTTAGTTCGTTTATACCGTGGAAAACACCCATACCCGGAGTGCGTGCAGGAGACATTGCAAAAAGTTCGGAAAGCCCTAAAATATCAACTTCGGGCGAAATATCGGGGTGAGCTAAAATTCCCTTTATCTCGGACGCAAAAATAATCTTTCCGTCCCGCTCGGTATAGAAAAATGGCTTTACACCAAAGCGGTCACGTGCCATAAATACGGCCTGGCGCATACCGTCCCAGATAGCGAAAGCGTATATGCCGTTTAGCTTATTTACAAAATCGGGACCTTCGTGTATGTAAGATAAAAGCAAAATCTCGGTGTCGGATGTGGTTTCTATGTTATAGCCGAAGCCCAAAAGCTCATCCCGTAATTCCTTTGTGTTATAAAGCTCACCGTTATAGGTAATCACAAATTCATATCCGCCGATAGTTTTTTTCATTGGCTGTTTGCCATTTTCTATATCAATTACCGCCAGCCTGCAATGAGAAAACGCGGCGTGCTCGCCCACCCATTCGCCGCTTGAATCGGGACCGCGGTGAGTCATAGTCTCCGCCATTTCTTTAGTCAACAGATGATAAAACGCATTATTTAAAGTCATATTCTCCTTAAAATTTATAAGTCCTGCGATAGCACACATAAAAATCAGTCCTTTCTGTATATTATTTTATGAAGAAATAAGAAAAATGGTGATAAATCGTTTACAACTCTTTGGATTTATGATAAAATATATAAATTAAGACAAGAAAAAGGAGGGCGGATATATGTACGGCTATAATACCTTTCATGAAAAGATTTTGGAAGGTCTTATCGGAAATGTAAGACGGGAAAATCCGCCTCATGCATATATTTTTGAAGGCGAGAAGGGACTTTCGTTAGAAGAGAGCGCTAAGCTTTTTGCAGTTACCCTTGCGTGCCCCAATGAACAACCGCCGTGTACCGTATGTAATTCGTGTTTAAGTGCAAAAGGCGGGAATAATCCCGATATTATTTTTGTCGTTCCTGAAGAAAAGAAAAAAACAATCGGTGTTGACAGGATAAGAGATTTATCAAATGAGGCTTATATAAAGCCATTTTTGGCAAAGCGGAAGATTTATATTTTCCCCGACAGCTCATGCCTTACCGAGCAAGCACAGAATGCTTTATTAAAGCTTATTGAAGAGCCGCCCGAGTATATGGTATTTATTTTTATCGCCGAAAACAGCGAGCTTTTATTAGAAACTATCCGTTCAAGATGTGTAAAGGTAAGATTCCCGCTTTTATCAAACGAAAAAATCGGCGAGTATATAGATAAAATAAGCCCGAATGACGCTCGCCGTGAGTTTTTAATCAACTTTTCGGGCGGAAACCCCGGGAATGTTGATGAAATTATCGCAAATGAAAAGTTTGATTATTTAAGAGAAGAATCGCTTAAAAAACTGGAAAGCCTTATGTCCCAAAGGCGTCTTTCGGCATACACCGTATGCGAATTTTTAGAAGAGAACAAGGAGTCGGCAGAGCTTATTTTATCCTTCTTTGAAGGCTTTGTAAGGGATGTTTTGTTTATCCGCTCAGGCGCAGAGAAGTTAATAAAAAACAGCGACTGTAAAGATGAGATGCTAAGATTGTCTGGAGTTTTATCGGACAAAGATTTAGCTGAAGCATTGGAAAAGATATTTTTAGCCAAAACCATGCTTAAAAGATATGTAAATGTCCGTGCAATCGCACTCTGGCTTAAGTTTTCGGTTAAAAAATAACGCTTGTAATCTTTGTTGATATGTGGTAATATATTTAAAATGCAATGGAAATGAGGGAAAATAATTGCTTAAAAAGTTTAATGAATCAAGACCTTTGGTTGAAGAACTTGCAAAAATTTGTAAAGACAGAGGTCAGATTGACCCTGAATTATATGACAAATATGAAGTAAGACGAGGCTTAAGATATAAAAGCGGACGAGGAGTTTTAACAGGTCTTACCGAAATTGGTGAGGTAAAAGGCTATACCATCGACGACGGAGAAATGATTCCGTGCGAAGGTAAGCTTTATTATCACGGCGTTGATTTAGAAGAGCTTGTTAACGGTTTTACAAATGATAATCGCTTCGGCTTTGAAGAAACTACATATATTCTGCTTTTTGGCCGTCAGCCTAATAAAAAGGAGCTTGAAGATTTCAGAAATCTTTTAGCCGAATACCGCTCACTCCCTGTAAGCTTTGTAAGAGATATTATTATGAAAGCACCGTCAGGGGATATGATGAATGCACTTGCAAGAAGTGTATTAACGCTTTATTCTTATGACGAAAAGGGCGACGATATTTCAATCGAGAATGTCTTAAGACAGTGCTTAGGACTTATCGCAGTATTCCCGATGCTTTCGGTTTACGGTTATCAGGTATGCAATCACTATATGCATGGCGACAGTCTCTATATCCATACACCACCTGCAGAGCTTTCAACTGCCGAGGCAATTTTATATATGCTCCGCCCCGACAGACAGTATACAGAGCTTGAGGCAAAGCTTCTGGACATTTGTCTTGTAATTCACGCAGAGCACGGCGGCGGTAACAACTCGACCTTTACAACTCACGTTGTGTCTTCGTCGGGTACCGATACATATTCGGTTGTTGCGGCATCTTTGGGTTCGCTAAAAGGTCCCAAGCACGGCGGCGCAAATAAAAAGGTAGTCGAGATGTTTAATGATTTGAAAGCCAATGTAAAGGACTGGACAAACGAAGAAGAAATTACAGAATACCTTAAAAAGATTCTGAATAAGGAAGCATTTGATAAAACAGGACTTATCTATGGTATCGGGCATGCGGTATATTCAATTTCTGACCCCAGAGCCAAGATAATCAAAAATTTTGCAAAGCCTTTAGCAGAAGAAAAGGGAAGAGTAGAAGAATATCATCTTTATGAAATGGTAGAAAAAATTGCTCCGACCTTGCTTTCCAAGAGAAACCGTGCAGCAAGCACCAATGTTGACTTCTACTCAGGCTTTGTATATGATATGTTGGGTCTCCCGCTTGAACTCTATACACCGATTTTCGCTATAGCAAGAATTTCGGGCTGGAGTGCACACAGAATCGAGGAGCTTGTAAACATCGGAAAGATTATCCGTCCTGCATATAAAAACATTGCAAAGCATGCAAAATATGTGCCCCTTGAAGAAAGATAATGAATATTCCTGCTCTTTTAAAAAATTCAAAAGGGCAGGAATTTTATTTTTTTCTAAAAAAGGGTAGATTTTTCGGGAAAAATGTAGTAAAATGGAATAAAGTAATTTTAAAGGATGGCGTTTTTTAAAATGAACGAAGTCTTAAAGTGGAATTTGGAAAATAAAGCAAAGAAAATTGTTGATATATTAAACACACATAAATTTGATGCAAGATATGCCGAAACTGTAGATGAAGCTAAGGAAATTATGAGAAGTCTTATCCCGGACGGCGCTAAAATTGCTGTCGGAGGGTCGGTTACACTTAATGAAACAGGTGTAATGAACGAGATTGTAAGAGACCCGAAATATAATTTTATCGACAGATTTAATGCTGAATCTTTCGAGCATATGCTTGATTTATACCGTGAAGGTTTGACAAGCGATGTATTTATTTCGAGTGTAAATGCCGTTACAGAAGACGGCGAGCTTGTGCTTATGGACGCAACAGGAAACAGAGTAAGTTCTGTAATCTTTGGGCCTAAAAAGGTTATTATTTTAGTTGGTGTAAATAAGGTTTGTAAGGACCTTACTGAAGCAATGAAGAGAGTAAAGGAAATTGCACCTTTAAACGCAAGACGAATTCAGCATACAGGTATTCCGTGTTATGATGACGGCATCTGCAAAAAAGAACTTTGCACTATGCACAACAGAGTCTGCAATGCAATCGGAATTATCGACGGATGCTACTATGAACCGGGCAGAATTTCGGTAATTGTTGTTCCTGAAACCTTGGGATTTTAATGAATATTACAGGACATTTCGGAAGAAAATATAAAAAAAGTAAAAGAGGAATTTTTTATGAGAGGAAAAAGGATATTAGCGGCTTTTATATGTCTTTTGATGCTTTCATCCTGCGGACAAGAAATAAAGAATTACCGTGTGCATGACGATTTGATTATATCCTTTACAGAAGCACTTGGTAAAAGGCGTCTGGTTGATAAGAATATAGTAACCGAAAATGACGGGAAAGTAATCACAAAAGCCGAATATACCTATAAAAGCGATAATGCGGCGGAAGATAAGGAAAATTATCTATACTACCTTTTAAATCATAGGGACGCTGTGTTCTTAGGCGAAACAACCGTTGCTATCGATTCAAGAACCTTAGACCATGCGATTATGGTTACAACGTCATCTGATGAAGATACATTTACAATATCTATAGAAAGAAAAGATTTAGGCGTAGAGTAACGCTGATGCTTTTAGCGAAGAACGTAAAAAAAGGAGTCTTTTTAAGACTCCTTTTTTTACTACAAGCGAAACGGACCACTCGGAGTACCTTTGTACGCCGTCTGGCAAGGTAAAGTGCAAAAATGCCCTTTACTCCGTTTCGCTTGTTCTTCATCTAAAATCATCAAGCGTTATGGAATGGGTGATAGTTTGGAAAAACTTACACTTTACTAATTCGCCATTTAATGATAAAATGTAAATAAGAATGAAAAAAAGGAGTGAAAAGGTCATGAAGAAACTAAGATATGTTCTTTGTTTATTTTTTGTTCTCCTTTTTTCTTTTTATAGTGTATCGGCAAGCGATATAGACTCTCACTGGGCAAAGGCCAAGATTGATTTTCTGGCAGAAAAAGGTATAATGTCCGGCTGGAATGGAAATTATATGCCCGACAAAACCATCACAAGAGCCGAGTTTGTAACGCTCTCAGTAAAAGCATTAAATATCGATATTAAAACGGGGAAAACCGATTTTTCTGATGTGGAAGAAAATAAATACTATGCGCCGTATATAAAAACTGCGTATGATTTAGGTATAATCTCGGGTTATCCCGACGGAACATTCAAACCCCTTTCACCGATTACAAGGGAAGAGGCTATGATAGTTTTGTCCCGTGCGTTTGGTTTTTTGGCAGGATATACTGTAAGCCGTGAATTTGTGGACTTTTACGAGGTCTCTCAAAGTGCAAAAAGTGCTGTCGGGTATGCTATAAAAAAGGGCATAATATCAGGCTATCCCGATAAAACTCTTCGCCCCAAGGGAAAGCTTACACGTGGGGAAGCCGCGGTTATAATAGCTGGCGCAATGGAAGAAAATGTGGCAGAGCCTGGGTTTATTACGGGTTATCCGAAGGTAAGCGACAAAGCAGAGTACGGAAAAATAAAGATTGATATTGCAACAAATATACCGTGTAATATCTATTATATGATTAAGGAAAATGGAATGTTGGGAAATCCCGCTTATGAGTCGGTAAATCTGCCCCTTGCAAAAACCGAGTTTCCGAGAGAAAAAATAACAGCAACAATAGATGCGGCTGTCGGCAAGGAATATACCGTATGGCTGGTTGCTAAATCGCCTGACGGACAGTATTCAAACGTTACAAGCGTATCGGGAGTAAGTCCTTTGCCCTTTAAAGAGGGAGACGGAAGTGTTTTAAATCCTTATAAAATAAAAACACAATCGGAACTTCAGGCGGTTAAATACTATAGCGACAAGGCATTTATTCTTCAAAACGATATTGACCTTCACGGAGAATGGACTCCGCTTGGCGATTTTTCGGGCAGATTTGACGGAAACGGAAAAGCTATCAGAAATCTCTATATCGACTCGGACAAAGGCTATCAGGGGTTATTTTCAAGAGTATTAAAGGGTGAGATAAAAAACCTTACCGTTTCGGGAAAGGTTACGGCTCACAATAATGCAGGGTTAATTGCAGGCGAAATGCTTGATGCAAGAGTTATAAATACGACCGTTTCGGGAAATGTCCGTGTGGTTACTAATAATGCAGGCGGATTTTTCGGCGAAAATGCAGGCAAAATAGAAAATTGTTTATCTGCGGTTTACGTTGTCGAAGCAAATGCTTTTGCGGGCGGAATTGCAGGACAGAACTACGGAGTTATAAAAAATTCAATTTCCGCGGCACATACAGTTGTTGCAAATATGTATGCAGGCGGAATTTCCGCTATAAATATGGGCGGACGAATTGAAGGGTCGGCGGCGCTTTCTGTAAATGTATTTGATTATCTTTTCAACACAAGCGGAAGAATCACCACCGAAAAGCAGAATTCTGTGCTTTTAAATAATATCGCATACGGTGGAATGAGAACAAATCAGACCCTTGATGAAAATGACAGAAACAACAAAAACGGTGAAAGCATTTTGTGGGAAGATGTTGTAAATCCTGAAAGACTTATAGAGCTATTAGGTCTTGACAAAAACCAATGGACAGGTGGCGGAAGAGATGAAAATTATTTAATTCTCCGTCCGAAAGGCACAAAAGAGCCAAGACTTACTCCAGGTGTTACAGAATATGCGCCGACTAAAGTTGCGAACAGTGTTGACCTTTACAGTATTTCGGAAAACCCTGACAAACATTATATGCTGACCCGTGACCTGTACTTTAACTCAAGAAGTGCATGGAAGATGGTTGCCGACACTTTAAACAGTGAAGAAGGCTTTTCGGGAACTCTCGACGGAAACGGACACACAATCTATGACCTTACCATAGAGCCGTCCGAAACAGGACGTTCTGCGATGTTTGGAATAATTTCTACAGGTACTGTAAGAAACTTAAATATCATACGGGCAAAGCATAAAAACGGAGAAGCTTTAGGTGTAATTGCGGTAGAAAATTACGGTACAATTGAAAACTGTCTGGTTTCGGAGTTAGATGTAAAAACATCTTCCGACACGGTAAATGTGGGCGGAATATGTGTATATAACTACGGAATAATACAAAGCTCCGAGGCGGAAGGAACATTCTATTCAACTTCTAAAAACTCGACCATAGGCGGAATATGTGCCCATAATGAAGGCTACATTGATGATGTGGCATTTTTGGGAAAAATTGAAACGGAAAAAGAGAATATAGTTTCCGAATCGGTTGCAGGCGGTATATGCGGTTTTATGGGTGCGGGTTCGGTTTATAATTCAGTGGCATCTCTGGATATAAAGCAGACGGCAACAACCGTTTATCAGGGCGGAATTGTCGGAATTCTCTCAGAAGGCGAGATTTATAAAACGGCATCAAGGGGAACGATTATTGCGGTTTCTCCAAAAGATTTGGTGTCGTCTTCTTACTCGGGCGGTATGGCAGGACTTTTGTCAAAAGGACTTGTTATGCATTCCTTCTCCGACTCGGATATAAAAGAGTATTCGGGCAAAAGCTACGGCGGCGGAATAGTCGGCTTTTCCGAGGGCGGTATGATTCAGCAGTGCTACTCGACAGGTACTATTTTGCAGGCGCAGGGTACAGGCACGGTTATTTCTGCAAAATCCTATGCGGGCGGAATATTGGGCTATAACGAAGATGGTACTGTATATTCAACTGTATCTTTAAATGAAAGCATATTGTCCCACGGCGACACACATAGAATTATCGGTGGCGGAACTCGGGACGGAGCATACGAAAATTATACCGAGCTGGAAGATAAAAACCATTCGGAAAATCCTTCTTTCAGCGGAAAGGTGCTTCCAAAAGTTAAAATTGATTCTAAATACTTCACCTTGCCAGTGTCTGCCGGCGGGCTTATCGGCTGGCCAAAGGAAATCTGGCAGGAATCTTCAAATATAAAGTACGGCTTACCTGTATTAAGGGACGTAAGGTATCAGGCACTATTTGGCTAACAGAAAGGAATTTTTGGGTAAATGATAAAAAGAGTAATATCGGTGTCTTTGGCGTTCGCTCTTATGTGGACAAGTGCTTTTGCATCGGTAATCGGCAGTGAAATATTAAAGGAAAAGCAATATGATATAGCTGACGGAACAAAGCTATATGAAAATGTAATTCTGTCCGACCAGTCGGGTGTGGGAGAGCAAAAAGAGTATTATGCGGTATATACGCCAAATGAAAATACAACTCCCGTGGTAGTTTCGGGGGAGACTCTGTTTGGCAAAATGACAATTTCCGAAGCGGCAGGCTATATGGAAGAAAACGGCTTAAGACCGATGCTGGGTATAAATGCTTCATACTATTCTTTGGAAACAGGTGTCGCAATGGGACACACCATATCGGATGGCAGAGTATTCCAGAAGGATAACGAAAGCCTTATGGGAATAGGCTTTTTAGAAGACGGCACGGCTTTTATTTCTCCTTTAAAGATAAATGTAAATATTTCTACCAAACGCGGAGATGTTTTAGTCGATAACGTAAACAAAATAAACCTTGCGACATTATCGGGGATTACACTTTTTACTCCCGATTTTGGATGGGAGAGCAAAAACGAAAGAGAAGTTTTGTCGGTAGTTTTGGATGTTTTAGATAATGAGCTTAAAATAGGCACAGAATTTGAAGCAACCGTAAAATCAAAGGAAATAAACACTGAAGCTTCGCCTTTAAATGATGGCGAGATGGTAATAGAAATAAATACAGGAAGTCTTTATGACTATCACAAAAATCTTATGAATGCTCTATTGGAAGGCGAAACTGTCAAGATTTCTGTATCTGCAGACGGCAATGAAAGATGGGCGGACGCAAAAGAAGGTCTTGCAAGCTACGGTGAAACATTGATTGAAGACGGCAAAAAGAACACCAAATTTTCGTCGGGTGCAGCGCCAAGAACTGCAGTTGGTGTTAAAGAAGACGGAAATGTTATATTCTATGCAATCGACGGGCGTCAAAAGGGTGTAAGCTACGGTCTTCAGCTAAAATCGTTGGCAACCAGAATGGAAGAATTAGGATGCGTAGACGCTATCAATTTAGACGGCGGCGGCTCTACTATGATTTCGGGTGTTTATCCCGGTGCGGACAGTATTTCGGTTATAAATTCGCCATCTGACAGGGTAGAAAGAAAGGTATCAAACTTTATTTTCTTAAAGAGTAATTTAGAAAAAACAGGCGTATTAAAAAGTATTCATACATCACCCTATATGGAAAAATACTTAAGCGGAACAAGTGTTGAGCTTACAAGTGTCGGAGTTGATACGGGGTACTATAAGACCGATTTGGAAAAGGTAACCTATAAGGTGGACGGAGAAAGTAAAATCGACGGGAATACATTGACTCTAATAGGTAACGGCGAAGTTTTAATTACATCAAAGAGCGGGAATGTAGAAACAAAAAGCACAAATTTTGTTTATGATACGCCCGATATAAAGGTAAAGGTAAACGGAAAGGCAGTCGATACTATTCACTTAAAAGACGGCGAGAATGTTGAACTTTCCTTTGAAGCTTATAACGGAAACAGCCGTCTTATAGCAGACGAAGAGCTATTTTCGGCGGTATCGGATGAAGATATCGGATACATTGAAGACGGAAAATTCTATGGCGTGGCAAAATCCACCACTAACGGATATATAACGGTAACGGCGGCAAAAAGCGAAAAGAAAATTCCCGTTACGGTAGTTGGTGAAAATATGTTCTCCGACACCGAAAAGCATTGGGCAAAGGATATGATTTCATTCCTTGCCGACAAGGGCGTTGTAAGCGGATATAAAACCGAAAAAACTGTGGAATTCCGCCCGTCAAACAGTATAACAAGAGCGGAAGCAGCAGTAATGCTTGCAAAGAGCTTGGGTCTTGATACAGAAAAATATAAGAACGAAGAAAGCTCTTACCTTGACACTATTCCCACTTGGGCAAAAGGATCGGTAAATGCACTCTCTTCTCTTTCATATATAAGCGGAAAGCAGACGGAAAACGGCGTTATATTTGCACCGAATGACTTAATTACAAGAGAAGAATTGGCGTCAATAATTGCAAGAACCTTAAAGGATAAGGGAGAAGAGACCGAAATTGGATTTTTAGATAGTGAAGAAATTTCCGCCTGGGCACTCCCGCACATTAAAAGACTTGTAAATCTTGGCATTATTTCGGGTAGTTTGGAAAATACCGTAATGCCTAAAAAAGAGGTGTCACGTGCCGAAACCGCAGTAATGCTTTATAAACTTATGAACTTAGAAAACTCTCATTAATGGGAGTTTTCTTTTTTCTTTGCATTTTTTTCATCCCATTGTTAAAGAATAATTTACATTTTCCAAAGGTATAATATATTGACACAATATGCCGTTTAGTGATATAATTTTTTAGAATAGACAACCATAGGAAAGGGATAGAAAAAATGAGAAGAGCGAGAAAAAGGAAAGGAAGAAAAATAGCATTTAACATGAGCAAAAAGCTTAAGATTGCTTTGATTGCTCTTTTAAGTGTGTTTGCCCTGTTTACCGTAATTCTCGGTTTTCATGAGGTCTTTTTCCCGTACGGAATAGATAATAGTGCACTTGTTCCGTTAGATAAACAGTCGGGAAGAGCAAATATGCTTATCTTAGGTGTTGATAAGGACGGACTCAGAACCGACACAATTATCGTTGCGTCCTATGACCTTGATAACGGCAAGATTGATATGCTTTCGATTCCGAGAGATACAAGAATGTACGTAGGCCGTGGTTATCAGAAGATAAATGCAGCCCACGCATTAAGGCAAAACGGCAATAAAAAGGGTGTAAACGGAACTATTGAGGCGGTTACAAGGCTTACGGGAATTCCTATAAACTATTATATCGAATTTACCTGCGAAGCATTCAGGAAAACTGTTGATGCTTTTGGCGGTGTGGAGTTTGATGTACCCGAGAGAATGTATTATACCGATAAGACTCAGGACCTTTATATAGATTTAGAAAAAGGTCTTCAGCTATTAGACGGCGATAAAGCAGAACAGCTTGTACGATTCAGAAAATATGCCGACGGAGATATAGGCAGAGTAAAAGTTCAGCAGGATTTCGTAAAGGAATTTGCAAGACAGCATCTTTCGGTTTCGTCGATTAAGAAGATCCCTGGGATTTATAAAACTTTGCAGGAAGAGTATAAGACGAACTTGACAGTTATGGAAATTGCAAAGTATATTCCCAATCTTAAGGATTTATCTACAGATAATATAACAATGTATCAGCTTCCGGGCGAATTTTCGGGAGCGGGATATGCGGCATCATACTGGCTTTGCGATATTCCAAAGACAAGAGAGCTTATAGAAACTGTATTTGGCTACGACGCAAGTAAGATTACAACAGGACCAAAGGGTTCGGTATATTCGGGCGAAGACAGAGTAAAAGTTGAAACTCCAAAGCCGACAGAATCACCCAAGGCAACAGAAGAACCTGAAATAACACCTAAAATTTCACCCGATGTAGTGCCTGATAATGAGACTGATTATATCGAGATTCCCGAAATTGACGAGTCACCGGATGTGGCAGAGCCTTTACCGAATGAAAGCATAGATACCGATGATAATATTGAATAAAAGGAGAAAAATGCCTTGAGAAGAGCAAGAAACAGCCGAAATTCAAGACCTGATGATGAAAGGCTGGAGAGAATAGAAAGAATAAAAAGCCGTGAAAAGAAGAATAAGAAAAAGAAGAAAAGGCGTAGTTTTATAAAAACACTTTTTACTATTTTGCTATTTCTGGTTGTCGGATTTTTCGTGCTTATGGGAACGGGAATTATGTCTCCGTCCGACCTTTTAGAACCGCTTCACCGTGAAAGCGGACGAGTAAACGCCCTGCTTTTAGGCGTTGACGAAGATGGTTACAGAACCGACACTATGATGATTGCATCCTTTGATTTAGATACGGCAGAGCTTGACCTTTTGTCAATCCCTAGAGATACAAAGGTTTATGTTAAAAACCGCAATCAGAATAAGAAGATTAACGAAATCCACGCTATCGGCACCAAAAAGCAGGACGGAACTATTTTAGGACCTGTCGGTGCGGCAGAGGTTGTATCGCAGATTACGGGAATTCCTATTAACTATTACATAGAATTCTCCTTTGATTCGATTAAGGATGTATTTAATACATTAGGCTCAATTACATATGATGTCCCCGATGTTGAAGGCGGCGGCAGGGGAATGAACTATGAAGACCCGTATCAGGGACTGTTCATTCACTTAAAACCCGGCGTTCAAGAGCTTTCGGGTGAGCAGGTATTACAGTTTATGCGTTACCGTAAGGGCGACGGAGAGCTTCAGCGTCGCGAAAGACAGCAGGGAATTATAAAGGCTATGATTGAGCAGAAATTAAACCTTTCCCTGATTTTAAAGATTCCTACAATTTTTAGCAGTATCAAGGAAGACTTAAAAACAAACCTTACAGTTTCAGATGTTGCAAAATACTCTAAGTATTTAGGAGAATTGACAGGCGACAAGGTAAGCAGCCATCAACTGCCGGGTGAAGATAAGCACACGGGCGGAAAATGGTACTTTATCCAGGACATCGAAAAGACAAAGGAAATGGTGTCAGCCTGGGGATTTAATGCAGAAAATATCTCAACTACAGTTACGGTTGAACACGATATTAAGGGTGTAAGACCGGCTCCCAGTAAGGTGCCGTATTATATAACTCACCCCATTGAAAGCACAAAGCCGAAGTCTACACCAAATCCATCACCAAAGCCGACGCCTGAAGATAATTACATATCATTAGACTGATTATTTTAGCGCACAACGCAAAAAAAAATCCGTAGAAATACGGATTTTTTTTGCTACAAACAAACCTCACCGCTCGGAGTACCTTTGTACGCCGTCGGGCAAGGTAAATGCATACGCATTTACTTCGGTTTGTTTGTTCTGCATCTAAACTAATTCAGTCTGTTAAAATACAAAAAGAAAATGGAGCTTAATAAAGCTCCATTAAATTTTTTGCATTCTGCGCTAAATTAAATAGTCTTTTATTAGCCTCTTGCAGCCTTTGCCTTTTCAACAAGTGCTGTGAAAGCTGCGGGATCTGCGATAGCGATTTCAGAAAGCATCTTTCTGTTCATTTCGATGCCAGCCTTCTTAAGACCGTCCATAAATGTTGAATAGTTCATACCATTCATCTTGCAAGCTGCTGAAATTCTTGCAATCCACATTCTTCTGAAATCTCTCTTTCTGCGCTTTCTACCGATGTAAGCATTCTGCATTGAACGCATAACAGCCTGATTAGCTACACGGAAAAGCTTTGATTCGCCGCCACGGAAGCCCTTAGCAAGCTTCAAAATTTTCTTATGCTTTTTTCTTGTATTTAATGCACCATTAACTCTTGCCATTTGTATAGTACCTCTCTTTCAATCTTATTTATAGGGAATGAGTCTCTTAATTACTGCAGCGTTAGCAGCTGAGCAATAAGCCTGCTTTCTTAGATGTCTTTTTCTCTTTGTTGTCTTCTTGTTCAAGATGTGACGGCGGAATGCCTTGTTCATCTTAACCTTACCCTTTTTAGTAAGATTGAATCTTTTAGCTGCGCCTCTGTGTGTCTTAATTTTCGGCATAACTTATCTCTCCTTCCAAATTTCAATTACTGTGTTACAGGGGCTAAAAACATTGTCATATTTCTGCCCTCAAGCTTTGCCTGTCTTTCAACTGTGCCTTCTTCCTGGCAACTTTCGGCAAATCTTTTAAGTAGTGCCTCGCCAATTTCGGAATGTGTCAACTCTCTTCCTCTAAAACGCACACATACCTTAACCTTATCGCCTGACTTTAAGAACTTCTTGGCGTGGTTACACTTTGTATTAAAATCGTTAGTGTCAATAGACGGTGATAACTGTACCTCTTTAATATTGACAACCTTCTGATTTTTGCGGTTTAGCTTTTCGCGTTTCTGAAGCTCGAACTTATACTTACCGTAGTCCATAACCTTGCACACGGGCGGTTTCGCTGTCGGTGCAATGTTAACAAGGTCAAGTCCCTTTGACTCAGCGAGTGCAAGTGCATCCTTTGAAGACATAACACCTAACTGCTCGCCGTCGGCAGATATTACTCTGACTTCTTTTTCACGAATTTCGTCGTTGATTTGTAATTCTTTACCTTCCTTACCAGCTATGGCAAATCACTCCTTTTTTAGCTTAAATGCATCAAAAAAACGGAAGCAAAAAGCATCCGCATATCTAAACACCGGTGCACACAAAATACACCAATGATTATTTACCGCAAAACCTTCGTCGTACGGTGAGAGCGGATAGCTCTACTTGTTTTGACTAAGCTATTATATCAGCATAAATGGTACTTGTCAAGCATTTTTTATAAAAAAATTCAAAGAACCTGCAAAATATTCTGCAGGTTCCTGTGCTTTGTTCATAGCAACTTTGCGGTTTGGACATTTTTAACATTCCTTAACCACCGATTTGGCAAATTAAGCCTGACTTCTTTGCAACCTTTAAAAGCTCTTCCGCCTTTTCTAAATCCATTGGCGGTATGCCCTTTAGAGTATATTCTCTTTTAAGTCCTGCATACTTATCTTCGCCCATTCTGTGATAGGGAAGAAGATGCAGGTGTCTCACATTTGGCAGAGTTTTTGCAAATGATGCAATCGCGGAAATTTCTGCATCTGTATCATTAAATCCGGGGATTAAGGGGACTCTTATTGTAAGGTTCACGCCGCTTTCGGCAATTTTCCTTGCATTTTCCAATAACAGCTCATTCGGTTGAGATGTAAAAGCTTCGTGCTTTTTAGAGTCCATATGCTTTATGTCCAATAAAACATAATCAAGATGCTTTAAGTATTCGGAAATTATCTCAAACTTCTGATGTCCTGTTGTTTCGATGGCGGTATTTATTCCGATATCGTGGCAGGCTCTAAGAAGAGCTATGGCAAATGCGGGCTGCAAAAGTGCCTCGCCGCCCGACAACGTAACTCCGCCGCCCGACCTTTGATAGTAAGGTATATCCTTTTTAATTTCTTCCATTACTTCACGGACGGTTACATCACGTCCGATAATCTTTTCCTTGCCCCCGAAATCCATTGTTTCTATTTCATAGCTCTGCCCCTCGGGATTACAGCACCATCTGCATCTTAGGGAACAGCCTTTTAAGAAAATTATCGTTCGTATTCCGGGACCATCGTGAATGGAATATTTCTGTATATCGAATATACGCCCTAAAGTATTCAAATAATCCATATTTATTCACTTTCTTTTATGAACTGAAGCCTTGTTCTGTACGGTTTATAATATCGTCCTGCAAGGACTTTGATAGTGTTGTAAAGAGTGCGGAATAGCCTGCAACTCTTACAACTAAGCTCTTATAGTTTTCAGGATGTGCCTGAGCGTCCAAAAGCGTTTCACGGCTTACGACATTAAACTGCATATGCATACCCTTCTGGTCGAAGAATGCTCTTATGTATGAAACGAACTTCATAAGTCCTGCCTCGCCCTTTAAAGCTGACGGGTGGAATTTCTGGTTATATAAAGTTCCGTTTGAGCAGATTGCGTGGTCTAATTTTGCAACCGAATTAGCAGCAGCTGTCGGGCCGTGGGTATCCTTGCCTGATGCTGGACCTACACCGTCTGCAACGGGAGTGTTGGCGAGTCTTCCGTCAGGAGTTGCACCTGTCTGCTCGCCCAAAGGCACATTTGCCGATACGGGATAAAGTCCTGCCTGATACTGTCCGCCTCTCGGGTTTTTGTATTTTTCCAATTCTTTGGAATATACATACGCCACTTCTCTTGCGAAAAGGTCAACTTCTTTTATATCATTTCCGTACTTGGGTACAGAGTCAATAAGCTCTAAAAGCTTGTTATACTTTTCTGTCTCTTCCTTTGTAGCAGTGCCTTCTAAGAACATACGGAATATCTTTGAAACTTCTGCTTCGCCGACGGTTTTACCCTGCTTTTTAAGTTCTGAAACCAAAAGTGCAGTTTCTTTTTCGGCACGCTTTGGAGTAAAGCCTCTTCCGTAGTTTTTAGCCAAAGCTTCCTTGTAGTCCTTTAAAGATACAAGCTTTTTATCGTAAACGAGTGTTTTAATGGCATAGAGTGCGTCGGTCATATTTGCAATTCCAAAGCCTTGCGGACCTGTGAAATTATAAATTGCACCGCCCTCCTGCAAGGTCTTGCCTCTCTTTATACAGTCATCTACCATACATGACTGGAAAGGCAGGGGACATCTTACGGAATGTGCTACATCTATCGCATTATCGGCATTTACCATAAGCCCTATTGCATAATGCATCTGACGCTCATATGCCTTAAAGAATTTGTCAAAGGTATTAAATGTGAGCACATCGCCGGTTTCAATACCGACAAGCTCGCCGTTTTCATAGCCGTTTGAAAATACAAGCTCTAACGGACGGCACATATTGAAGAATGCCGCATCGTGCCAGCCGTCAGTTTTAGCGGCTTTCTGCGGTTCAACACAGCCGATTATGTTATAATCTCTCGCATCTTCCAAGGTAAGTCCGCGACTCATTAAAGACGGGATAATAACTTCGTCATTGTAGTATGCGGGAAGTCCAACGCCTGTTCGAGTCAGCTCTGCACATTTAAGTAAAAATTCAGTCGGTGTGCCGTTCCATACTCTGACAGAGAATGACGGCATAGGTAATTGAACGTGCATCGATGCCTGAATACACATATAAGACAGGTCATTTGTTGCGTCAAGGCCGTTTTCATCCTGACCGCCTGCACAAAGGTTCTGGAAAAGGCTATATCCTGCAAAACCCTCGGCACTTGCAGCGTCACGGACTTTGTTTAGGTCATTTAACTTAACCCAGATACAGTCTAAAAGCTCCTGAGCAATTTCGGGAGTAATGTCGCCTTTATCTAAGTCAGCCTTATAATAAGGATACATATACTGGTCAAATCTACCCGGTGAAATTGAGTGTCCGCTTGACTCAACCTGCAAAAGCATCTGAACAAACCAGAAACTCTGGCACGCCTCGAAGAAGGATTTTGCACCGTTTTCGGGTACATTTTTGCAGTTTTCGGCGATTAACAATAGCTCCTGCTTTCTTCTTGAATCACTTTCTTTATCTGCTAATTCCAAAGCTAAAGCCGAGTATCTTTTAGCATAGTTAATTGCCGCATTACAGCTTATAATAACAGACTCCAAAAATTCGTGCTTTTTAGAATAGTCGGGGTCGTAGACATTGGAATTAACAAGCTCTTTTGCTGCTTCTTCCATAATTCCACGGAATCCGACCTTTAAAACTTTCGGATAGTCAACCGTCATATGTCCGATACCGTTATAGAAATAGTTTCCTGGTGTAAAGATATTGTGCGCCATAGCGGTAAGTGTTTCGGGTGCCATATAAGCGGTTGCAAGCTCACTTGTAGTCTTGCCTTCCCAGTATTTATACACCTTTCTTACAGTTGCCTTTGTTTCTTCCGATATGTAAAACGGGTCTGCTGAGCGTGTTTCAAATGTATCAAGCTCGTCTAAAACCCAGGCGTATGAATACTCGGGGAATAGCTGACAGCCTCTCGGCGCTTTTGTTGCGCTTCCAACAATCAATTCTTCAGGACGAATAGTGATTGGGATATTTTCAAGTATGTGAAAAAAAGCCAATGCTCGTCTTTTTACGATTGGCTCTGATTCAGTTTCCATATAGCTCTCTGTAAGCAATACTGCACGGTCTGCCTCGATTTCGGGCATATTGCGGAAAAGGTCGTCTACGAGCTTTTTAATTCTCGGGGAAACTGGTATTCCGCCAGAAGTAAATTCTGCCATATATATCATCCCTTTTCAAAGTGGTAATATTAAACCTATTTTATATGTAAAGTATATCACACCTAAAATATAATTTCAATATAAATTTTCACGAACACTTGCAATTTAGTATTATTTGGGATATAATAGGATAGAATTTGATTTATAAGGGAGAAAATACTGATGGAAAGAAATGTTTACGATATACTAAAAGAGCGTGGACTTATCGCACAGACTACTCACGAAGAAGAGATAAGAGAGCTTTTAGGCAAGGAAAAAGTAACCTTTTATATAGGCTTTGACCCGACTGCAGACAGTCTTCATGTGGGACATTTCTTGCAGATGGTTGTTATGAAGCATATGCAAGACGCAGGCCATAGACCGATTGCCTTGGTTGGCGGCGGTACAGGTATGATTGGCGACCCGTCGGGCAGAACCGATATGCGCCAGATGATGACAAAGGAAATTATCGAGCATAACTGCGAGCAGTTTAAAAAGCAGTTGGGTATGCTTATCGATTTTTCCGATGACAAAGCGATTATGGTAAATAATGCCGACTGGCTTTTGGATTTAAATTATATTGAATTTTTAAGAGATATCGGAGCGTGCTTCTCGGTAAATAAGATGCTTACAGCCGAGTGTTATAAGCAAAGGTTAGAAAAGGGTCTTACATTCCTTGAATTTAATTATATGATTATGCAGAGCTATGATTTCTATATGTTATATCAGAAGTACGGCTGTAATATGCAGTTTGGTGGTGATGACCAGTGGAGTAATATGCTTGGCGGTACAGAACTGATTCGCCGTAAACTTGGCAAAGATGCCCATGCGATGACCATTACACTGCTGTTAAATTCCGAAGGCAAAAAAATGGGGAAAACTGCTTCCGGTGCTGTATGGCTGGATCCAAACAAAACAAGCCCATTCGACTTCTATCAGTACTGGCGCAATGTGGATGACGCAGACGTATTAAAATGCCTGCGCATGCTGACCTTCCTGCCATTATCTCAGATTGATGAAATGGAAAGCTGGGAAGGCAGCCAACTGAAT
>JAZNQG010000111.1:0-3993 GCA_045590035.1 Clostridia bacterium
GCCGAGTGCAAGACCTTCAGCCTTGATAACCGTCGGGAATGAGCCCTGTTTTACATATTCCAATGCCTTCTGGCAATCGTCAAATACTTCATATCCTGCTGTCGGGATATTGTATTTTTTCATAAGCTCTTTTGAAAAAACTTTGCTGCCTTCAATGATTGCGGCATTTGGTCTCGGGCCGGATGCTCTTATGCCTTCTTTTTCCAAAGCATCAACCATACCCATTACCAACGGGTCGTCGGGAGCTACCATAACCAAGTCAATTTTATTTTCCTTTGCAAATGAAACTACGCCGTCAATATCGGTTGCCTTTACAGGTACTAACTCTGCAAGCTCGGAAATTCCGGCATTGCCGGGAGCTGCATAGATTTTATCTACTTTGGGGGACTGGGATATTTTCCATACAATAGTATGCTCTCTTCCGCCGCCGCCTACTACCATTACTTTCATATTATTCTTTGTCCTTTCATTATTAGAACTCAAGCTTTTTAGCGATGTAGCTGTCAAGGTCAGCAATCTTAATTCTTTCCTGCTCCATTGTATCACGGTCTCTTACTGTTACAGACTCGTCTTCTTCAGAATCAAAGTCATATGTGATACAGATAGGTGTACCGATTTCATCCTGACGGCGATATCTCTTACCGATTGAACCTGCTTCGTCATATTCGATGTTGTATTTTTCAGCTAACATATCAAATACCTTAGTAGCACCTTCTGAAAGCTTTTTAGAAAGCGGAAGAACTGCTGCCTTTACAGGTGCAAGTGCGGGGTGGAGTCTTAAAACAACTCTTGTGTCGCCATCGCCTAAATCTTCTTCGTCATAAGCTTCAACCAAGAATGCAAGTGTAACTCTGTCTGCACCGAGTGACGGCTCGATACAGTAGGGGATATATCTTTCGTTTGAAACCTGATCGATATATTCCATGCTCTCGCCTGAATGTTCCTGATGCTGCTTTAAGTCAAAGTCGGTTCTGTCAGCAATACCCCAAAGCTCGCCCCAACCGAACGGGAATACGAACTCGATGTCGGTGGTTGCATTTGAGTAGTGAGAAAGCTCTTCTGGTGAATGGTCTCTGAATCTTAAGTTTTCTTCTCTTATACCGAGTGATAAAAGCCAGTTCATGCAGAAATCCTTCCAGTAGTAGAACCATTCCATATCCTTACCAGGTTCGCAGAAGAATTCAAGCTCCATTTGTTCAAACTCACGTGTACGGAAAGTAAAGTTACCCGGTGTGATTTCGTTTCTGAATGATTTACCAATCTGTCCGATACCGAAAGGAAGCTTCTTTCTTGTAGTTCTCTGAACGTTTTTGAAGTTTACAAAGATACCCTGTGCAGTTTCGGGACGGAGATATACAGTTGATGAAGAATCCTCTGTAACGCCCTGGAATGTCTTAAACATCAAGTTAAACTGACGGATGTCTGTAAAGTTTGCCTTTCCGCATTCAGGGCAGACGATATTGTTTTCCTTGATAAACTCGAGCATTTTTTCGTTGCTCCAACCGTCAACTGTGATGCTTTCGCCCTTCTGGAATGCATAGTCTTCGATAAGCTTATCTGCTCTGTGTCTTGCCTTACATTCCTTACAGTCCATCAAAGGATCTGAAAAACCGCCTACGTGTCCTGATGCAACCCAAGTCTGGGGGTTCATCAAAATTGCACAGTCAACGCCTACATTATATTTTGAGCCCTGAACAAACTTTTTCCACCAGGCCTTTTTAACATTATTCTTAAACTCAACACCAAGCGGGCCGTAGTCCCATGTGTTTGCAAGTCCGCCGTAGATTTCACTACCGGGGAATATGTAGCCTCTGCCCTTTGAGAGAGCGACAATTTTGTCCATTGTTTTTTCGGTGTTTTTCATTTTATCTTCTCCTTTAATTTAATACGTAAATTATAATGCCAAGTCTTTTAAAATCCCAAAAAACCAACATTTTATCATTATATAGTTTATCTTTTTCGTGCTCTTTTGTCAAGCAATATAAGCAATTTTCGATGAAATTACCAAAGTAAATCAAAAAACTGCATCTTGTGTGGAGAAATTTATCCACACCCTGTTGATAAATATACAAAAATCGGCAATATACGGCAGTTTTTCCTGAATTTGGAGTTGGTAACTATGTGGATAAAGTGGATAGTAAAATTCCTGTAATCTTCGGAAAACTTCTTGCATACAATTATTTAAAAAATAAAGGAGAAAAAATATGGGATACGACTACCAAAAATGCTTGAATGAAATGAAAGAATTTATAAAAATTTCCGATGGGGCAGAGTTTTTTTCGATAGGTGAAAGCGTTATGGAAAAAAAGATTTACTGTATTAAATTTGGGAATGGCGAAAAAAAGCTTTTCTTAAACGGTGCACATCACGGCTTAGAGTACATAACATCTGCATTTTTAATGCGGTTTTTGTTTGATGCCCAGTTAAATTTAAAAAACGGCACTGATATGTGGGGATATCCCATAAAAGAGCTTTTTAATAAGGTAACGCTTTATGTTGTACCCATGGTAAATCCCGACGGAGTTGATATTGCGGTAAACGGACTTGATATCACCAATCGCTATCATAGACTTCTAATAAGTATGGTAGGTATTCATTCCTTTAATAAGGTGTGGCAGGCAAATGGGAGGGGAGTGGATATAAATCATAACTATAACGCAGGCTGGGCAGAAGTGTCGCCTGGGCCTGCACCGACTAAATATTCAGGACCTTTCCCTGAAAGCGAGCCTGAAACAAAGGCAGTCGCCGATTTTGTACGTGAAATGGATTTTGATATGCTTTTAGCATTTCACTCTCAGGGCGAAGAAATTTACTACGACTTTGATGGGTTAGCGGGAGAAAAGGCAAGGCGGACTGCTGAAAAACTATCCCGTGCGAGCGGATACCCCGTTTGTGTAACCGAAGGAACGGCATCATTTGGCGGACTTAAAGACTGGTTTATAAAGGAATACGGAAAACAAGGCTTTACTGTCGAGATGGGGCGTGGCAAAAATCCGCTTGATGAAAAAAGACTCGATGAGTTTTACAAAGACAATGCAAAATTGGTCTTGGCTGCAATTAGCTCTATGTAAAAAGGAAAGAACTTTTGTCTTTTTTAAAAGGCAAAAGCTTCTTTTTTTTATAATACCGCTTAATTTTTCTGTAATATATTTCCTGTAGAAATTCGTGATAAAACACAATATAATGTATTATGTATTGTAAATTATGATAGATTTCACAAAATATTGTTTCAACATTCTTACATTCGCTAGCTTTTTTGTAATATAAATTCAAAAAAAGTATTATTTTTTTAACAAAAATACTTGCATTTTTATAATCTGTGGTGTATAATTGGGAGTATAAAGGTAGATTTGGGAGCAAATGGGTAGATTTTAAGACCGAATTTACCGTTTTACCACTGAAAAAAGGACAGTATTATTGATGAAAGGCGGTGAGAGATATGGCAAGTTTTGTTGGTAGCTTTGCAAGACAGCTTGACGAAAGAGGCAGATTTGTTTTGCCGTCTAAGGTCAGGGAGAAGATTGACGGAACTTTACATATCACCCGTTCTTTAGTTGATGACTGTTTATTACTTTATACAGAAGATGAGTGGAAAATCTTGGAAGAGCAGGTAAGGGATTTGCCTACCACCACTAACAGAGCGGCTAAGAGATTTGTTCAGATTGTTTTCGGACAGGCAGTCGAGGCTGAAGTGGACAAGCAGGGAAGAATCGTTTTAACAGCTGAGCTTTTAGGGGCAGTTGGAATGACAAGGGACATTACACTCGTCGGAATCGGCTCAAAAATGGAAATCTGGGATACTGAAAAATACCAGAAGACATTGGAAGGCGCTGACTTTGATGATATCCTGGACGGCATTTCGCAGTTCGGACTTAACATCTAAGGAGCATAAATTATGGAGTTTTCTCATGTAACGGTGCTGTTAAATGAAACGGTTTCAAACCTTAATTTAAAGGATAACGGCGTATATTTAGACGGCACATTAGGCGGCGG
>JAZNQG010000112.1:0-10136 GCA_045590035.1 Clostridia bacterium
ACTCCCAAATCTGCCAAGAGTGAAGCAACTCTTTTTTGCTCTTTTGAAGGTGTAAAGCTTCCTTCCACTCCCCAGTGCATTGAAACGATTATCAAATCCGCTTTATCTTTCAAAGGCTCAACACTTCTTTTAATATCGGCATCATAGATATATGGAATTTTTATAGGTGATGATGCTGATTTTTTGATGCCGTTTGTGTCATAGGTAAAAGACAAAAATGCGATATCTATGCCGTTTTTATTTATAATTCTGGGAGTTAAAAAATCTTCGTCGTTTTCATAACCGCCAATCACGGTATATGGCATAGTCTTTAAAAATTCGATAGTGTCGGAAAGTCCGTCAGCACCTTTATCGAGCATATGATTAGTCGCTATATTTACGACATCAAAACCAGTGTCTAAAAGTGCATATGCGACTTCTTTTGGGCTGTTGAATGTCGGGTAAAAGCTTATTTCCTTGTTTTCGGTCATAACCGTTTCCTGATTTATAAATGCAATATCGGCTGAAGCAATTTTTTCTTTTACATTATCGAAAATCGGCGAAAAGTTGTACCTTTCATCACCTGTTGCTCTGTCTCTTGCCGACATAACAGTACCTTTATATGTTATATTGTCCCCGCAGCCTACAAAACGCACCTTTTTTACTTCGGGTTCTTTTGGTATGTCATTTTCTATAGGTTTTTCTGTCGTACAGGATGCAAGGCACAAAATACCCAATATACACGCTAATATTTTTCTCATATTTATTTTGCCCCCTCTTTTAAAAATATGTTACCACCTATCCCTTCCTAAGTCAATAAATTTGCACTTTTTCTGCCAAAAGACTTGATATTTATGCCATTTTATGAGAAAATATATAATGGAGCAGAATTTAAAAAGGAGGCTCATATAATGAATTCACGTGATTTGACAATTTTATATGTTGAGCCGGGCTCCATAGCAGACGAGGCAGGTATTAAAAAGGGCGATGTGTTACTTTCAATAAATAGAACAGAGCCTTATGATATATTAGAATACCGCTATTTAATTTCGGAATACGAAATTGATGTTGAAATTAAAAAGCCTGACGGCACTGTAGACTGTATCACAATTGAAAACGACTATGAAGATTTAGGGATTGAGTTTTCAAATGGTCTTATCGACACCGCTAAGAGCTGTCACAATAAGTGCATCTTCTGCTTTATAGACCAGCTCCCCAAAGGAATGAGGGAAACTGTATATTTTAAAGACGATGATGCAAGGCTTTCTTTCTTGCAGGGAAACTATGTAACTCTAACCAATATGACCGACGAAGACATAGACCGCCTTATTAAAATGCGGGTGTCTCCTATCAATATTTCTGTGCATACCACAAACCCCGATTTAAGAGAAAAGATGCTTTCAAACCGCTTTGCAGGAAATATCTTTGAAAGAATGAAAAAGTTTCGCCAAAATGAGCTTTATATGAACTGTCAGATTGTTCTTTGCCCCGGATTTAATGACAAAGAAGAATTAGACCGTACAATTTGTGATTTAGCATCACTTATCCCCTATACAATAAGCCTATCGGTTGTGCCCGTCGGACTTACAAAATATAGAGACGGACTTTGCGACATTAAGCCTTTTGACAAGGAAAGCTCCATAGAAGTAATTCGTCAGGTGGAAAAATTCCAGCAAAAGTTTTTAAAAGAACACGGCACAAGATTTGTATATCTTGCGGACGAATTTTATATAAACGCAGGGCTCCCAATTCCCGACGCCGACGAGTACGAGGGTTTTCCGCAGATTGAAAACGGTGTGGGACTTATTGCATCAATGGCGGAAGAATTTAATGATGCTATAGAAAGGATGCCAAAAGACATTAAAAACCGCAAAATTGCTATTGCGACAGGCGAGATAGCATCCCCATTTATAAAGGGACTAATTGAGAGAATACAGAAAAAGACTAAAAACATAGAATGTGATGTGTTCCCCGTTAAGAACAATTTCTTTGGCGGCGGAGTAAATGTGGCAGGCTTGGTTGTCGCAGGTGATATTATAGACACGGTAGGCGATTTATCGGGCTTTGACGAGCTTTTAATCCCCGACTCAATGCTTCGTGACGGCGAAGATGTTTTCCTTGACAATATCACACTTTCAGAATTATCAGATAAGCTTAACATAAAAATCACACCCGTACCAAATGACGGATATGTATTTTTAGAAGCAGTACTTAATCAGGAATTAGAATTTTAGAACAGGAGAAACAAAAATGAAACCGACAGTTGCAATCGTAGGCAGACCGAATGTCGGAAAGTCTACACTCTTTAATAAGATTGCAGGACGCAGAATCAGTATCGTAGAAGATACTCCCGGCGTTACAAGAGACCGAGTTTACGCAGATGTAAACTGGCTTGACAAGAATTTTACTTTAATTGACACAGGCGGTATCGAGCCTAATTCAAAGGACGAGATTTTATCTAAAATGCGCCGCCAGGCTGAGCTTGCAATCGAAATGGCAGACGTTGTTATCTTAATGACAAGCCTTACAGAAGGCGTTACTGCAAATGATATGGATGTTGCATCAATGATGTTAAAGGCACAGAAAAAAATTGTGCTTGCAGTAAACAAAGCCGACTCAATTGGCGAGCCGCCACCCGAATTTTATGAGTTTTATAACTTGGGACTTGGCGACCCGATTGCAATTTCATCAACTCACGGCTTAGGCGTCGGCGACCTTTTGGACGAAGTTGTTAAAAACTTTCCTGAAGGCAGTGATTTATCGGAAGAAGATGACTCAATCAAGGTTGCGGTAATCGGAAGACCAAATGCTGGAAAATCAAGTCTTATAAATAAGATACTTGGTGAAGAAAGAGTTATCGTTTCAAACATTGCAGGCACAACAAGAGATGCTATTGACTCAATCTATGAGCTTGACGGCACAAAATACACCCTTATCGACACAGCTGGTATGAGAAGACGCGGAAAAATCGATGAGGTTGTAGAGCGTTACAGTGTAGTCCGTTCACTTTCAGCAGTTGACAGAAGTGATGTTTGTGTAGTTATGGTTGACGCTTTAGAGGGTGTTACAGAGCAGCACACAAAAATCGCAGGCTATGCCCACGAGCAGGGAAAAGCCGCAGTTATAGCAGTCAACAAGTGGGATTTAATCGAAAAAGACACAAATACAATGAAGAACTTTACCGAAAGCGTAAAGGAAGGCTTTGCCTTTATGCAGTATGCTCCGATTGTATTTATTTCGGCAAAGACTGGGCAGAGAATTGATAAATTGTTCTTTGAAATTAACGAATCCCACATTCAGCACAAGAGAAGAATTTCGACAGGTATGCTAAATGATATTCTAAACGATGCCATTGCCCGTCAGCAACCACCTGCAGACAAGGGTAAGCGTCTTAGAATTTATTATGGTACTCAGGCATCGGCAGAGCCTCCCACCTTCGTTCTTTTCTGTAATTCGGTGGAGCTTTTCCACTATTCGTATCTTCGCTATATCGAAAACCGTATCCGTGAAGCCTTTGGTTTTTCGGGTACACCAATAAGATTTATCCTTCGTGAGAAGGGAGACAAGGAGAAATAATATGATTATTTTAATCGGAATAGCTACCGCTCTTGCCGCATATCTTATAGGTAGCATAAACACATCAATTATTCTTTCAACACGCCTTACAGGTGAAGACATAAGAAATACAGGCTCAGGCAACGCAGGAACTACTAATATGCTTAGAACTCACGGAAAAAAGCTTGCTATTTTCACTCTTCTCGGTGATGTTTTAAAGGGTGTAGTTTCGGTGCTTTTGGCAATGCTTGTAGACTATCTTGCATCATTTATCGGAACAGTGAGCCATGTAGATTCTCATATTTTAGGCTCACTTCCCTATATCGCAGGATTTTTTGCAGTAGTAGGACACAATTATCCCATATTCTTTGGTTTTAAAGGCGGAAAGGGTGTTGCAACAACTCTAGGCGTTATTTTAACACTTTCTCCCGCTGTTGGTCTTATTGCACTTTTGGTTGCAGTTACAATAATGGCAACAACAAGATACGTGTCCTTAGGCTCAATTATCGGTGCAGGTCTTTATCCCCTGCTGCTTTTAGCCTTCTGGCTTGGCAAGGGCGAAATTGATATCTTGTCATTGGTTTTTGCCTTTATGATTGCACTTTTAATCATCGTAAGACACCACTCAAATATAAAAAGACTTATAAATCATAATGAAAACAAACTGTCTTTTAAAAAGAAAGGATAAAATATGAACGTATCAGTAATAGGTTCGGGTAGCTGGGGTACTGCAGTTTCTGTACTTTTAGCAAATAACTCTCACTCTGTAATGCTCTGGAGCTGGAAAAAGGAAGAAAGCGAGAGACTAAAAAAAGACCGCGAAAACAAGGAATTTTTACCAGGTGTTCCTTTCCCCGATTCCATTTCTTTAACTTATAATATAGAAGACTGCACAAAGGATGCTGACCTTATAGTTTTAGCATCTCCGTCTGTTGCAACAAGGAATGTTGCAAAATCCTTAGCACCATATGTAAAAGACGGACAGCTTATGGTAAATATTTCAAAAGGCTTAGAAGAAGAAACTCTTCTAAGACTTTCCGAAGTTTATAAAGAAGAAATCCCCAATGCAAAAATTTGTGTTATGAGTGGACCGTCCCACGCAGAAGAAGTAAGCCGTGGACTTCCGACTACAAACGTTGTAGCCGCAAAAGATTTAGACGATGCAAACACAATTCAGGATATCTTTATGACCGACGTTTTCCGTGTTTACACAAGCGACGATATTATCGGTGTTGAAATGGGCGGTGCTCTTAAAAATATCATAGCACTCTGCGCAGGTGTTTCGGACGGCTTGGGCTTTGGTGACAACACAAAGGCGGCTTTAATGACAAGGGGTTTGGCAGAAATTACAAGACTCGGAATTAAAATGGGTGCTAAACAGGAAACCTTTATGGGCTTGTCGGGTGTCGGCGACTTAATCGTTACCTGCACAAGTATGCACTCAAGAAACAGGCGTGCAGGTATTTTGCTCGGTCAAGGCAAAACCTTAAAGGAAACCTTAGACGAAGTTCATATGGTTGTAGAAGGCGTAAATACCACCTGCGCGGCATATAAGCTATCGCAAAAATATGGTGTTGAAATGCCGATTACAGAGGCTGCATACGATGTTCTCTATAACGGCAAATCACCAAAAGATGTAACATATGAACTGATGCTCCGAGACAAAAAAACAGAAGCAATATAAGGAGAGAATTAAATGACGCCCTCTGTACTTTTTAATGCCGTGATGCTCGGCTTCGGCTTAGCGATGGATGCTTTCTCAGCATCTGTTACAGACGGAATAATGCTCCAAAAGGTAAAATGGCAAAACGCCGCAAAAATCGCATTATTCTTTGGTTTTTTCCAGTTTTTAATGCCCGTTTTGGGATATTTGGCGGGAATTACATTTTCGGGAGTTATTGAATCATACGACCATTGGGTTGCATTTTTCCTGCTTTTGATAATCGGCGGAAAAATGATTTTTGAAGCAATTAAATCAGGCGGTGAAGAAGAAAACGCCAAAAATCCGCTTGGGTTTACCACCCTGCTTTTACTTGCAATCGCAACAAGTATTGATGCACTTGCCGTTGGTGTTACATTTGCAACTATACATACACCCGTAATTTCATCATCACTTGTAATCGGAGTGGTTACATTTATTCTAAGCTTTATAGGTGTATTTTTAGGTTCAAAATGCGGTGATATATTCGGAAATAAGGCGGAAATCACGGGCGGTACAATACTTATTTTAATCGGACTTAAAATTCTTTTGGAACACACGGTATCTATATAGAAAAATTTCCCTGATTTGCTTGATTTTTTAAAGTTTAGTGATATAATATAATTGTAATTATATGAGTTTTCTCACAATATGAAAGGAATGATTACAAATGGTAAAAGAACAGGTACTCACAAAAATGACAGATGCAGGTCTGGTTGCCGTTGTAAGAGCCGCTTCAGCAGACGAAGCAATCAGAATTTGCGACGCTTGTTTAGAAGGCGGATGCCCGTCTATCGAGCTTACATTTACAGTCCCCGGTGCACACAAGGTTATTGAAACCTTAGCAAATAAATACACAAACGGTGAAATGCTTTTAGGCGCAGGTACAGTTTTAGACAGCGAAACTGCAAGAATTGCTATCCTTTCAGGTGCTAACTTTGTAGTAAGCCCTGCATTTAATTTAGAAGCAGCTAAGCTTTGTAACCGTTACAGAGTTCCGTATATGCCAGGTTGTGCTACAATCACAGAAGTTATTACTGCTATGGAAGCAGGTTCTGACATTGTTAAGATTTTCCCTGCTGACCTATATGGTCCTACAATCATCAAGGATATCAAGGGTCCGCTCCCCCAAGCACAGATGATGCCGACAGGCGGTGTTGATGTTGACAATGTAGCCCAGTGGATTAAAGCAGGTGCAGTTGCAGTTGGTGCAGGTTCTTCACTTACAGCAGGTGCTAAAACAGGTGACTATGCTGATATTACTGCAAAAGCTAAGGCATTTATAAAGAACATCAAAGAAGCAAGAGGCTTATAATTTACATACTGAAAGGAAGATACAAAAATGGGTAAAATAGTTACTATGGGCGAGATTATGCTCCGCCTTTCAACTCCAGGAAATGAAAAATTTATTCAGGCAGACGAGTTTGATGTATGCTACGGCGGCGGTGAAGCTAACGTTGCAGTTTCACTTGCAAACTACGGTCATGATGCTGAATTTGTTACAAAGGTTCCCGAAAACCCCATCGGCGACTGCGCAGTTGCAGCTCTTCGCAAGATGAATGTTAAAACTGACAACATCGCAAGAGGCGGAGAAAGACTTGGTATCTACTTCTTAGAGACAGGCGCTGCAATGAGAGCATCAAATGTTGTTTACGACAGAGCTCATTCTTCTATTTCTACTGCAAAACCCGAAGACTTTGATTTTGATAAAATTTTTGACGGTTGCGACTGGTTCCACTTTACAGGAATCACCCCCGCAGTTTCTGACGCTGCAGCTGATGTTACAGAAGCTGCGCTTAAAGCTGCAAAAGCTAAGGGCATCAAGGTTTCTTGTGACCTTAACTTCAGAAAGAAGCTATGGTCAAGCGAAAAGGCTCAGAAGGTTATGACAAACCTTATGCAGTATGTTGACGTTTGTATCGGTAACGAAGAAGATGCTGAAAAGGTTCTTGGCTTTAAGCCCGGTAACACAGACGTTACAAGCGGCGACTTAGAGCTTGCAGGCTACAAGGATATCTTCGAGCAGATGGTAGCTAAATTCAACTTCGAGTATGTAATTTCATCACTCCGTGTAAGCCATTCTGCATCAGATAACGGCTGGTCAGCTTGCATCTACTCAAGAGATACAAAGGAATTCTACCACTCAAGAGAATACAGAATCAGTCCTATCGTTGACCGTGTTGGCGGCGGCGACAGCTTTGCAGGCGGTACAATCTGCGGCTTTATGGACGGCAAGAACTTTAAAGAAGCTTTAGAGTTCGGTGTTGCTGCATCTGCACTAAAGCACACAATCCCCGGAGACTTCAACTTAGTTTCAAGAGCTGATGTTGAAAACTTAGCAGGCGGAGACGGCTCAGGCAGAGTTCAGAGATAATTTTAAGATTTTTGGGGGAGGTACAAAGTCCTTGGGACGGATTTTTCCGTGTGCAAAAAAAGGGCTTACCTCCCTTTTATTTTCCGTCCTTTATATTTAAAAGGAGATAAGAGAATTATGGATAAAATTTTAATTGTAGATGACGAAAGCAATATTATAGAGCTTTTAAGATTATACTTGGAAAAAGACGGCTTTTCGGTTGTTTCCGCTAAAAACGGCACCGAAGCACTTTCTTGTTTTTCCAAAGAAAACCCAGATCTTATAGTATTGGATATTATGATTCCCGAACCAGACGGATGGCAGGTTTTAAGGGAAATAAGAAAGACATCCAACGTGCCGATTATTATGCTTACTGCAAAGTCGGAAACCTTTGATAAGGTTACAGGGCTTGAGCTTGGTGCCGACGATTACCTTACAAAGCCGTTTGATGCAAAGGAGCTTATCGCTCGAATTAAAGCAGTTTTAAGGCGTTCTGATACAAAGGAAACGGCAAAAAAGGTTTTAGAATTTCAAAACCTTTCAATAAACATAGAAAACTACGAGCTTACCATAAACGGCAACCTTACAGATGTTCCGCCGAAGGAATTGGAACTTTTATATTTTCTTGCATCAAACCCCAACAGAGTCTACACAAGAGAACAGCTTTTAGAAGAAGTCTGGGGCTTTGACTACTTCGGAGACTCAAGAACGGTTGATGTGCATATTAAAAGGCTTCGTGAAAAGATAGAAAATGTTACTGCCAACTGGAGTTTAAAAACAGTTTGGGGAGTCGGATACAAATTTGAGGTGAGATAAATTGTTTAAGTCTATATTCAGGCGTCTTATCTGGACATACTCGGTAATATTCTTGCTTGTATTTATCGTTATGTTCGGTGCGATGTCGGGATTTTACCTTAACTATATCGGAAACACACAGTACGAAAACGCAAAAAAAGCATCGGGCGCAATAGAGAGAATGACATTTGTTTTGTCAGATAACATACACTCCCCCGAAGCCTGGGATTTTTACAACACTTCTCTCTATTCGTGGTCTAATATAGTTGGCTCGGATATCACAGTAATTGACTCGGACGGCGACGTATTTTCATCCACTGCCGATATTAAAATAACACCCGAAAAGATAACAAAAGAGCTTTTAGGCGGAAAAACTGTCAGAAAATACACAAAATTCGGAAGCTATTATAACGGGCTTATCTATGTTATCGGTATCCCGCTTACATATAACGGCGAAGTTGTGGGCGGTATGTTTTTTAATACCACAACAGGTATGATAAATCTGCTTTTACAAAATTTCTTTCGGATATTCTTGTTTTCATTCTTAATTTCGGTATTTTTTGCGATTATTCTTATATACTTTCAGACAAAGAGAATCTCAAAACCGATTGCAGATATAAACCATGCGGTTTTAAGTATCGCATCGGGTAACTTTGACGAAAGACTGCCCGTTAATACAAAGGACGAAACGGGACAATTAGCGTCAAGCTTTAACTATATGGCAGAGTCTCTAAAACAGCTTGACAAGATGCGAGAGAGCTTTATTTCCGATGTATCGCACGAGCTAAGAACTCCCATGACTTCAATCACGGGATTTGTCGGCGGAATTTTGGACGGGACAATCCCAAAAGAAAAGCACGAAGAATATTTAAAGATAGTGTATGAAGAAACCAAACGTCTTACCCGAATGACAAACGATATGCTCCAGATGTCAAAAATGGCATCGTCGGAGTATAAGCTTACAATGCAAAAGTTTGATATCTGCGAAGCTATAAGGCTTGCAATTATAAGCCTTGAAAATAAGATTGACAAAAAGAACTTAGAGCTATCGGTCGACTTTTCTAAAGAACAGATTTATGTTTTTGCGGACAAGGACTCTATACAGAGAGTTATTATAAATCTTTTGGATAATGCTATTAAATTCAGCTTTAATAATACCAAAATTTCAATCAGCGTATGGACCGACTCTGCTTGCTATGTCAAAATCGGGAATTTTGGCATAGGTATCGAAAAGGATGATTTAGAGCATATATTTGACAGGTTCTATAAAACCGATAAGTCAAGGGGTAAAGATAAAACGGGTGCAGGCTTAGGGCTTTCAATGGCACGGAATATTATGAATCTTCACAGAAGCAGGATTTGGGCAGAAAGCGATATTGCCAAAGAAGGCTCGGATGTTAAATATACCACCTTTACCTTTAAATTAGAGCTTGCTTAAAGAAAGGAAGAAACGGAATGAAGCTTATTGTTTGCGCAAGCAAAAACTGGGGAATCGGAAAGGATAATGACCTTTTATTTTCTCTTCCAAAGGATATGAAATTTTTTAGAGAAACCACCAAAGGCGCGGTTGTTATAATGGGAAGAAAAACTTTGGAGAGCGTTCCAAACCAAAAGCCGCTCCCAAATAGAATAAATATTGTGCTTTCCAAGACTAAAAAGGAATCGGAAGACAATTTAATCTATGTAACAACTCCCGAAGATGCGATAGAAGTTTCCAAAAACTATCTTGAGAGAGATGTATTTATAATCGGTGGC
>JAZNQG010000113.1:0-9046 GCA_045590035.1 Clostridia bacterium
GTGTTATTTTTTTGCTTTGTTTGAAAAAGATTCGAAGCGGGAGCCACACATATTACGCCTTTGCATATTCGGTTGGTGAAAGCCCGTATTTTTTCTTAAATGCTTTGCTAAAATACAGTGGGTCATTATAGCCTACCAGTGATGCAACTTCTGAAATTGAGCCATAATCACCTGTATCTATAATGGTCTTTGCGTGCGAAAGACGTTTTGAAAGAATATATTTTTGCGGACTCATACCGAAGTTCGCACTAAAGATTTTTCTGAAATACACACCTGAGATACTACACATATCACAAAGACCGTCTGTTTTTAAGTTTGAGTCGTATATGTGTTTTTTTAAATAAGAAACTGCAGGCTCTATGATGCTTAGTTTGTTTTTATCCATATATGATTGGTTTTCTAAAAATTCAAGGTAGGAGAGAAGATTATAAAATACAGAATAACACCGATAATGCTCTGACTTTCCGCCAAATCTCCATAAATCAGGCAAAACATTTACTAATTCATCTAAGTCACTGAAATTATCAAGCGAAAACTTGCACGGCTTTGCATCTTTTAAATCTGCATTAAAGCGGATAGAAAGAAATTCGGTCTTTTCATTAGAAATTGAGTATGTAGTGTAGCTTGAGCCTTTTGGTAAGAGTATAATTTCACCTTCATTTACTTCAATAATTTGACCTGCAAAGTCATATTTCTTGGAGCCCTTTGTTCTAAGTACAAAAGAACTGCTCTTCCTGTCTTTGATATTTGATTGATTATACGATACACCCTTTTGAATATCTTCTATTTTTAAATTTTCTATATCTTTAAACATACATTATTACCCCTAAAGCGAAAATCACATGATAATTCTAGCATATAATAATTCTATATTCAATAAATTTCTGTAAATTAAGTTTCAAAAAATCCATATAGTTCCAAGTTTTCTATTTACATAAATTACTTGTATGCTATTATTGTCAATAGGGAGTGATTGTATGGTTGCGAGTAAAAACAGTGTTGATATGATAAACGGTTCACTTTGGGATAAGATTTTAAAGTTTTCGGTTTTATATATGATTACTGCGCTGTTGCAGAATTTTTATTCTGCTGCGGACATAATTGTAGTCGGCAGATATGCAGGTGAAAATGCTCTGGCAGGTGTCGGCACATGTACGACATTGATAAATTTATTCCTTAACTTAATAATCGGCCTTTCTGCAGGAGTTATGGTGTTGCTTGGTCAGGCTATTGGAAGCCGTGACAGTGATGTTATCAGCAAAGCGGCACATACTTCGATGGCAGTTGCAATTTTTGGTGGTATTATTATAACATTCTTTTGTCTTTTATTTCCTAAACAGCTTTTAGGGCTTATCAATGTACCCGAAAATGTTATGCCTGAAGCTTATAAGTATTTTATGATTACTGCATCAGGATATATTCCATCTTTAATATACAACTTCGGGTCTGCAATTCTAAGAGCAAAGGGAGATACAAAAAGACCGCTCTATATTGTGTTAGTTTCGGGATTATTAAATGTATTTTTAAATCTGTTATTTGTATGTAGTTTAAAAATGGGTGCAGGCGGAGTTGCTTTAGCAACTGTTATTTCTCACATTTTTAATGCGGTTGTGGTTATGTATATACTAATAAATGAAACTGATGAAACAAGAATTTATTTAAAAAAGTTAAAGATATACAAAAGACCACTTTTGAAAATCATAAAATTCGGGTTGCCGTCAGGTATTCAAAGCGCAATTTTCTCTGCTGCAAATCTTTTGGTTCAGGCGGGGGTAAACAGCTTCGGTTCTGCAGCAATTGCAGGTGTTGCTGCAGCATCAAGTGTAGGTTCTTTTTACGAGTCAATGCTTAACAGTATGTATCAGTCTTCAATTGTATTTACCAGTCAGAACTACGGAGCAGGTAAATTTGACAGAATCAAACGAACGGTTCTCTGGTCGCATTTTTATGTGCTGTTTACTTGGCTGTTTATTGCGTTAATAACTCATTTCTTCGGTAAAGTATTACTTGGTTTTTATGCACCTGGAGAACCGCTTGTAATTGAGATGGGATTTAGAAAACTCAGAATTTTGGGGTTCACATATGGCATTATGGGATTTATGAATGTTATGAGTGGAGCACTAAGAGGCGTCGGTGCATCTTTGATGAATCTTATGACATCTATTCTTGGGGTTTGCGGAATTCGTGTTGTCTGGATTTTAACTGTGTTTAAAACGGTTGGAACATTTGAATCGTTGTATTTATGCTATCCTGTTTCATGGACTGGTACGTTGATATTCCATGTGATGATGTTTATGTTTATATATAAAAAAGAAAAGAAAAAATATTATCTAAGAGCTAATATATAAAAAGAACCATCCTGTTTGGATGGTTCTTTCAGTTTGAATCTCTGTACTCTTTTGGAGTTTTTCCTGTAATTAACTTAAAGTTTCTGTTAAAGCTTCTTAATGATGTATAACCCGTTTCCAGAGAGCATTGTAAAACTGTATTGTCGGTATTATTTAAAAGATAACATGCTTTATTGATTCTTAAATGATTTACATAGTTATTAAATGACATACCGACGGTGTTTTTAAAATATCTCGAAAGATATGTGTAGCTGAGACCTGTTTCTTTTGACAGACGCTCAAGCGAACACTCATCACTATAATTTATTTCGATAAACTCGAATACTTTATGAATTAAGAGATTATCTGTTTTGTATGAGTCGGTATAATCTCTAGCTTCATCGAAGACTGAAAGAAGATTATATAGAACGCCCTTTTTCTTTATTTCAGAGCTTGAATCGTTAAGATTATCAATTGATGTTATAATATATTTATCGGGGGAAAAATGATTTGATTTAGGGAGTTTACCTTTAATTTTGGAACTGTATGCTCTTATGATTTCGGGCGAAAATATGCAGAGCATATGCTTACTTTTGTCGCTTTTAAGGGTATGTATCTGATTTGGGAAAATTAAAAGAGATTCTCCTTTTTTAAGGGTATAAGTCTTATGGTCAACTATAACTTCCATCTCTCCTGAAAGTATTGTAATAAACTCATAAGACTGGTGCATGTGTGCAGGAAATGAAAAGTTTTCGCCATACTCTTTTACAAAATATTCATATAATCCGAAATGTTGAGACTGATAAAACATAAATAACACTCCATACGGCAAATTTTGTCTATAAATTGTATAACTTTTTGCGAGAAATGTCAATATGTGCGTGCTACAATGATAAAAAATGGCAAGAGAAAAGGAGATTGGTAATAATGAAATATTTTGAAAACATACCCAAAATTAAGTATGAAGGTAAGGATAGTAAAAATCCGTTTGCATTTAAGTTTTATAATCCTGATGAAGTTGTGCTCGGAAAGACTATGAAAGAGCACCTTCCGTTTGCTATGGCTTGGTGGCATAATCTTTGTGCGGCAGGAACAGATATGTTTGGACGAGATACTCAAGACAAATCTTTCGGGAAAGAAAAAGGAACAATGGAGCACGCAAAGGCTAAGGTTGATGCTGGATTCGAGTTTATGGAAAAATTGGGAATAGAGTATTTCTGCTTCCATGATGTTGATTTAGTACCTGAAAGCGATGACATAAACGAAACAAACAGAAGACTTGACGAAATCACAGATTATATTCTTTTAAAAATGAAAGAAACAGGTATAAAATGCCTCTGGGGAACTGCAAATATGTTCTCAAATCCAAGATTTATGAATGGTGCCGGTAGCACAAATTCTGCTGAAGTTTTTTGCTTTGCTGCGGCTCAGGTTAAAAAAGCACTCGATTTAACTGTAAAATTGGGTGGCAAAGGCTATGTTTTCTGGGGTGGACGAGAAGGATATGAAACTTTATTGAACACAGATGTTAAGTTTGAACAGGAAAACATTGCAAGACTTATGAAAATGGCAGTTGAATACGGAAGAAAAATCGGTTTTACAGGTGACTTCTATATTGAACCTAAGCCGAAGGAGCCAATGAAGCATCAGTATGATTTTGATGCGTCAACTGCGATAGGCTTTTTAAGACAGCACGGACTCCAAAAAGATTTCAAGATGAATATTGAAGCAAATCATGCAACTTTGGCAGGACATACATTTGAGCACGAATTAAGAATATCTGCTATAAATGGTATGCTTGGCTCGATTGATGCAAATCAGGGCGACTATCTTTTAGGCTGGGATACCGACCAGTTCCCGTCAGATGTTTATAGTGCTACAATGTGTATGTATGAAGTATTAAAGGCCGGTGGACTTACTGGCGGATTTAATTTCGATGCTAAAAACCGCCGCCCGAGCGACACATTTGAAGATATGTTCTATGGTTTTATTCTTGGTATGGATACATATGCGCTTGGTCTTAAAAATGCGGCAAAGTTAATTGAAGACGGCAGAATTGAAGAGTTTATAAAGAACAGGTACTCGTCATTTGAAAGTGAAATCGGAAAGAAGATACTTTCAGGAAAAACAAACCTTGAAGAGCTTTCGTTGATTGCTGAAGATATGAAGAATGTATCAAATCCGCTTAGCGGAAACCAGGAAAGATTAGAATCGATAGTTAATCAGGTTATATTTTCTTAAAAAGGAGCATTTATTATGACTTTTGAAGAAAGAGCAAAAGAGCTAGTCTCTAAAATGACATTTGCAGAGAAGATTTCACAGATGAAATATGATTCGCCTGCTATTGAAAGACTTGGAATTCCTGCATATAACTGGTGGAATGAGGCTTTGCATGGTGTTGCAAGAATTGGTATGGCAACTGTGTTTCCGCAGGCTATTTCAATGGCAGCAAGTTTTAATGCTGAACTTTTATATGAAGTTGCAAATGCAATTTCAGACGAAGTAAGAGCTAAGTATAATGCATATAAGAAATTTGGAGAAACAAGAATTTACGAAGGACTTACCTGCTGGTCTCCAAATATAAATATATCCAGAGACCCTCGTTGGGGCAGAGGACACGAGACGTATGGTGAAGATCCGTATCTTACAGGCATAATGGGAACGGCTTTTGTTAAAGGATTGCAGGGAGATGGCAAGTACCGTAAGGTAGATGCTACACTTAAACATTTTGCAGTGCATTCAGGACCTGAAGGCTTAAGGCATGAATTCGATGCTAAAGTAGATGATAAGGACCTTTATGAAACATATCTTAAAGCATTTAAGTATTGTATTGACAATGCAAAACCGTCAGCAGTTATGGGAGCATACAATAGAGTAAATGGAGAACCTTGTTGTGCAAGTAAGAGACTTTTAGGCGACATTCTTTATGGAGAATTCGGATTTGATGGCTATGTAGTTTCCGACTGCGGCGCGATTTGCGATATAAATCTTCATCATAAGGTTACTAAAAATGAGGCCGAAAGTGCTGCTTTGGCGGTAAACAACGGATGCGATTTAAACTGCGGAAGCGCTTATCAGTGGCTAAAAACTGCCGCAGCTCTTGATTTAATAGATGAAGAAACAATAACAAAATCGGTCGAGAAGTTATTTACCGCAAGATTCAGACTCGGTATGTTTGATGATGACTGCGAATATAACAATATTCCGTATAGCGTAATTGAGTGCGATGAACATAAAAAACTAAGCAGAAAAATGGCGGAAGAAGGTATAGTTCTTCTTAAAAATAACGGAATACTTCCGCTTGATAAATCAAAGAATGTGCTTGTAGTGGGACCAAATGCCGATAATCTTAATATGCTTTTAGGTAACTATAACGGAACACCGTCCGATTATACAACCTTACTTCGTGGTATTCAGGGTGTATGTGAGGGCAAAGTTTATTATGCGATTGGTGCATCTTTGATTGGAAAGGATCCGCATTTCGACAGAGAAAGAGATGCAGTAGTTAACGCTGTGGATGCGGATGTTATCATTATGTGTATGGGCATTGACCCATCGCTTGAGGGTGAAGAAGGGGATGATTTCAGTATCGATATGTCAGGTGATAAGCCTGATATTGAAATTCCTGAAACTCAGAAGATATTGATCGAAAAGATGCATTCACTCGGTAAACCAATAGTATTTGTAAATGTCAGCGGAAGTTGTATGAATTTATCTTACGAAGACGAAAATTCTGATGCGGTTATCCAGTGCTTCTACCCGGGTGCAGAGGGCGGAAAAGCTTTGGCGGATATAATTTTTGGTAATGTATCGCCGAGCGGAAGATTACCTGTAACATTTTATAAAACAATCGACGATTTACCACCGTTTGAGGATTATAGCATGGAAAACAGAACATATAAGTTTTATAAAGGTACTCCGCTTTATCCTTTCGGACACGGCCTTACATATTCAAAAATAATTGAAAACTGGACAGATGAAAACACTTGTATTCTTACAAATGAAGGCGGATTTGACACTAGATATTCACTATTAAAGTACGAATACATCCCACATAAATCACTTTGTGGGGTTAAAAAGGTATTTTTGAAAAAGGGCGAAAAGTTAATAGTGTCTTTTAATTAATTGAAAAAGCGTATGATAACATACGCTTTTTTCTTTACAGTAAATGTCTTAAGTGATATAATTTTTGTAAAGTAATTTAGGAGATATAATTATGATAACAAGAATGGACAAAGAAAAATTAAATGATTTAATAAAGTCATTTTATAATATAACAGGCATTAAGGTCGCTGTATATGACAGTGAGTTTATAGAAATACTTGCATATCCTTTGGAAAATTCGGCTTTTTGTAAGCTTTTACATAATAATCCGATGTCAAAAGGTAAGTGCGAAGAGTGTACCAAAAATCTGTGTATGAAATGTTTAAGAAAAAATAAGGTTATAAACGAAGTATGCCATGCGGGATTAAATGAAGTTATTGCACCTTTAACGGACGGTATATCGGTAATCGGATATATAATGTTTGGTCAGATTACAAACGAAAAGAATAAAGATTTGTTCGTTAGTGGGGTTATAGAAAAATGTAAAGATTATAAGATAGATGATAATGAGATTAAGGATATGCTTTATAATATTCCGTATTATTCCAAGGAACAGACAGACGATATATCTAAAATCCTTTTAGCACTTTCAAGGTATATAGTCTATGATAAAATAGCATATTCGGATGAAACTCCCGTTGCTTATAAGATAGCCGAATATATTCGCAAGAACTTGTCAAAAAATCTTACGGTAAATGAACTTTGCCGTGAATTTTATCTTTCAAAATCCGAGATATATAAAATAACAAGAGCATATATGCCCAGTGGTATTGCGGCATTTATAAAGCACGAGAGAATTGAAAAAGCTGCAGAGCTGTTAAGATACAAAAACAAATCTAATCTTGAAATAGCGGAAGAGACAGGCTTTTCCGATGTAAATTATTTCTTAAGGTGTTTTAAAGCAGAAAAGGGAATATCAGTATCTGAATATAAAAGACAACATAAAAAATGTTAAGACAAATTTACAGTTTTTAGACACATATTTGACACTCCGATTTTTGACGTTATGATATAATCAAACTAATCAAACTAATATAAATAAGGGGGATTCTTTGTGATTAAATCAATCCAGATAGGTTACAACGAAAGTTTCGAAAAGAAATGTCGATTTGCATCAGAAAGTGGTTTTCGTCATATTTCTGTCAATTTAACAGAAATAATGAGTATGGACGAATATGTGTGGGAAAAAGCAACCGAAGATATACTTAAGATACTACAAAAGAATAACCTTGAATGTGTGCAGTCGCATCCTTTCTATTATCCGCTTGATATGTCATCAGAGCTTCTAGATGACCTGTTTGAATTTGTAACAAAACAAGCCATAATTGCGAGTGGAAAACTCGGTGCACCCTGGTGCGCGTTGCATCCAAGGTCTTCTGTGAATTTTGGGTTTTCAAGAAAGAGGGCGTTTGAGGATAACAAAAGGGCTATGTCTGTTTATCTTGAATGTGCGAAGAAATATAACACAGGAATTGCGGCAGAAAACTTACCTATTTTCCCGGATGCTCAGGGACCTATGAATGCCTTTTATTCATCAAATTATGAAGACTTGTGTGAGCTTGTAGACAGCTTTAATGATGAAAGCGTGGGAATTTGCTGGGACACCGGACATGCAAATTTAGTATATTCCAATCAGGCAGATGTAATTAAATACTTATCAGACAGAATCAAGTGTACACATATACATAATAACCATGGTAATGGAGACTATCATTTGCCGCCCGACTCGGGAAATATCGATTGGAATAATGTAATGCAGGCATTTAAATCAATCGGATATGAAGGTCCTTTTACATTAGAAACACATTGTTTGTATCCTGATGACTTTATGCTTAAGGTTTTTGCAAAATATAATTATGGATGCTTAGAGTATCTTGAAACACTTATGAAATAGTAGAAGGATATAGATATGGATATAAAAATACTGCATTTAATCGAAGGTGCAAAAAAAGCAAGAGGAATTACAGTTATAATTGATGTGTTCAGGGCGTTCTCTATGGAAACATATATGTTTTTTCGGGGTGCAGAAAAGATTATTCCTGTGGGCGACAGCGATTTAGCTTATAAACTTAAGGAAGAAAATCCTGATATTATTTTAGCGGGAGAAAGACACGGAAAAATAATGCCGGGGTTTGATACAGGGAATTCTCCGTGTGAGCTTTTAAAAATTGATGTAAAAGGAAAAACGATTATTCATACGACAAGTGCAGGCACACAAGGTATAGCAAATGCTATCTTCGCGGATGAAATCCTTGCTGCATCATTAGTTAATGCAAAGGCGACTGCAGAGTATATAAGAAAAAGCGGATATAACAAAGTGTCGCTTGTTTGTATGGGCCTTGAAGCAAAGGCTCCGTCAGAAGAAGACACATTATGCGCTGAATACATTAAGGCATTACTTTTAGATGAAGAATTTGACATCAAAACCCAGGCCGAGAATTTAAAATATACATCCGGTGCTAAATTCTTTGATAAAGCACAAAATGATGTTTTTCCTGAAAATGTGTTTGCTATGTGCACGGAAGTTGATAAATTCCACTTTGTATTAAGACTTAAAAAAAGCCCTGATGGACTTAATTTCATGGAAAAAATATCTATCTGATTGGAGTTTGGAA
>JAZNQG010000114.1:0-11055 GCA_045590035.1 Clostridia bacterium
TGCGGTAAGACTTCCGTAGATATAGGAATAATCCGCGAAGTTATTGATATAGAGTCCGAATACGAGCGAGAAAAACACCCATCCTATTGCCGAAAACAAAGCTCCAGGGAGCTGATTTTTAAAAGGAACTTTTTTGCCAGCGAAAAACTTATACATAAGCGCAAAGAAAAGCGTAAATGTCAAAACCGCAATAAGTCCTCGTAAATTTTCAAACAGCGTAATAATTAAAGCAAGACCAAAGTATTTTGATAAAATATCGGTGATGGTTGAGCCGAATACGAGCAAAATAAGTGCCGCAACGAATATTATAACGAATACAAGCGTGTGCACAATCGAAAGCCAGCGGGTTAAGATAAAGCCTTTTTCCCTTGTGCTTTTATAAATTTTTCTGACCCCCGACTGCAAAGACGCCGCACCGCGAGATGTTGTCCAGAGCGCAGTTATCGCCGAGAATGACAAAAAGCCCGTCGATTTTGTGGAAAGCTCGGACAAAATTCTGTATGCTAAGTCGTGCATATTCTCGGGGAGCATTTTATTTAAAGCCATAATGACTTCTTCAAAATCTACAGGCACAATAAACTGCAAAAGCGACATCGCAAGCATTAAAAAGGGTATAAGTGCAATTATAATATAAAAGCTTGCCTGCGCCGCATATACGGTAATTAAATCATTGGTTATACATTTTTTAAAATATAGTAAAAATGCTCTCATTCCTTTTTTCACAGCTTATCACCTCTTCCATACAGACGGCGATAAAAGTGCAAGCACAGGGAAAATTTCAAGTCTTCCCAAAAGCATATCAAAGATAAGAACAATCTTTGAAAAATCAGAAAGGCAAGAGAAATTGCCCGTTGCACCTAAGCTTTCAAACGCAGGGCCTACGTTGTTTATACAAGTCGCAACACCCGAAATAGACTCTATTAAAGACACCTTGTCAAAGGATAAAAGTATAACCGACAGAGCAAAAATTAACGCAAATACGCCAAAATATCCCAAAACGCCCTTTATAATATCCCCGTCAACCGTCTTTTTGTCAACAGATAAAGGCACAACAGTTCTCGGATGTGCGGATAATTTAAGAGCACTTTTTGCGAATTTTGTCAAAATTATAATTCTTATTATCTTAAGACCGCCGCCTGTCGAACCCTGACATCCGCCTATAAACATAAGCAGGAAAATTATCGTCTTTGCAGCGGTCGGCCATATTTCAAAGTCTGTCGTCACAAATCCCGTAGTCGAAATAATTGCCGACACGGTAAATAGCGAATTTCTGAAAGAATCGGCAAATGTCTTATATAAAGGCATAATTATAAAGCAAATTATAACGGTTGCCGCAAGGATAATTCCTAAGTACCATCTAAGCTCTTCGCTCTTTATTGCATCTTTGATTTTTCCGACAATTATCATAAAATAGAGCGAAAAATTAACTCCGAAGAGTATCATAAATATCGCAACTACATACTCAATATATGCACTTTCATATCCCGCAATACTTGCATTTTTTACCGAAAATCCACCCGTACCTGCGGTTGCAAATGCGGTTACGATTGAATCAAACAACGGCATTTTGCCGAGGAGTAAAAAGACAATCTCCAAAAGGGTAAGGCTAAGATATATAAGATAGAGAATTCTTGCGGTCTTTTTGGTGCTTGAAACCAGCTTCCCTGCTTTTGGACCGGGGGACTCTGCACGCATAATGAACATATTCTTTTCGTCTTTTTTTGAAGATATTGCAAGCACAAAAACCAATACTCCCATACCGCCGAGCCAATGGGTAAAGCTTCGCCAGAAAAGGAGTGAGTTTGGCAAAGCCTCTATGTTTGTTAAAACTGTGCTTCCCGTTGTTGTAAAGCCTGAAACCGTCTCAAAAACGGCATCAACATAGTCTAAATATCCTGCCATAACAAAGGGAATTGCGCCAAACAAAGAGAGCAAAATCCATGAAAATGTTACGATAAAAAATCCGTCGCCTATATAAAGCGGCTTGTCATCAGCTGAAAATCTGGTAAACGCCGCTCCCAAAACAAGCATCGCTGTCATTGGAACTAAAAATGACAACGCGGTATTTTCCTTATAAATAAACGCAACAATAACAGGCAACAGAAAAAGCGTGCCTGTTATAAGCATGATTTTACCTAAAATATTTAAAGATTTCGGGAAATTCATTCTGTCCCTCCGTTAATTAAAAAGCTCTGACAGGTCTCCGAAGTGTGAGTCCTTTGTTACGACCATTACTCTGTCGCCCGTATCAATGGTGCTCTCGCCGTTCGGAACGATTATTTTGTTACCCTTAACGATTGCGCCGATTAGGGAATTGTCCTTTAATTTAAGGTCTTTTAGTTTTTTGCCTAGATATTCGCCCTTTGCCCCTGCCTTAAATTCTATCGCTTCAATCTTTCCGCCGCCAAGCTTATAAAGTGTCATAACACCGCTGTCCTTGGCGTTCTCTTTGGCACGGACATATGTGCTTATAATATCCGCCGCAACGTCCTTGGGAGTAATAGTCGAATCAAGACCTAAGCTTCTTACAATCGGCAAAAGTGTTGTGTTATTTACCTTTGCAATAACCTTTTCAACACCTTCTGCCTTTGCAAAGAGCGAAACTATGATGTTTTCTTCATCAACACCCGTTAATGCCACAAGCGCATCCTGATTTAAAAGTCCTTCTTCCAAAAGAACCTGATGGTTTGTGCCGTCGGCATTTATAAGCTGTGCCTTTGGAAGAAGCGGCGCGATTCTTTCTAAGTTTTCACGGTCTTTGTCTATTACCTTTACCTTAAGTCCTGCTTCGCCTAAAAGTCTTGCAAGGTAAAAACCAACAGCACCGCCGCCGATAATCATTACAGAACGGATTTTACTCTGGAAAAAGCCTGCTTCGCATAAAAATTCCGATAAAACGGTATGCGATGCCGCAACATTTATTCTGTCGCCTTCACGGATAACAAAGTCGCCGTTCGGGATATACACCTTTTCGTCTCTTAAAACAGATGTAACAAGAGCTTTTGACTTAAATTTAATGCCTATTTCTCTAAGCGAAAGATTTGAAATGGGCGAGTTTTCCAAAACCTTGACTTCTGCCAATTCCACCCTGCCCTTTGCAAATGTTTCAACATAGGTTGCCTGCGGAAATTTAAGCATTCTGCTTATTTCAACCGCCGATTCAAACTCGGGGTTTACCATTATGCTGATTCCCATCTCTTCTCGCATAAAGCCTGTCTGATGGCTGTATAAGGGATTTCTCACCCTTGCTATAACGTGCTTTGCGCCAAGCTTCTTTGCAAAAAGTGCCGACACCATATTTATCTCGTCTTCCTGCATAGTGGCGATAAATATGTCCGCCTTATCCGCTCCTGCTTCCTTTAAGACATCTATATCCATTCCGTCGCCCGAAATACCCATAACATCGAAATCATCTGTCGCACGGTCTGCGATTTCGGGGGTTTTATCTATAACTGTAATATTATGTCCTTCATCTGTTAGCTGACGGCAAAGCTCTAAACCAAACTTGCCTGCGCCTAAAATTACTATCTTCATTCTTAAAATCTCCTGTTTAAAAAAAGAAATTCCTGTTGCCTAAATTATATACCTAATGATCATTTCTGTCAACAAATAGGTTTTTTAAGTGTTATTATGCCGATTTCGGCGGGGTTATTTATTCTTGGGATGATTATCTGGTTTCCGACTCCGCGGCTTACTATCATTTTGGTATCCTTGTCTTCATATAATCCGCCTGCGAATTTCGGGAAAAAGACTCGGCCCGTATCAAAAAGGCTTGATTTTGGGGGTAGCAACCCTCCAAGGCGCGGGATAATTATCTGTCCGCCGTGCATATGACCTGACAAAATCAGGGAAAATCCCTTATCCTTTAAAATGTCAAAATGGCTCGCTCTGTGATATAAAAGAACCGAAAAGCCTTGGGAAGTTTCGGTCTTTTCCAATTTTCTTAAAAGCCTTTCCTCTGCCACATTCGGTTTTTTAGAATACGGGTCACCGATACCTGAAATTGTAATTTTTTCGCCGTTTCTTTCTATTGTTTCACTATTTCCGTCTAAAAATTTTATATTTTTACTGTTTTTAATTAACCTAATAAACTTTTCGTTTTTCTTATCGTGATTTCCCGAAACAAAATAGAGCGGTGCAATTTCCGATAATCTGTCAAGAAAATCCGCCATTTTATCAGCGGGGCTTTTTTTGTCGTTTACGGCATCTCCGGTAAAGCAAATAATATCTGGCGAGTGCTTATTTAAAATGCCGAAAATTTTGTCACTCATCTCGTTATGAAGGTCGGATATATGTATAATTTTAAAGGAATCGAAGCTTTCGGGAAGAAGTTTTGATTCTATATTATAAAAAACTTCTCTTATTTTCATTTTAAGCCACCGCCTTTCTTTTTTATTCTACCATTTTTAATGTAAAAAAACAAGTCGAATATCTTGTAATTTCGGGATATTTATGATAAAATGAATTCAAGCATCGCTTGAATTCGTCGATATAAATCTCTTGTGAGATTTTCGATATGTCTTAAAAGACTCGATATGTTGCAAGCAACTCGATATGTCGCTGACGCAACGAGATTTATATCATATCGAGTTTTGTGCGATAGCGAAAAACATATCGATTTTGCAGAGGCAAAAATATCGAGCAAACGGAGTTTGCATATCGATAAAAGGAGAACAAAATGGAGCGGAACAAAAATCAATTAAGGGAAGAATCAATAGAATTTGCAATAGCAGTTTCGGATATATGTGATAATATAAAAGGTTGTAGTGTGTATGTAAATCAATTATTGCGTTCTTCGTCTTCTATTGGTGCGAATATACATGAAGCTAAGTATGCACAAAGCAGGTCTGATTTTGTTCATAAACTTGAAATCGCTTTAAAGGAAAGCTCGGAAACAGGTTATTGGATTGAACTGATATATAGAAAGAACAAATTTAATGAAGAAACCTACAAAACCTTAAAAAATAATTGTGGCATTATTCGCAAAAAGCTTATTGCATCAATTACAACTGCTAAAAAGAATGAAAGCAAAGGTGATTAAATGAAAAAAGTATCCAAAGCAATTATTGGTATATTATGGATCGTGACAATTGTGCTTTCTTTCTATGTAGGAATGATATATCATTGGGCATCAACAACGGAAATACATTTTTCTAAAGATTTTAATGATATAATAGTTGAAGAAAATGATATAGCGGACTATACTGTTTTTATAGAAATCCCTGAAAAGTATGGTGCATTAAAACAGATACCCGAACCAACAAGGAAAACAATTTCATTATATATGCAGGCAAATGATTTAAAATTGTCAGAGGGAACGCACCACTTTGATAGAATTGATGGTACATTGGATGAATACTTAAATGAACAGTTTAAATTTGAACCTATTAAATAGTAGCATCTAAATTGTACACTGATTCTAAAATATATAATGGATTTTTATTACAAGTAAAGGACTTTTTAAAAATGGCAAAGTATATACAGGATGCGGAAATCAAGGAAATAGAAAAATTTTATCCGCTCCTTTTGGAAGATAACGAAAATTTCTTTAAATTAAACGGAAGACGCCGTACGGCAATAGTGGAAACTCACGGCTGTCAGCAAAACGAAAATGACTCGGAAAGACTCCGCGGAATGCTTATAAAAGCAGGCTTTTCTTTGGTGGATGATTTGGAAATTGCCGATTTAATCGTATTTAATACCTGCGCAGTAAGGGAAAATGCAGAAGACAAGATATTCGGTCGAATCGGAATTTTAAAGCATATGAAAGAAACCCGTCGGGATATGATGATTGTTTTGGCAGGCTGTATGGTTCAGCAAGAGCATATTGCAGAAAAAATAAAGACAACCCACCGCCAGATTGATTTGGTTATGGGCACACATTCGCTTTATAAGTTCCCCGAGCTTTTATATAAGGCGTATCACCAGAAAAAAGCAGTAATTTCTATCGAAAATTCGGACGGTGCAATATGTGAAGATATCCCCGTTTTAAATGAATTCAGCCACAAGGCGTGGGTTTCAATTATGTATGGGTGCAACAATTTCTGCACATACTGCGTAGTGCCGTATGTAAGAGGACGAGAAAGAAGCAGAAAGCCCGATATGATTATTTCGGAGATTGAAAAGCTGGTTAAAAACGGCACAACCGAAGTAACTCTTTTGGGACAAAACGTAAATTCTTACGGCAAGGATTTAGACGAAGAGATTGACTTTTCCGACCTTTTAAGACGGGTAAGCAAGATTGACGGATTAAAAAGAATCAGATTTATGACATCGCATCCTAAAGATTTTTCGGACAAGCTGATTTTAGCTATGGCAGAGCTTAAAAACGTATGCCCTCAGTTGCATCTTCCGTTTCAGTCGGGAAGTGACAAGGTTTTATCCGATATGAACAGAAGATATACGCGCGAAGAATATCTTAAAAAGCTCAAAAAAGCAAAGGATATGATACCGAACCTTGCAACTTCTACCGACATTATCGTTGGGTTCCCGACAGAAACCCAAGCGGACTTTGAAGACACCTTAACACTTTTAGAAGAAGCGGAATTTGATATGATTTTTTCCTTTATCTATTCAAAAAGAGAAGGAACGCCCGCAGCTAAAATGGAGTCGGTTTTAACAGAAGAAGAAAAGCACAAAAATTTTGACAGAATGTTGTCCCTCCAAAACGAAATCTCCTTAAAGAAAAACAAGGCGTACGAAGGAAGACGGGTTGAAGTTTTGGTGGATTCTGTTTCAAAAACAGACAAAAATATGTTAACAGGCAGAACCGATACAGGAAAAATTGTAAACTTTAAAGGCTCGGAGAGTCTTATCGGAAAATATGTAAATGTTACCGTAACAAAGGCGCAGACATGGAGCCTTTACGGCGAATTATAAGAAAGGAAGTATAAAAAAATGACACTTTTGGAAAAAGCACACGAGCTTGGAGAAATGATTAAGGAATGCCCTGAAATGAAAGCATTGCAGGATGCAGAAAAAAGACAGGAAGAAGACGTGGCGGCGCAGGAGCTCTTAAAGGAATTTAACCTAAAGAGAATGAACTTAGTCCGCGATATGCAGTCCCAAAAAATCACAAGAGAAGAAGCGGCTATGAAAAACAGTCAGGCTTTCTCTGAAATGATAGAAAAAAGCGAAACTATCAAAAATTTTGTTGAAGCTAAGAAGGATTTTGATGCAGTAGTAAGCGAAGTAAACGGAATTATCAACTACTACATCACAGGTCAGGACCCCAACTGCACACACGACTGTTCAACTTGCGGCGGCTGCCACTAATAAAAAAGACAAAGGGGATTTTTATCCCCTTTTTTAAGAAAGTGAGTTTGGCTAATGGCGAAAAAAGAAGGACTCAGTCCAATGATGGACCTTTATATGCAGACAAAAAAAGAGTACTCCGACTGTATATTATTCTACAGACTCGGCGACTTTTACGAGATGTTTTTTGAAGATGCAAAAATCGCATCCCGTGAGCTTGAGCTTACATTAACGGGTAAATCCTGTGGTTTGAAAGAACGTGCGCCGATGTGCGGAGTACCGCATCACAGCGCATCGCATTACATAGAAAAGCTTGTTTCTAAAGGCTACAAAGTCGCTGTCTGCGAGCAGGTAGAAGACCCAAAAACTGCATCGGGCTTAGTTAAAAGAGATGTTGTAAGAGTTGTAACATCGGGTACATTAAGCGACGAAAATATGCTATCCGACAAGGTTAATAACTACCTTGCCGTCTGCTGTGCCGAAGATGATTTCGGTATGGCTTTTTGTGATATTTCAACGGGCGAAATCTATGTAACCGCTGCTGGGACTCCAAATGACGCACTCGGCGAAATCGCAAGATATTCACCACGTGAAATCCTTTTAAATCCCGAAGGCGGTGTTCTTCTTTCAAAGGATTTAAATTTAAAGCTCTCTCTATCAAGCGAGGTTATGGACGAAGACTTCTTTTCGGATAACACTGCAAAAGAGCACTTTGGCGAAAGAGCCGCATCGCTTTTAAAGTCGCAGGAAAATGCGCTTTCAGGACTTATCAAGTACCTTGTCCGCACGCAGAAAAACACTCTTGATTTTATTAAAAACATCTCCGTTTACAGTAAAAAAGAGTTTATGGAGATTGATGCGCAGTCGAGAAGGTCATTAGAAATCACCGAAACCATGCGTGACAAATCGCAAAAAGGCTCACTTTTGGGAGTTTTGGATAAAACCGAAACGGCAATGGGCGCAAGACGTCTCCGTCAGTGGACCGAAAAACCGCTCCTTAATATTAACGATATCCAAAAAAGGCTTTTTGCGGTAGACGAGCTTTATAAAACACCCATGCTCCGTCAGGAAATCAGGAACACTTTGTCTGGAATTTACGATATTTCAAGAATTTTAACCCGAGTTCTTTTAGGCAGCGTATCGCCTAAGGATATGGCATCTTTAAGAGAGTCATTAAAAAAGCTCCCCGAGTTAAAAGCGCTTTTAGGAAAGACAAAATCAGGACTTTTAAAGTCGTTTTATGAAAATTTAGATACATTAAGCGATATCTGTTTCCTTTTGGAAAGCGGAATCGAAGAAAATCCGTCTCTTTCTGTTAAGGACGGACGGGTAATAAAGGACGGCTTCTCTCCAGAGCTTGACGAGCTTCGCTCCATCAAGGAAAATGCACATTTTTACATTACATCAAGCGAAGAAAGAGAAAGAGAAAGAACGGGTATAAAGAACTTAAAGATAAGCTACAACAAGGTTTTCGGCTATTATATCGAGGTTACAAAGCTTAATTCATCACTTGTGCCCGAAGATTACATAAGAAAACAGACTTTAGTAAACAGTGAGAGATACATAACTCCCGAACTAAAAGAGCTTGAAGAAAAGATTTTAAGCGCATCGGAGAAGATTTTGTCGCTTGAGACTGCACTTTTTGAGCATTTAAGACACGAAGTTGAATTAGCAACGGAAAGGTTAAAAGTAACTTGCGAAATTATAGCTAATTCAGATGCTTTGGCATCACTTTCGGAAGTTGCGTCCAAAAATAACTATGTAATGCCCGAAGTTTCTTCAACGGGTGAGATAATAATTAAGGACGGACGCCATCCGGTAGTCGAAAATATGCAAAGAAAGACCGTCTTTGTGCCAAATGACACATATCTTGACAAAAATGATAACCGCCTTTTAATCATCACAGGTCCTAATATGGCGGGTAAATCTACATATATGAGACAAACTGCGCTCATTACTCTTATGGCGCAAATCGGCTCATTCGTGCCTGCAAAAGAAGCGAAAATCAGCATCTGTGACAGGATTTTCACCCGTGTCGGTGCGTCCGACGATATTTCTTCGGGTCAGAGTACCTTTATGGTGGAGATGAGCGAAGTTTCGAATATTTTATCAAACGCCACATCCGACTCGCTTCTCATTTTAGACGAAATCGGCAGGGGCACATCAACCTTTGACGGCTTGTCTATTGCATGGGCAGTGGCAGAATATGTTGCAAACCCGAAAAAAATCGGTGCCAAAACACTTTTTGCGACACATTATCACGAGCTATGCAGCTTGGAAGACTCGATTGACGGAGTTAAAAACTATTCAATCGCAGTCAAAAAACGTGGCGACGATATAACATTTTTAAGAAAGATTGTTCCGGGCGGAACTGACGACAGCTTCGGTATCGAAGTTGCGGCTTTGGCAGGCGTTCCAAAGGCGGTTGTTATGCGTGCCAAGGAAATTTTAAAGGAAATCGAGTCGGGTAAGATAAAAACGCCCGAAAAAACCGCACATACACCCGAAATGCAGTTAGGCTTTACCGACATTGTGTCAGGCGAAATAATAGACGAGCTAAAAAGCTTGGACGCATCTGTTTTAACGCCGATTGAAGCTTTGAACAAACTGTATGAATTATCCGAAAAGGCTAAGGAATCCTGATAAAAAGGAGTTTTTAAAATGGGAATCATAAATCTGTTATCTCCCAATATTTCAGACAAAATTGCCGCAGGCGAAGTGGTGGAAAGCCCAGCCAGCGCAATTAAAGAGCTGATTGAAAATTCAATAGATGCCGGCGCCGATGTTATAACGGTCGAGTTCGAGAAAAACGGAACACCATTTATTCGCATTACCGATAACGGCAAGGGAATGGCAAAGGAAGATGCTACTCTTTGCTTTCTTCGTCATGCAACAAGCAAAATTAAGACCGCGGAAGACCTATCGGGCATTGTAACGCTGGGTTTTCGTGGCGAAGCGATGTCGTCTATCGGTGCAGTTTCAAGAGTTGAGCTTTATACAAAAAGAAAGGAAGATAAAAGCGGTACTTTCGTGCTTTTTGAAGGCGGAAAGCTTTTAGAGCAAAGCGAAACGGGATGTGCAGACGGCACAACGATTGTTATAAAGAACCTTTTTTATAACACCCCTGCACGTATGAAGTTCTTAAAAAGAGATGCGACAGAAGCGGGATATATTTCCGACACCGTGTCACGTTTTATTCTCTCGCACCCCGAAATTTCATTTAAGCTTACAAAAGACGGCGAAGACGTGTTCGGAACTCCGGGTGACAATGACCTTCAAAACGCCATATACTCGGTATACGGCAGAAAATCCGCAATGGATGTAACCAATATCGACTATGAACTGGACGGCGTAAAGGTTTCAGGAATTATCGGAAGTCCCGATTCTGCAAGGTTGGACAGAAGACGCCAGAGCTTCTTTATAAACGGAAGATATATTAAAAACCGTGCAATCTCAAAGGCTTTGGAAGAAGCGTATAAAACAGAAGTTATGACGGGTAAATTCCCCATTTCTGTTATAAATATTGAACTAAATCCGCATAACGTGGACGTAAATGTGCACCCAACAAAGCTTGAAGTTAAGTTTTCCGACGAGTCTTTGATGTACAGAGCTGTCTATCATGCGGTAAAGAACGCATTTTCAAAAGAAAAGCGTGTGCCTGAAATATCGGGCTTTGAAGCATTTGAGCCAACTATTCTCCCAAAGGAAGCATTCGGCTGGGAAAATAGTGAAATTCCTAAGCAAAAGGGCGGATTTGCAAACTACGAAAAAAATGCAGTTCCTTTTAAAAGGGAAACCTTT
>JAZNQG010000115.1:0-2849 GCA_045590035.1 Clostridia bacterium
GTATAAGCTTCAGCTCCCATGTGAAGTTAAGCAGACTTCAGGCTCTTCTTCTGCAGTAACATTAAAAGATAATATTCTTACCATTGATGTATTGAAACTGACAGAAGAAAATCAAGTATCATCTCTTTCATTTGTATCAGGACCCGGAATGGTAAAAGATACTCCGAAAATCGCTTTTGATGACGTGAATGATGGAAAATGGTATTACAATGCAGTTATGGCTATGGCTAAAAAAGGTGTTGTAACAGGCGTAGGTGATAATAAATTTAACCCGAACGGCACACTTACCTATGCAGAATTCTGTCAGGTGTTAGCAGGATTCTTTGGCTTAGAGACAGGCTCTGAGAACGGATACTGGGCATATAAGGCAATTAAGTCCTGCGTGGACAAAGGATACATTGAGTCTATGGGCGAAATCAAAAATGCCGCTTACGGCGTAACAATCCCAAGAGAAGTTGCTGTTTCGGCCATGGTTATGGCATCAGAAAAAACACCGACAGGTGCATTTACCGAAAAGGATATCCCCGACTTTGCTTCTATTTCCGACAAATATAAGGAAAATATCGTAAAAGCATATAACATGGGTATCACAACAGGTGTTGATGAAAATCACACATTTAACCCTAAAAAGAGCTTAACCAGAGCAGAAATCTGCCAGCTCTTTACAACAATTGACTAATAACAAAAATTCCCGAAACATGAGTTTCGGGAATTTTTTTATTTCGCTAAATATTCTCTTAATTCTGCCATTCGGCTTCTTGCATCATTTACGCCCTTATCGTAGAGTCTTTGAAGCACTTCGGGGTCGGATTCTGTTCTTGCAACACCGGTTGTATCATCAGGACGGAAGATAAATACCTTTCCTTCCTTCTCTAACCTTAAAAGTTCTTCAACTTTTCCGTTATACATATCGGCTCTGTCTAAAATCTTCTGAGAGAATGTCTTATACTTTTTAAATCTCTTTGCTGCAAATGCAGTTGCCTTATCGGTTGTTTTTCTGTATGTATCTTCACGGGTAAGTATGACAATATTTTTGTCACAGCCCTCTTCCATAGCCTTCTTATACGGAATAGAGTCAACAATTCCGCCGTCCATATACTTTCTTCCATCTATCTCAAATACAGGGAAAAGTACAGGGAGTGCACAGCTTGCACGAAGATGTGTCTGCTTATGGTCATCTCTCGGAACTTCGGGATAAATTGCCTCACCTGTTTCTAAATCAGTTAAAACACAATAAATCTTTCCTTCATACTTTTCGAATGCATCATAATCAAACGGAACAAGCTTTTCAGGGATTTCATAAAATACGAAATCCATATTATAGTAGCTTTTATTTTTCGGATTTAAAAGGTGCTTGATTCCAAGATATCTTTTATCGTGAAAATATCTAAGAGCAATTTCCAATGTTCTGCCCTTCTGTCGTGATGCGTAGGAAGTGCCAAATGCAATGCCTGCCGATACTCCCACTATCACATCTGCCATTATTCCTTCTTCAAGTAAAACATCTAAAACTCCTGCGGTATAAACCGATCTGGAGCCCCCGCCTTCAAGTGTTAGTCCTATCATAAAATGCCTCCTTGCCGATAATATACTAACATTACTATTTTAACATATTTCTATATTTTTTGCAATATGAAATATTTTTTAATTTTGTTGCATTTGCAACAGACCGACACTATATGATGTGTTAAACTGATAATGAAAATAGAATAATAAACTATATAGGAGGGATAAACTATGAAAATAAACGTAACAGGCGGAACACTGACAGATCAGGAAATCAATGCTTATATTGAAAGAGCAGAAAAGCAAAACCACGGCAAAAAATTGTCAGCTATCGACATCAATGTTGACGGTGATTATGTTGATTTAAAGTACACCTTTGAGCCGATGGAATTTAACCGCATCAGACGAGTTACAGGCTATCTGGTTGGTACTCTTGACCGCTGGAATGACGGCAAAAAAGCAGAAGAAAAAGACCGCGTAAAACACGGCGTATAATTTTTACCCACTCTATTTCCACCTAAAAAAGAAGAAAATTATAAACGGGCGATTCTTCGAAATCGCCCCTATAATGCGGGCGATTCGTGAATCGCCTCTATAATGCGGGCGATTCGTGAATCGCCTCTATAATGCGGGCGATTCGTGAATCGCCCCTACTTTATAAAATAATATATTACTCCAGATGTTATTAAAAAGGAAAGATATGCCGAAATTTTAAATTTCGGTTTTTTTGTTTTATGGCGAAAAACTTCCATTCCAAAAACTGCACCTATACCGCCAAGAATAAAGGTCATTGTAAGAAGTGTTTTTTCGCTTATTCTGTAGCTTTCCATTTTGGCGAGCATTTTATCAAGACCATATACAAAAAATACCAGAATATTCCAGATAATTATAATATTAAAGCTCATTTTTATTCTCCTTTTTGAAATTTCCGAATATTTGTTCGGTTTTTTCTTGACTTTACAGTGTCTGTGTGATAATATAAAAACAGAACATTTGTTCGTTTTTATATGGAGGTAGTTATGGACAGAGTTATATTGCACATTGATGCAAACTGTTTTTTCGCGTCTGTTGAAGAAGCATATAATCCGTCATTAAAGCCCCACCCCGTTGCAGTATGCGGAGACAAGGAAGAAAGGCACGGAATAATTTTAACCGCAAATTATAATGCAAAAAGAAAATTCGGGGTGAAAACGGGCGAAACTATTTTATCGGCAAAAGAAAAATGCCCGAATCTTATTACTATCACAACAAACCCCGAAAGATATATCCATCACTCTAATCTTTTACGCCAAATTTTATCCGATTTCAGCGACAACATAGAGCCATTTGGATGCGACGAAGCT
>JAZNQG010000116.1:0-5774 GCA_045590035.1 Clostridia bacterium
CATTTACTTCCGGCTCTTCTTTTCTTAAGTCGCTAAATATAATTTTAACGCCTCTATTTAAGAATGCCTGCTCACGAAGTCTCTTTAAAAGTACTTCATACTCAAATTCAAGCACTTCAAAGATTTCCTTATCGGGCTTAAATGTAATCTTTGTACCGGTCTTATCGGTGTCACCGATTACTTTAAGCTTGCAAGTCGGCTTACCCCTTTCGTATGACTGATAGTGAATATGCTCGCCGTCAGAAACTTCAACCTCAAGTCTTTCGGAAAGCGCATTAACAACAGACGAACCAACGCCGTGCAAACCGCCCGACACCTTATATCCGCCGCCGCCGAACTTACCGCCTGCGTGGAGTATTGTTAAAACCACTTCAACTGTCGGAATTCCCTGCTGGGGATGGATACCTACAGGGATACCACGGCCGTTATCGGTTACGGTAACCGAATTGTCAGGGTTAATGTCAACCTTGATTTCGGTACAGTATCCTGCCAGAGCTTCGTCAATTGAGTTATCCACAATCTCATATACAAGATGGTGAAGTCCTGCAATAGATGTAGAGCCGATATACATACCCGGTCTCTTTCTTACCGCATCAAGACCTTCAAGTACCTGTATTTGATTTTCGTCGTACTTGGTTTCGATTTTGTCAATAGCCATTTTTTCTTTCTCCTACTTACTTTATTTTTTCGCCGTTGCTCTTTTTATTAACGTCTGCGGTGCAAGGGATGATATATACACAACCCGCTTCCCGCCCGATTCTGTTACTATATATGATTTTGGAAGGTCATCGGAAACATCGACAATCTCGCCTCTTTTTCCCGCTTCATTTAAAAACTTTCTGCCGCGAGCCGATATGGTGGTGTTATCCATATCGAAAAGCGCAACAATGTCGTTTATATCAACCGACTTGTCTCCGCCAAGATGAAGATACATCTTTTTGTCCCTTCCTTTCTTTACATAACTTCCGTTTTTCCCGAAGTTACTTTTATTATCCGTGCTGCTTTACTTTCTTCACGGTCTGTACAGGTTAATAACACTTGCTTATCCCGTATTTTATCGGCTAAATAGTGCCTGTGCTTCTCGTCAAGCTCGCTCATAATATCGTCAAACAAAAGCACGGGGTATTCGTCTCTTCTTCTCTTTACATATTCGCAAAGTGCAAGCTTTAAGCAAAGGACTATAGTTCTTTGCTGACCCTGACTTGCATACAACTTTGCATCATTTGAGTCTACATAGAATTTTACATCATCTCTTTGTATGCCGTAAAGGGCACTTCCCTGCTCTATTTCTCTTGCCTTTACTTCTTGGAATTTTTTTAAATATTCTGCCTCTAAATTGTCGGAATTTAATATCTCTAAGCCAAAGCTTGGGACATATTCAATACCTAATGGTAATCCTGCAATTTCTTCGTGCACAGGATAGGCTTCTTTTGTAAGTCCTTCTATAAAATTCTGCCTTTCCTTTGCTATCTTAGCTCCTGCCGTGGCAAGCTGAATATTCCATATATCAATATTCTCTTCTGCCTTTTTGTCGCCAAGGCGTGCTTTTCTTAAAAGTGCATTTTTCTGTGCTAAAACCTTATGGTATGTTATAAGCTCGGACATATATCTTGGTGAAAGTGAGCTTACAGATGTATCCATAAAATGCCGTCTCATACCGGGTGAGCCTTTTACAAGCTCCAAGTCCTCGGGCGAAAACATAACTACATTCAAATAATTTACCAGTACCGACAATTTATTTATCGGCACATCATTTATCTTTACGCTCTTTTTATTTCCCGGCAAAATACCTATAACGATTTTATAATCTCTGTGTCTGTCTGAAAATTCAACTTCAACTTTTGCAAAGTCTTCACCGAATTTTACCATTTCTCTGTCTGTTTTGGCTCTCGGGCTTCTTCCCGTCGCCGCAAGGTAAACCGCTTCTAAAATATTGGTTTTACCCTGAGCATTATCACCAAAAATAAGATTGGTTCTATTAGAAAATAAAATCGTTTCTTTTTCGTAATTGCGGAAATTTTTAAGTGTAAGCTTTTTAACTTCCATCACTCTACCTCAATGAGTACAGTTTCATCTTCAAAATACACCGTAACTTTATCGCCCGGGCGTATTTTTTTGCCACGCATTGTGCATAACTCTCCGTTTACTTCTGCCATTTCGGAAAGTACCATATCTTTGGCATCCGCTCCGTTTTCAGCAAGGCCTGAAAACTTTAAAAGCTGGTCGAGCTTTATATATTCGGTTGTAATGGTTATCTTTTCTTTTAGCATAACATTTTCCCTTTTAAATATTTTTAAGTCGGCTGACAGTTATTACTCCCGGTATCGTCTTTATTTTGCCGATAGCCTTATTAAGTGTTCCTGCGTCCTTGATTTCAATTCCGAAATTCATAGTTCCGTGACCTTTTTTGTTGACCTTGGCATTAACGGTAACACAATTTAGTTTAAGCTCAGAGAGTGCACCCGACACCGCCATCATCATACCAGGTCGGTCATCGGCTTCTACGCAGATGGTTGCAATATACTGCGATACATCATCTTCTGCCCATCTGACATCAATAAATCTTCCCCTGTCTTCTTCGGAAAGTGCCGTAGGCTGCATATTAGGGCAATCTGCTCTATGAACAGAAACACCTCTGCCTTTTGTGATAAATCCTACAATCTCGTCGCCAGGCACAGGATTACAGCATCTTGAAAGTCTTACTAAGCAGTTATCAATGCCACGTACTTCAATACCGTTTGAGCGGACTCTTTTCTTGGGTTTATCATTGATTTTTTCAAATTCAGTATCAGGTGACGGGTTTTTCTTCTTTTCCTGATTATATAAATCTCTTAATCTTAAAACAATCTTCTGCGCCGAAAGTCCGCCGTAGCCAATACCCGCAAAAATATCATCAACTGTGTTGAAGTTATATTTTTTAAGAAGCGGCTGTATCCATTCAGTTTTCAAAAGCTGAGAAGAAATCATATTGTGGCGTCTTACTTCTTTTTCGAACATCGACCTTCCCTGTTCGATATTTTCTTCTCTGCACTCACGTTTTAACCACTGATTTATCTTATTCTTCGCATGAGAAGTCTTAACAAACTTAAGCCAGTCACGGTTTGGACCTTTGACAGACGAAGATGTTAAAATCTCAACAATATCACCGTTTTCAAGTATGGTGGTATTGGGTACGATTCTTCCGTTTATCTTAGCCCCGCTCATCTTATATCCGATTTCGGTATGGATTGCAAACGCAAAATCCACAACCGTACTCTTGCTCGGCAATGAGATAACCTTTCCGTTTGGAGTGAACGCAAACACTTCGTCGGAGAAAAGGTCAATTTTAAGGGTACTCATAAAGTCGTCGGTATCGATAATGTCAACCTGAGTTTCCAAAAGCTTTCTTACCCACTCAAGCTTTCCGTCCATTTCGCTTTCGCCCGACTTACCTTCCTTATACTTCCAGTGCGCCGCAATACCTTCTTCTGCGACCTTGTGCATATCCCATGTTCTTATCTGGATTTCAAAGGGTGTGCCGCCTGTACCAATAACAGTCGTATGAAGCGACTGATACATATTGGGTTTTGGCATCGCAATATAATCTTTAAACCTTAACGGAATCGGTGTATACATCTCGTGTACCATACCAAGTACCGCATAACATTCCTGGATACTGCCTACTATAATTCTTACTGCAAATAGGTCATAAAGCTCGTCAATAGTCTTGTTCTGAGCATACATTTTTCTGAATATCGAGTAAAAATGCTTTGCTCTTCCCGTAACTTCAGCTTCAATCGAAAGAGTCATAAGTCTTTCTTTTAAGGAGTCCATAATATCCTTTACAAAGGCGTCTCTTTCTTCTTTTTTCTGCTTGATGCTCTCTCTTATTTCTTCATATGCAACGGGGTCTAAGTACTTTAAGCTTAAATCCTCAAGCTCCGACTTAATCTTTGACATACCGAGTCGGTGAGCCAAAGGTGCATATACATCCAAGGTTTCTTTTGAAATCGCAAGCTGACGGTCAGGTGGCATATATTTCATTGTTCGCATATTATGAAGTCTGTCTATAAGCTTTATAATTACGACTCTTATATCCTTTGCCATCGCAAGAAGCATTTTTCTTAAGTTTTCAACCTGCTGCTCTTCACGTGTGTTATACTGAAGCTTTCGAAGCTTTGTAACACCGTCCACTATTTCGGCGACATCTTTGCCAAAAAGCATCTCGATATGTTCAAATGTATAAGGCGTGTCTTCAATTACATCATGTAAAAGCGCCGCCTCGATACCTACCGCGTCAATTTCTAACTGTGCGGCAATATATGCAATCTGCACAGGGTGGTCTATATATGGTTCTCCGGACTTTCGCTTTTGCCCTTTATGTGCGGCATCTGCAAGACGGTATGCAACATAAATAAGGTCTGTATTTGAATTGGGCGCATATCCCTTTACCATATCGATTATCTTTAATACGGTTTTTTCGTGTTCATCATTATTTGCAGCCTTTAGCGTTTCAGGGTATTTAAGCATATCCTTTGAGTTCATATATTCACCTCCCCTTTTAATTTGTTGATGTGTGTTTTTTAATGTCTTTTAAGAAAATCTGCAGACTCTCTGTTCCGTGATACACATTTATATCAACCGAAAATGCAATATCTACCAAATCACCTTTTTTGAAAAACGCCGCATATTCCGACATTGAAAATCCGATTGCCGAAACCTGATTTCCGTTAGCCGAAACCTTCATACGAAGATGCTTTTTATCAGCGCCTACTGTATCGATAGCTATAATCTCTGCACCCAAAAGCGAAAATACAGGCTTTTCATTATCCATGCCGTACGGTTCTAATTTTTTGAGTGCCTGGGCAAATCCCAACGACAAGGTTGACGGCTTTATTCTGCAGTCAATCTGTATTTTTGGTATTAAATCGTCATTTGTAAGGACTTTATCGGCATATTTATTTATCGCATTTTCAAAGTCTTCCAAACTACCCGTATTTATTCCAAGTCCTGCAGCCTGAGAATGTCCGCCGAAGTTTGTAAGATGCTCTTCGCACTCAGAAAGTGCTTCAAAAAGGTTAAAGCCGGGAATTGACCGTCCGCTTCCCTTGCCTACACCGTTTTCGTGCGAAATCAATATACAGGGTTTATAAAACCTTTCGGAAATTCTTGATGCTACAATACCGATAACTCCGTGATGCCAGCCTTTACCCCAAAGAACGATAACCTTCTTTTTGTCGAAGTTTACATCCTTCATTACCTTATCCATTGCTTCTTCAAATATAAGGTGTTCTGTTTCCTGACGGCTTCTGTTTGCATCGTTTAATTCTTCTGCAATTTTCTTAGTTTCTTCCAAATCTTCCGACAAAAGAAGTTTAACCGCAGTATCGGCACTTCCTATTCTTCCTGCAGCATTCAGCCTCGGAGACACAGAAAATGCAACGCTTGATGCATCAATTGGTCTTAAAAGTGCCCCTGAAACTTCCAAAAGTGCCCGAATTCCTTTGTTTCCGCCATTTCTCATAACAGATAAGCCGTGCTCAATAATAATCCTGTTTTCGTCAGTTACACTCACAACATCGGCAATAGTGCCAAGAGATGCAAGCTCGACGTATTCTAAAAATACATCCTTTGTACTGTCGCCCATTAAGACCGCAAGTGCTAAAACAAGCTTAAATACAACACCGACACCTGCTAAAGCATCAAAAGGATAGTTACTGTCCGCCCTTTTGGGATTTACAACCGCAACTGCACGCGGGAGCTCGTCTTTACAGGTATGGTGGTCGGTTATGATA
>JAZNQG010000117.1:0-5604 GCA_045590035.1 Clostridia bacterium
TTTGACAATGCTTTTGTCATACCTATAAGTGCCGCTTTAGTAGCAGAATATGCAACTTCGCACGATGCACCAACTTCGCCCCAGACAGACGAAATATTTATAATCCGTCCCGACTTTTTGTTTACCATATAGGAAAGTACACTACGGGTTACATTATATGCACCACCCACATTTACCGAAAAAATTCTCTGCCATTCCACAGGCGTCGTATCAGAAAACATCTTCACAATCGAAATACCTGCATTGTTTACCAAAACATCTACTCCGCCCGTTTTTTCTTCGATTGTTTTTATCATTTGGGCGACTGCTTTTTCGTCCGATACATCACATTTTATAGCACATCCGCCGATTTCTTCGGCTATTTTTTTTGCTTTTTCTTCACTTTTTTCATAATTTACAAATACATACATCCCGTCTTTTGCCAACTCTCTTGCAATCGCTTCACCGATTCCACGGGATGCACCTGTAATAAGTGCAGTTTTCATATATTTCTCCTTTTATCTTATCAGCATCTTGTTTCTTCTTGAAACAGACAGAACTAGACCAATAGCAATCAGATTAGTCAGCATAGATGTTCCGCCGTAGCTGAAAAACGGAAGCGGAATACCTGTAACAGGCATAAGACCTATGCACATACCGACATTTTCTAATGTATGGAATAAAAGCATCGCACCAACGCCTGCCGATATATATTTTCCGAAAACACTTCTTGATTTAGATGAAATCATAAAGCATCTTGAGATTATCAAAACAAGTACAATAACAACTATCAATGCACCGATAAATCCGAACTCTTCGGCAAATGTGCTGAATATAAAGTCGGTGTGCTTTGCGGGTAAGAATCCCAACTGATTCTGTGTACCCTGCAGATAGCCTTTTCCGAAAAGCCCACCCGAGCCTACTGCAATTTTTGACTGAATTACATTGTAGCCTTTTCCCATCGGGTCAAGCTCTGGGTTTAAGAAAACCTGAATTCTGTTTTGCTGATAGGGACTTAATAAAAACTTATAAATAAACGGAAGCGACACCGCACCGACTATTAAAGACGGGACAATAATTCTGTAGGAAAGTCCTGCCATAAATATAAGCACTATAAATATAAAGCAGAACACAAACGCCGAGCCCGCATCGGGCTGGAGCATTATAAGTCCCAAAAAGACTCCAAGATGCACTAAAAGTCCCACCAAAGTCTTAAATGTATTTAAGCTTTTTTCCTTTTTCTTTAAATGGTAACTGAATGTTATAATAAATCCGACCTTGGCAATTTCTGCAGGCTGAATACCAATGGGTCCGAAACGAATCCAGCTTTTTGCACCGACTTCATCGGCACCTGTTCCGATTATCAACACTAGCACCAAAAGAAATACGCACACCAAAAAAATCGGTTTTATCAGCATATTAAACTGCTCATAGTCAAAACGGCTTAATATAAGCATAAAAACCAAACCCAGTATAAATGCACCCGACTGCACGATTATACTACTTACCGTCCCAAAGGAATATGTGGCAGAATATACCGCTAAAAGTCCCATAATGCAAGCGGCTATAACTTCATATAAAAGCACGCTGTCAAACAAGGACATTCTTTGTTTAAGGTTAGTCAAACGATTTCCCATTTTAATCTCCTTTTACCGATTCTGACACGCAAAATAATATCTTAAAGGCTTTTCTTCTTCTAAAAATTCGGTGGACGAAAAAACTCTTATATCGGAAAAGCCCGCCATTTTAAGAAGCTTTGTGATTTCTTCCTTTGTTCTCACCTTTAAAATCTGTCTTTCCAAAATTCTTTTATATCCCTTTTTCCCTTTTTTAAAAAAGTTGATGGTCATTTCGGAAAGCTTTTTCTTTTCGTAAAATTTATTCTCCCATGCGTAGAAAATATCTTCGCCGTCATAGACATATGTACTGTTCCCGTGGATATTTTTAAGCTTTTCCGCACTCGATACATCAAAAATCAACACCGCACCCTTGTCCATAAAGCAGGTGCGAAGCTTGGTTAATGCTTTAACCAAAGCCTTGTCGGATAAAATATAGCAAAATCCGTCGGTCATACATACCGCCGCCTCAACCGTTCCAAAAAGGTCGATATTTTCAAAGGACTGATTAAGATAGAGAATATCATCTCTTTTAGATAAAGCAATATTTAACATATCATATGACTTATCAATACCGATCATATCATATCCACGGTCAGCCAAAATCCCCGTAACGCCGCCCGTACCGCAGGCAATATCCAATACGATATCGGGATTTATCCCGTAGAGTCCGAAAACATTTTCGATAAAATCGCAAAGAAAAGGATAGTTTATATCCTCCAAAATCATCTTATCATATATAGAAGAAAACGCTGTATAGCTCATTATTCTTCCTCGCTCTCTATTTCCTTTTCGCTCGGTGTCATAGCATACAAAATAGCCTTGTATATCTCGTCCTGATTTTCCTTAAAGTGTCTTACCATAGCCGCCGCCGACTTTCGTGTGCCTGCGTAGAAATTAAGCTCCATAAGGGGAGTTTTGTTGTCATACACACCGATGCTTGCCATAAATTCCTGCTCATTTATAGGAAGAATTTCCGCTCTTACACTGCTTTTTAGGACTTCTTCTCTAAAAAACGGCGCAATATATTCTTCAATCTGCTCTCTTATATAAATAGGAATTGATTTATAGAAAAAGCCGTTTGCTTCCTTTCCCTTTTCGGTAAGCTCGTAGGTAAAATTATGTTCATCAGGCTTGTATCTCGCAACTAAACCTATATTTACAAGGTTGTCAAGTCCTATTGAAAATTCGGTGAAGCTTATATTTACCCTGTCTAAAACAAGCGTTGTAAGCTGATTGTGAGTTAACATTCTGTCAGCCTTTGTCATAGCAAATAAAATGATGTACTGAATAAGCACAGGGTCGGTTACTTCTCTTGTATATAAAAGCATTTTTTAGTCCTCCTAAAAAAATATCATACTTTTTACCATTTTATTATAGCACATTCAGAAAAAAAATGATATACTTATTTTGAAAATATTTTTTGGTGGTGTGAAAAATTATGGCAAAAAGAACTCCCGAAGAAGAAAAAGCAAGGTTTTTGTCTTTGTTGGAAAGAGAAAATGAGCTAAAAAACGAAGGCTTTAATCTAATCGCAGGAATAGATGAAGCAGGGCGTGGGCCATTAGCGGGCAGAGTATATGCAGCGGCGGTAATTTTACCCGACGGTGTAATTATAGAAGGTCTTGACGACTCGAAAAAATTAAGTGAAAAGAAAAGGGAAATGTTATTTTCTGAAATCACAGAGAAAGCAGTTGCCTATTCTATTCAATATGCCACCGAAGAAGAAATTGACGAAATAAACATCTTAAACGCCACACATCTTGCCATGAACCGCGCAGCAGACGGTCTTAATATAAAACCCGACTACTGTATTATTGACGGAAATTCGATAAAAAATATGTCTTATCCCCACGAAACAATGGTAAAGGGCGATGCAAAAAGTGCATCGATTGCTGCAGCATCAATCTTAGCAAAAGTGTCAAGAGACCGTTACATTACCGAATTAGCCGAAAAATATCCCGAATACGGATTCGAAAAACATAAAGGCTACGGAACTCGCCTTCACACCGACGCCATTTTAAAATATGGAGTATTACCCATTCACAGACGGAGCTTTTTAAAAAAATTACTGGGAGAAGATATAAAATGACCGAGAAAAGAAAAATCGGCGATATCGGCGAAGACGCCGCTGTCAAATTTTTAGAAGACAAGGGATATAAGATTTTAAAGCGGAATTTTTACTGCAGAGTCGGTGAGATTGATATTATCGCAGTTGACGGAGAAGAAACGGTATTTATCGAAGTCAAAACCAGAAAGTCGGATGCCTTCGGTACGGCGGCGGAGTTTGTAACGCATCAAAAGCAACAAAGGATTATAAAAACCGCCCTTTACTATATCGGCGGAAGCGACATTCCATTAAGGTTCGATGTAATCGAAGTTTACCATAAAAACAACGAAGTAATACTCATAAATCATATAGAAAACGCCTTTTGTTAAAAAGCAAAGGGCGTAATTTTTTGAAATGGAAAGTGAGAAAAACGAAGTATTTTAAAGAAAACAGGAGAAAACAAGAGATTAAAAAGTATATTTTAATTTTTTTATAAAAAAGTGTTGACACCAAACATAAAAAGTAGTACAATACTTTCTGCACGGTGTAAAAAGCACCGATAGATAATAATTTAGGCGAAAGGCTTAAAAGTATAGGAGGAAATTTCAATGAACAGCAGTTTTATGGCTAAACCCGCAGATATTGAAAGAAAATGGTATATCATTGATGCAGCAGGCAAGCCGCTCGGCAGAGTTGCAGCAGCTGCAGCAAGCATCTTAAGAGGCAAGCACCTTCCTACTTACACACCGCACGTTGACTGTGGCGATCATGTAATCGTTATCAACTGTGACAAGGCTGTATTAACAGGAAACAAGCTCGCTGATAAGGTTCGTTACTATCACACAGGCTGGGTTGGCGGTATCAAGGAAATCCGTTACAGCAAGCTTATGGCAGAGAATCCTGAAAAGGCAATGACATATGCTGTAAAGGGTATGCTCCCCAACAACACAGTCGGCAGAACATCACTCACAAGACTCCGTGTATTCAACGGCGCAGAGCACACACATTTGGCTCAGAAGCCTGAGATGTGGACACAGGAAATTAAATAAGGAGGTAACGGACAATGGCAAAAGAACAGTACTTTGGTACAGGTAGAAGAAAGTCATCAGTTGCCCGCGTACGTTTAGTTCCCGGCAACGGCAAAATCACAATCAATAAAAGAGATTTAGACGAATACTTTGGTCTTGAAACATTGAAGCTTATCGTTCGTCAGCCTCTCGCAGCAACAAACACAGAAACAAAGTTTGATGTAATTGCAACAGTAGAGGGCGGCGGCTTCACAGGTCAGGCTGGTGCTATCCGTCATGGTATCTCAAGAGCACTCTTAGAAGTTGATACAGATGCTTACAGAGCAACTCTTAAGGCAGCTGGCTTCCTTACAAGAGACTCAAGAATGAAGGAAAGAAAGAAGTACGGCTTGAAAGCAGCTCGTCGTGCTCCACAGTTCTCAAAGAGATAAAAAATATACTATGTTTATTTCAAGCATTCACTTTTCGTGGATGCTTGTTTTTTACCACGATTTTTTGTCGAACATTTTTTACCTCATTTCGAACAGTGGGCGTCTCGGACTCAGCCTTCGACGCTCGGAGCTAAAAACAGTTCGCCGGACTGTTTTCTAAACGCTCCGACAGTTATCAAAGAGATAAAAAACATATTTTGTATTTTTCAACACTCACAATTATTTGTGGGTGTTGTTTTTTACATAAAAAGACCGCACATTTTGTGCGGTCTTTAAAAATTTATTTAATTTCTACATCATCAACAGAATTTTCAAGAATTATATTTATTAGTTCATTTCTTGAACGATTACTTTCAACTGATAAATCATCAATCTTTTTTAATGTTCCTTCTTTTATACGTACAGATATAATCTTATATCCATCTTCACCCTTTTTGTTTATCTTAATAACATTCTTTGCCATATCAATCACTCCTTACTGTGATTATAATATGATAAAG
>JAZNQG010000118.1:0-10792 GCA_045590035.1 Clostridia bacterium
TAAAGAGCTGGCAGATTTCTGCTCTGGTTAAGCTCTTTTTAGGGTTAAATGTGTGATTTTCATCAACACCTGTTGTGATACCCATGTTATATGCTTTTACGATATTTTCCTTATATTTGTCGGAAATAGAAGCATAGTCGGGGATATCTTTTTCGGTAAATGCACCTGTCGGTGTTTTTTCTGATGCCATAACCATGGCCGAAACCGCAACTTCTCTTGGGATTGTTACGCCGTAAGCGGCATTTTTGATTTCGCCCATAGACTCGATATATCCCTTGTCTACACAAGACTTAATTGCTTTATATGCCCAGTATCCGTTTTCAGCCCCTGTCTCTAAGCCAAAGAATCCTGCTAACACCTGACAGAATTCTGCATAGGTAAGTGTGCCGTTCGGGTTAAATTTATTATCACCAACGCCTGTCACAACACCTTTTTTAGCCATAGCCATTACTGCATTGTAGTACCATTTTCCATCATTCACGTCATCAAAAGCGATTTTCGGAGTATCTTTTACCATTCCGGGTTCTGATACAAATGAAAGAGATGATACTTGATTTTCTTCTGTCAGTTTCAATACATCAATGGTAAGAATATTATCTTTTAATGTTACTGCAGAAGAAGAGCCTGAAGTCTGCTTAACTTCACATGGGAGCTGAAGCTTATACATAAACACTGAATTATCTAAAAATGTCTTTGCGGAATTTTTGGCTTCTTCGGCAAAATTGTCAGTTACATTCTTTTTGGAGATAGTGTTTTCACTTGTAGCAAAGGTTATTATAAGTTCACCGTTTTCACCGACAAATGCAGCTAAAGAACCTGCATCATATTCTTTGTTTATTATACCTTTTGTTATCTCCATGCATGCAATTGTTGTTGCAAGTGCAGTCTGATTAAATTCTGCAGCACCGGTATATGCACCTGACGATATCTGACCGTAGTATGTTTTGCCGTCAAGTTCATACTTTGTAAGTTCCGAAACATCTGCTTCTGCAAGGTTACCGTTTTTAATACCATCATCAATAACCTTTTCGGAATAACCGAAAGTGATACCAAGTTCACCTGTAAAATCGTCATTTATTGTTGCTACGAATCCATAGTTTCCGCCACAGCCTGTTAAGACTGAAAGGGCAAGAACTAAAGAAAGAATTGTAATTAGTACCTTTTTCATTTTTAATAAACTCCTTTGTTATTATATATGAAGCACACTTGTTGCGATTTTAAAGTATATAACAAGTGATACTGCATCAACTATTGTGGTGATAATAGGGCTTGCCATTACAGTCGGGTCAAAGCCTAGTTTTTTAGCTAAAATCGGGAGCGAGCTTCCGATAACCTTTGCCAAAAGCACAGTCCCTAAAAGTGCACCGCTTACGACAAATGCAATGTCCATTCCGACGCTGTCAAAAATCATAAGCTTTAAAAAGTTTGCAACTGCTAAAGTAAATCCGCAGGCAAGTGCTATAAGCAATTCCTTAAATACAACTTTCATTATATCGGGAAAATCAATGTCGCCCAAAGAAAGACTTCTGATTATCGTAACAGATGATTGAGAACCTGAATTACCTCCTGTACCCATCAGCATAGGGATAAATGCGGCAAGAGCGCCGTAGGTTAAAAACGCTGCCTGATAATGATTTATAATGCTTTCGGTAAAGGTGGCAGAGAGCATCATAAGTAAAAGCCACGGGATTCTTTTTAAGAAAATTTCTAAAACTCCCGTTTTTAAATAGGGCTTATCAGACGGGGTAATAGCCGCCATCTTTTCGATATCTTCTGTTGCCTCTTCTTTGATGACATCGATAGCGTCATCGACTGTGATGATGCCGACAAGTCGTTTTTCCTTGTCAACAACAGGGAGTGCCAAAAAGTCATATTTTTCAAACTGCCCTGCGGCGTACTCTTTGTCGTCGGAGGTGTTAACATATATGACGTTGGTTTCCATTATGTCTTCCAAAAGACAGGTGTAGTCATTTAAAAGTAAATCCTTGACCGTGATAATACCTTCCAAAATTCTGTTTCTGTCGGTAACATAACAGGTGTAGATAGTTTCTTTGTCTGTACCTGTTCTTCTTATATGCAAAAACGCATCTTCAACCGTCATATCCTTTTTCAAGTTCACATACTCGGTTGTCATAATGCTTCCCGCAGTATCAGGGTCATAACGAAGAATCTGGTTTATATCACGACGCTTTTCGGAGTCGGTATTTCTTAAAATTCTGCTTACAACATTGGCAGGCATTTCTTCGATGATATCAACGGCATCGTCGACATAAAGCTCGTCCAAGACTTCTTTTAGCTCATTATCGGAAAAGCCTTTAATGAGTGTTTCCTGAAGGTCGGATTCCAATTCGACAAAAACATCTGCCGCCGCTTCTTTGTGAAGGAGTCTGAAAAGTATTGCCGAATGTTTTTCGGAAAGCTCTGAGAATTCGTAAGCAATATCGGCAGGCTCTAATTCATCTAAAATTTCTTTTAAGCGATAGTACTGTTTTTCATCTAACAGTTCTTTTAGATTTTCTATCAATTGGAATCACCTCTTTTCTGTAAAAAAATTATGCTTAATTAGTCAAGTGAAATAGTATTGTCCGTCGGCTCAGGCGGGAGAGAAGGTGCAGGCGGGACGGTTGTAGGAGCAGGAGCTACAGTTGGTGCTGTTGCTTCTCCTGATGGAACAACGCCCGGAGTTGCATCAGTTCCCGGTGTAACAGTCGGCACGGGGGATGCCTCGATTATATGTTCCAAGCGACAGAACTTTGTAGGAATTGTGCCCGATGCAAAGTATCCTGATTTTGCAAAAGAACATCCTGCTGATGCAAGATTACCTGTATTTGAACAGATAGTTGCCTTTTTAACAGACTTAGGCTGTTCAATTTTTTTATCGGGAAGTCCTTCGTGAATCTTATTCATTACATTCTTCCAGATAACACATGACGGGTTATTTCTGATACCTGCAGTTCTTAAGTCTTTTGGCTGGTCAAAGCCAAACCATACAACGCCGACATAATAATTGGTATATCCTGCAAACCACTTGTCCTTGCTGTCGTTTGTAGTACCTGTTTTTCCGTAGGCGGTCATATTGTTAAGTCTTGCAGACCTTCCTGTACCTGACGGACCTGTTATAACAGTTGAAAGCATATCGCTCATAATAAATGCGGTAGCTTCGCTTATCGCTCTTTCGGATTTCGGCTCGTATTCCAAAAGAACCTTTCCTTTTGAGTCAACAACCTTTGTATATGTGTGCGGCTCGGTGTAAATACCACCGTTTGCTAAAACGCTGTATGCCGCAGCCATTTCCTTTACAGTAACACCCTTTGTAAGACCGCCGAGACCTAAGGAAGCCAAGCTTCTGTCTTCTGGGACGATGGTGCTTAAATGGAACTTGTTTTTTGCAAAATCAAAACTGTTTTCAATTCCTGTTTTCTGCAAAGCCTTTACAGCAGGAATGTTTGCTGAAATTTCAACACACTTGGAAAGTACCAAATTTCCTTTAAAGCCCGAATATGAGTTAACAGGCGACCAGTCGCCGATTGAGATTTTCTCGTCCTTTAAAACAGTTGCGGAATTTATTTTATTAAGCTCAATTCCGGGAGAATAAACCGATAACGGCTTAATTGATGAACCCGGCTGACGTGGGGACTGAGTTGCACGGTTTAAGCCACGTGCTTCGGTCTTGGGACCTGCGCCGCCGACAATTCCCTTGATTTGTCCGTTTGTCGGGTCCATAACAACCATTGCAGACTGCGGATTTTTATTTGCGGGGAAGCCGGTTCTGTTTTCATAAACATCTTCCATAGCTTCCTGAACTTTTTTGTCCATTGTTGTGTAAATGCTTAAGCCTCCGCTAAATACCTGCTGTTCTGCAAATGATTCGGAATAGCCTTTCTGTTCAACAAGGTCTGCAATTACATCATTTACAACCTGATCAACAAAGTATGAATATACAATCGTTCTTGATTCTGTAGCAGACGGACTGAGACCCAACGGAAGATTTACAGCTTCGTTGTATTCTTCCTTTGTAATGTATTTTAGCTGCTTCATTTTAGCTAAAACTGTATTTCTTTTATTGAGTGCATTTTCGGGATTTCTTATCGGGTCATAGTAGGTAGGTCTTTGTGTGATACCAACTATTGTTGCCGCTTCTGCAATTGTTACATCCTTTGCAGGCTTTGAAAAATAAAGGTTTGCTGCAGCTTCTACACCGTTACAACGGTTTCCGAAATAGCTGATATTTAAATACATTGTAAGTATCTTGTCTTTATCGTCTACTTCTTTTTCGAGAGCAGTTGCTCGCATAAGCTCTTTTATTTTTCTTATTGCAGACTTATCCTTTTCGTTAGTTATGTTTTTAACTAACTGCTGGGTAATTGTACTTCCGCCGTATGTTGCGTCGCCAATACCGATTTTGGAAAATGCCCACTTGACAGTCGCAGTAAAGGTTCTTCCCAAATCTACACCGTTATGCTTATAAAAACGCTCGTCCTCTATGGCAACTGCGGCATTTTTTAAGTTGATGCTTATATCTTCGGAATCCGCCCATACTCGTCTTTCGCCCTCATAGTGAAGCTGACAATCCTCGACAGCATTTCCGTTTTCATCGTTATAGTAGATAAATGACGAATAATTAAGAGCAAGGTTCTCTATATTCATCTCTTTGATTTCGTTCTTGATTGCACCGTACATACCAATGAATACGCCTAAGGCAACCACTAAGGCTACAAGTACGCCGACACCAATCTTTTTTCCAAATCTTTCATAGAGTGAAAAAAGAATACCGTTTTGATTCTTTTTAGAAGATTTTTTTGGAGCCGTAGCTTTGGAAACCACATTTTTAGCCCTTGTTTTTGTTTCCTTTGCAAGACGTGAAACTGTGTTCTTTGTCTTCTTTGCGGCATTAGATACTGTTGTCTTTTTTGATGCAGTTGTCTTCTTGGCAGAAGAAGCTTTAGAAGTAGTACCAGATTTGGAAGAAGCAGATTTTGAAGATGTCTGTTTTGAAGATTTTGCCGCCTTTGAAAGATTGTTTATTTTTTCTGCATCAATCTTTCTTGTGTCATCAGATACACGGCTCGGTCTTTTTCTTGGCTGAACCTTTGATTCTAAAGTTTCTTTCGGGATATAGTTGTCCAATGAACGCTTTTTGTATCCGGCGTTCTGAATTTGACGCCTGATAACATCGGAATTATCCTCATAAAGATACTTGCGTCTAAAATCAGCGTCTGTCATTTCCTTGTGGTCGTTATGAAATTTTTTAGCCAATTCTTCTTTCTTTGAAGATGATGTTTTCCTTGCGTGCTTCAAGTTTCCTGCACCTCCCGTATTGGTATTATCTGTAAATAAAATCCAATTTTATGCACAATACTGTTATTATAATATATTATAGTACAAAACCTAAGAATTTGCAACTATTTTCTTAGCTACTGTATAAATTTTGAATAATTGAAGAAGATATTAAATAAATTATTATGGAAGGCAGATTTTGGTATGAAAAAAACGGTATATGCTCTGCTGTTGGTTTTAATAGCACTTCTTATTTTACTTTTGTTTTATTCTGTTGACAAAAGGAACGAAACGCTATTTCCCGAGACCGAAAAAAACATCGGCTCAAAGGAGGTTTCAGCAGAAGACAATAGGGATTTATATATACTCACATTAGAGGGGGAAAGGCTTAATCTCTATCTTGGAGAAGACAAAACTGCGCCGTTTGAAAGCGAGATAGTAAGAAAAGAAGTGTTCCCGAAAGACGATGTAGCAAGGCTTAAGAAAGGAATGGTATTTGAAAACAGGGAAGATGCCTACAGTGCTATGGAGAATTTTGTGAATTAATTGTAAATTAAGGAAAACTAAGGAAAAAAGCTATTTACAAAATAAGATATTTGCTATATAATGGTATGTGAAGTAATTTAATTTAGCACTCTTTTTTCGGGGAGTGCTAAAGGTTTGTAAGGAGGAAACATATATGAATATTAAACCGTTGGCTGACAGAGTTGTTATAAAGATGCTCGAAGCTGAAGAAACAACAAAGAGCGGTATTATTTTAACAAGTGCCGCTAAAGAAAAGCCGCAGGTAGCCGAAGTTGTAGCAGTAGGACCTGGCGGAATAGTTGACGGCAAGGAAGTTAAGATGGAGCTTTCTGTCGGAGATAAGGTACTTATATCTAAATATGCGGGAACAGAAGTAAAATTGGACGGTGAAGAATATACAATTCTTCGCGAGTCTGATGTTCTTGCGGTAGTATTATAAGAAAGAGGGCAAAATTTATGGCAAAGCAGATTATTTTCGGAGAAGAGGCAAGAAGTGCACTTTTAAAGGGTGTTGACTGTCTTGCAGATACAGTAAAGATTACATTGGGACCTAAGGGCAGAAATGTTGTTTTGGACAAAAAGTTCGGCTCACCCTTAATTACAAATGACGGCGTTACAATCGCAAAGGAAATCGAGCTTGAAGATCCGTTCCAGAATATGGGTGCTCAGCTTGTTAAGGAAGTTGCAACTAAGACAAACGATGTTGCAGGCGATGGTACTACAACTGCTACACTTTTGGCTCAGGCTTTGGTCAGAGAAGGTACAAAAAATGTAACTGCAGGTGCTAACCCGATGGTTGTAAGAAAGGGTATCAAAAAAGCAGTTGATTTGGCAGTAGAAGAGCTTTTAAAGAATGCAAGAAAGGTTTCAGGCAGAGATGATATCGCAAGAGTTGCAGCAGTTTCAGCTGCAAACGATACAATCGGTGAACTGATTGCAGAAGCTATGGAAAAGGTGTCAGCTGACGGCGTAATTACAGTTGAAGAGTCAAAGACAGCTGAAACATATTCAGAAATCGTTGAAGGTATGCAGTTTGACAGAGGCTATATCACGCCTTATATGGTAACAGATACCGACAAGATGGAAGCAGTTTTGGATGATGCACTTGTTTTAATAACAGACAAGAAGATTTCAAACATTCAGGAAATTCTTCCGCTTTTAGAGCAGATTGTTCAGATGGGCAAAAAGCTTTTGATTATCGCAGAAGATGTTGAGGGCGAGGCTCTTTCTACTCTTATCGTAAATAAATTAAGAGGCACATTTGTATGTGTTCCCGTTAAAGCTCCCGGCTTTGGCGACAGAAGAAAAGCAATGCTTCAGGATATCGCAATCTTGACAGGCGGCGAAGTTATTTCTGAAGAATTAGGCTTAGACTTAAAGGAAGCAACTGTTAATCAGCTCGGCCGTGCAAGACAGATTAAGGTGCAGAAGGAAAACACAGTAATCGTTGACGGTGCAGGCTCTAAAGAAGCAATTGCTGACAGAGTTAAGCAGATTAAAAACGAAATGGAAGCATCTACATCTGAATTTGATAAAGAAAAGCTTCAGGAAAGACTTGCAAAATTAGCAGGTGGCGTTGCAGTTATCAAGGTTGGTGCGGCAACAGAAACCGAAATGAAGGAAATGAAGCTAAGAATTGAAGACGCTCTTGCGGCTACAAAGGCAGCTGTTGAAGAAGGTATCGTTGCAGGTGGCGGCACAAGCTATGTTGATATTATCCCGTCTGTTAAGAAGCTTTTAGACGAAACATCTGGCGACGAAAAGACAGGTGTCCAGATTGTTTTAAAAGCTTTGGAAGAACCTGTAAAGCAGATTGCAAAGAATGCAGGATTAGAAGGCTCTGTAATTGTTGATAAGGTGAAAGCTCTTGATGTTGGTATTGGCTACAATGCACTTACAGACGAATATGTTGATATGATTTCATCAGGTATCGTTGACCCTGTAAAGGTTACAAGAAGTGCTTTAGAGAATGCAGCATCAATCGCATCAACACTTCTTACAACAGAAAGCCTTGTTACAGACATTCCCGAACCCCAAAAGCCCGCAATGCCTGATCCCTCAATGGGCGGTATGTATTAATCATGACTGATTATTTTTGCGAAAAACAAATCTGACTCGCCACTCGGCGTATCTTCTACTCGTTGCGACTCGGACACGTCTCGGCTCTGACAGTCCACCGGACTGTCATTCACTGCCTCGTCGCCGCTACGCTACGCCGTCGGGATTGTAAACCTCGTCATATCCGTTTTTCATCAAAAATCATTCAGTCAAGCACATAACAACGAATCAAAAAGAAATCCCTTGAGGATTTCTTTTTTTGCTTGAAAAGTATGGCTTCTTAGTATATAATAAATTAAGAAGAGTATGTAAGGAGAAATACATATGTCATTTGAGAAAATTAAAGGAAATTTGGGATTCGGATGTATGCGTCTTCAAATGATAGAAAATGAAGTCGATAAAGACGAATTTTCAAGAATGATTGACAAATTTATAGATAGTGGTTTTAACTATTTTGACACAGCTCACGGCTATATTGACGGAAAGAGCGAAAAGGCGATAAAAGACTGCCTGACATCAAGATATAATCGGGAAGACTATGTTCTTGCAAACAAGCTTTCTTACTGGTTAATCGAAAAGGAAGAAGATGTTTTGCCGTTATTTGAAAGTCAGCTAAAGATTTGCGGAGTCGATTATTTTGATTTTTATCTTTTCCACTGTATGAATCACGAAGCATATGACAAGCATTTAAAGTGTAATAGCTTCCAAATTATAAAAGACCTTAAAAAACAGGGTAAAATCAAGCATATTGCGATGTCTTTCCACGACTCAGCTGAGTTTTTGGATAAGGTTTTAACCGAGCAGCCTTTTATGGAAGCGGTACAAATACAGCTTAATTACTTAGACTATGACGACCCGACGGTAGAGAGCAAAAAATGCTACGATGTATGTAAAAAGCACGGGAAGAAAGTTATAGTTATGGAGCCTGTAAAGGGCGGAGCGCTTGTAAATTTACCAGACAGGGCAAAAGATGCCTTAAAGGAAATCGGGGACGGCTCGGACGCATCACACGCACTTTCATATGCGGCAAGCTACCCCGATGTATTTATGGTATTATCGGGTATGGGTAATATGGATATGATGAATGATAATATTAAAACATTTAAAAATTTTGTGCCTTATACCGAAGATAAGATGAAGAAATTTAAAAAGGTCCGTGAGATAATAAGAAAAACAAAGCAAATCCCTTGCACAAAATGTAATTATTGCCGAGAAGTATGCCCTAAAAACATACCAATTTCTCAAATTTTCTCTGTATATAATGAATTTTTGGCAGCGAAGGTTACAAAAAAAGAAACAAGGGAAAAGCTAAAAGCAGATTTTGGCATAATAGGTGACTGCATAAAATGCGGAAAGTGTGAAACAAACTGTCCGCAGAGTATAAAGATTCGAGAAGAATTAGAGAAAATAAATGATTTTATAAAAGACTAAAAATTTTAAAGGAGGACAATGAAAATGAAAATTTTAGTAACAGGCGGAGCGGGATATATCGGCTCACACACATTGGTAGAACTTTTGGAAAAGGGCTATGAGGCGATTGTTTTAGATAATCTTATAAACTCATCCGAAAAGAGCTTGGAGAGAGTAGAAAAAATAACAGGCAAAAAGGTGCCATTCTACAATGTGGATTTACTTGACTATGATGCGGTAGACAAAGTATTCAAAGAAAACAAAATTGATGCGGTAATCCATTTTGCAGGTCTTAAAGCAGTCGGTGAATCAACACAGATTCCCATAAGATATTATCACAACAATATAACAGGCACACTTAACTTGGTTGATATAATGGAAAAGCACGGTGTATTTAACCTTGTATTTTCTTCATCTGCAACAGTGTATGGAACACCCAAAACTGTGCCCATTACAGAAGATTTTCCGCTTTCAACCACCAATCCTTACGGCTCAACTAAGCTTATGATTGAAAACATTTTAACCGATGTATATAAGGCAAATAACAAGTGGTCAATGACACTTTTAAGATACTTTAACCCGATTGGTGCCAATAAGAGCGGAATTATCGGCGAAGACCCCAAGGGAATTCCCAATAACCTGCTTCCGTATATTGCAAAGGTTGCGGTTGGAAAGTTAGAGAAGGTGCACGTATTCGGAAACGATTATCCGACTCACGACGGCACAGGCGTAAGAGACTATATCCATGTAGTAGATTTGGCATTGGGGCACTTAAAGGCTATAGAGAAAAAGGCTGATAAACCCGGAGTACATATCTATAACTTAGGTACAGGTAAGGGCTATTCTGTTTTAGATGTTATAAATGCATTTTCTAAAGCATCGGGAGTTGAGATTCCCTACCAGATAGACCCAAGACGCCCCGGAGATATTGCCGAGTGTTTTGCAAATCCTAAAAAGGCTAAGGAAGAACTTGATTGGGTAGCAGAGCGTGGAATAGACGAAATGTGTGAAGATAGCTGGCGATGGCAGTCTAATAACCCCGACGGTTATGGTGAGTAAGGGGATGTTAAAAATGTCCAGAACGCAAAAATAAATTTTTGCTATCCCTTTGAAAGAATAAAACAGGGTGTAAAGAAACTTAGTTTCTTTACACCCTGTTTTTAAAAGTTTGTGTTATTAAATACTGTCATTGAGATCAAAAATTTCAAGACTTCTTTTTAAAATTCCCGAAAGATGTGAAATCAGAACACCATAGTTTACTATTGGTGTATTTTCATTTTGGGATTTTTCAATTCGGTTTTTCATTTCCCGTTCATTTAGCATACAGCCGCCGCAGTGAATTACAAGCTTTATTCCGTCCAAGGTGTCAGGGAATGTTCCTCCCGATGTAAACTGATAATTTGGCTTTATTTTTAGTGTGCTTTCTATCATTTTTGGAATTTTTACCGAGCCAATGTCTCCGCATTGTCTGTGATGAGTGCATCCTTCCGATATTAAAATTCTGTCCCCGTCCTTTAAATTT
>JAZNQG010000119.1:0-3725 GCA_045590035.1 Clostridia bacterium
ATTACAGTCGGGTTTCCGCCTTCAATAACAGCTACACAGCTGTTTGTTGTACCTAAGTCAATACCAATAATCTTTGCCATAATAAAATTCCTCCGTTTTATAATTAGTTTGCAACTTTTACCATTGAATGACGAATTACTCTTTCGCCTTTATAAATATAACCCTTCATAAGCTCTTCAACAACCGTATTTTCAGCGATTGTTTCGTCTTCTATATGAAGTACCGCATTATGAATATTCGGGTCAAATTCTTCACCAAGCGCCTTGATTTCTTCAACTCCAAGATTTTTAAATACATCCAAAAGCTTTTTCATAACAAGGTCTACGCCCTCTTTTACCTTTTTAGCCTCGTCCGATGTTACCTCTAAGGAAGTTGCTCTTTCCATATCGTCAAGAACAGGTAAAAAAGACGCTACCGTATCAATTACAGCATCGGCATATCTTGCTTCCTTTTCTTTTGTTGTTCTTTTCTGGTAGTTATCGTATTCGGCCAAAAGTCTTAAATACTTGTCTTCAAGCTCTTTTATCTTCTCAGCATCACCGTTTTCTTCCAAAATCTCTTTAGTATCAGTGGTTTCTTCGGTTTCCAGAACTTCTTCTTTTTCCTTTGACATTACTCTATTTCGCCTCCCGGATTATATATCTCACCAAGGATTTTATCTATATGACCCGATATTAAATCAAGGCTCGCAACCACCTTGGCATAGTTCATTCTTTTAGGTCCTATAACACCGATTTTTCCGAGTGTTCTGTCGCCCACCTTATAATCGACAGTTATAAGACTCGTGTTTTCCAGTTCCTTTATATTGTTTTCCTTACCGATTTTGATGCCGACTCCATCTTTATCATCTTCGCTGATAATCTTTATTAAGTTATCCTTATCTTCAAGAAAATCAAGCATTTCACGCGCCTTATCCATATCAGAAAACTCGGGATATTCCAAAATCTTTCTTGCATTATTTACATAAACATCCCGACGGTCTAATTCTGTTATAGCTTTATAGACATTATCTAAGATAGTTTTTAACGTTTCTTTTTCTACACTGTTAGAAATCTTTGCAATCTCTAAAAAGTCGTTTTGAGTTATCATTTCGGCAACCATTCCCGAAAGTCTTATATTAAGTGCATCGGAAATCTTTAATGCATCAGAATCTGACACTTCAACGGAAATCATTGTATGTTTTACAAGTCCTGCTTTTGTGACAATTAAAAGCATAGCCTGACTACCAGACATCTTGATAAAATCAATCTTACGTATAACCGACCTTCCAAGAGCAGGTGATGTAATAACCGTCGTGTACTCAGTAAGTGCAGATGTAATATCGCTTGCTTTCTTAATAAGCATATCAAGCTGATTTACACGACTTTCAAATTCACGTGCTAACCCTTCAACCGCTTCTACTCCAAGCTGATAACGTTCCATAAGTGAATTTACATAAAATCTGTAACCTATATCCGACGGAATTCTGCCCGCTGATGTGTGTGGTTTTACAAGATACCCCATATCTTCAAGGTCTGCCATTTCATTTCTGATTGTGGCACTAGAAAGTCCCAAATCATCCCTTTTAGAAATCGCACGGGAACCGACAGGCTCTGCAGTACCTACATACTCATCAATTATCGCCTGAAGAATTTTCTTCTTTCTGTCCGATAACTCCATCTGCCTGCCCCCTATATAAAAGAAATTTTGTTAGCACTCGAGCTAGATGAGTGCTAACAAAATATAATATACTATTATTTTATCCAATTGTCAAGTAATTATTTCCATTTTAACAATTTATTCACAAACTTAATTTTTCATACATATTCAGACATTATTGTGTTTGATAAGCTGACTCCGTCTAAGCTTAGAAAAACCTTTCCGTCTTCCCTTTTCATAAGACCTAAATTTATATATTTATCGTTTATATCCTTAAATTCATTATAGAAATCGGTTGAAAATCTATTTTTGTATTCAGTTTCATCAATTCCGTCTTTTAGTCTTAACCGCATTATGATATATTCGGTTTTTCTGTCTTTATCGGTAAGCGAAAATGAATTTTCCAAAAATTCACCCGTGAGATACTTTTCCAAATCACAGGTATTTTCATATCTTACTCCCGAAATCAATGAATGTGCAGAAATTCCCAACCCTATATAATCGTCTGTATTCCAGTATTTTAAATTATGGAGTGATTCTTTTCCGTTTTTAGCAAAGTTTGATATTTCGTACCTTATAAATCCTTTTTCTTCTAAAAAACTCACCGCAAAATCATACATTTCTCTTTCAAGGTCTTCATCGGGCAAGTTAAGTTCTCCCTTTTCATATTTTTCAAAAAGCGGAGTTGATTCTTCTAAAATCAGTGAATAACAGGATATGTGCTGGACTCCAAGTGAAACGGCAGTTTTTAAAGTAGCAAAAAAACTTTCTTTTGTGCTTTCGGGAAGTGCAGAAATTATATCTATATTTATGTTGTCAAAGTATTGTTTTGCTAAATTTATTGTATCAATCGCAGTTTTTGATGAATGAATTCTCCCAATAACCTTAAGTTCATTATCATTAAACGACTGAACTCCAATTGAAAGCCTGTTAACACCCGACTTTTTAAGTGATTTTAGCTTATCGACTGTCAATGTCCCGGGATTTGCTTCTACTGTAATCTCGGAATCAGGTAAAATATTAAAAGTTGAATTTACTTTTTCAAATAATCTCTCTAATTGCTCCGCCGATAAAACAGTCGGGGTGCCACCGCCTATAAATACGGTATCTATTTCTTCACCCGTATATTTTTCCATTTCCAAAAAAAGCATATCAAGATATTTCTGAAAATCGCCAGATGTAAATGACACAAAGTCACAATATGCACATTTTTTAATACAGAAAGGTATATGGATATAAAGTCCCTTAGCCATAATTTTTGCTCCTTTAAATCACATAAAGCCTCCCGTTTGGGAGGCCTTATTATATATATTAGTGGTGGAAAAGTCTGATTCCTGTAAAGCTCATAGCCATTCCGTACTTGTTACATGTATCAATTACATTGTCATCACGGATTGAACCACCGGGCTGTGCAATATACTTAACACCGCTCTTTTTAGCTCTTTCGATATTGTCGCCAAACGGGAAGAATGCATCAGAGCCGAGTGCAACATCAGTGTTCTTGGAAAGCCATTCTTTCTGCTTTTCTCTTGTAAATACAGGCGGCTTTTCGGTAAAGATATTCTGCCACACACCTTCTGCCAATACATCTTCATATTCGTCAGAAATATAAACGTCGATGGCATTGTCTCTGTCAGCTCTTCTGATGTCATCCTTAAACTTAAGTCCCAATACTTCGGGTGACTGACGGAGCCACCAGTTATCAGCCTTGTTTCCTGCCAAACGAGTACAATGGATTCTTGACTGCTGACCAGCACCGATGCCGATTGCCTGACCGTCCTTTACATAGCAAACTGAGTTTGACTGTGTATATTTAAGTGTGATTAAAGAAATCATAAGGTCTCTTTTTGCACTTTCAGGCATTTCTTTATTGTCGGTTACAATATTTGCAAGAAGTTCATCATTAACTACTAACTCGTTTCTTCCCTGCTCGAATGTGATTCCGAAAACATCCTTAGTCTCGATAGGCTCAGGAATGTAGTTTTCGTTAATTTCTATTACATTATATGTACCTTTTCTCTTTGACTTTAAGATTTCCAAAGCTTCAGGCTCATACCCTGGTGCGATAACACCGTCGGATACTTCCC
>JAZNQG010000120.1:0-2450 GCA_045590035.1 Clostridia bacterium
GAGTTTAATCCATTCCCGGCATTTGGAAAACCATGTGCAACTTATAAAGTAACCTTTAATACATTATAGATATGATTAGAATGACATTATCAGAGTATCTCCGCAAACCAAAGGATTATCGCGGAGAATGGACTACAGAAAAATGGGATATTCCCAACTGGAAAGAAGAACGCAAGAAGTATATGGGCAAGCGTACACTTATGACAAATGTAGATGGTGCTACTTGCTTGGTTGTCGAAGGTCTCAGCCTTGAAATTATTGACGACTCCGATTGGAAGAAGCCCGATACAGTCAGAAAAGAGATAAGTCGCCAATGCCTGAAATTCTTTACAGAGCGAGGCATCGAACCTCACTATGCCGATTGTCTTATCCGCTATAAGGACAACTACGATACCGTTGAAGTGCGTATCGCCATCGGAATGGATTCCGATACCGAAAAGGATGATGACATTTTCTTCTATTGCGATACGCTGGAAGATATGAAGTCACTTGCAGAAATCGGCAGTGAGGACTTTTACATTGCCGACTGCTACGGCTTTGGAGTATATGAAGATTTATTATAAACCCTAAAATATATCGAGTATGAAGATTTTATGTCAAGAGCGTTACGACAAGGCTGTTGCCTACGCAAAGGAAATTAAGAATGACACCCTGCAAAAATGTATTGACCGTTTGAAACAGTGGGAGGAAAATCCAAACTGCCCATGTGAGATTGAGCTATACTATGACTCGGCTCCACACTCATTCGGATTTCGACAGGTATATCCTGATGGCAGGACTGGCATTGTAGGTGGCTTGCTTTACCACGGACAGCCCGACCAATCGTTTGCCGTATTGATGAATCCTATTCACGGGTGGACTATACACACATAGATAAATCCAAATCCTTAAATTGATAAAGCCAACTTAGGTCTGTCAAGCACAGGCTTAAGTTGGCTTTTTTCATTTCTTCTTATTTGATGTTAACAATTTCAGCGGAGAAGCTTCAAGCAATTTATCAACCATATCTTCACCGATTACTTGGGAAATAGTTGAACCTGATAGAGCAAAATCATCTATAAGATTAGATTCTAATTTATCTACAGATATGCCTTTCCATTCTCGTTTCCATACCTCACTCCAATCCTCTTCTACATCACCGGTGTAATAATTTACTATTCCGGTAAATTCCATATCAAATTTTACACACAAATAATTTAAAGCATCTTGATTTGGTGCAATAACGATTATCTCGCCCTGAGGAAAATCTGAAAAATCAAATATTTCACCTTTGATGCGCCATTCACGTAGATATTCATAATCGTACGAATCGACTTTTAATTCTTGAGTGCGCCAGCCAAGATTCCCAGGTATTCCCTCTGTCCCATCTGTATAAATAACATTCCTAGCTCCAAAATCCCGAACTAATATATCTCTTGAAAAACCTAATCCCCAAGGTTGGTACAAAGGTTGACCGGTACTATTAACTTTGACTTCAAAAAATCTTTGAATAGCTGTTAAAGGTGAAGCCGAAAAACAGATATATCCTTTTTTACTAATAAGTTGTTTCTCTGCCAAAATCTTTTGCAAAGTCTCGCAGGGAGATTTGTCATATCCGTTAATAAAATGGAATAGATATGGACTCTGATCCAATCTTGCTTTTTTGAATTTATCATTAAAATAAGCCATATACAACTATGTTATAATGTTGCAAAGGTACTCCGTTTTTTACGAATGAAAGACAGAAAGGGCTACAAAAAGTATATGTGAGCGTGAAAATCCCGCTTCACTCGCAAAGTCCCCTCAAGAAGTTAACTCGGGGGGACAATACCTCCACGTTCAAGCCGTGGGTTTTCGGGCAAAAAATTCTCTGCGATAATTTTTCACCCGAAAAAACGCTCCGGTATCGCCGTCCGAGTTGAGACAGAGGTTGGGACTTAGCAAGCGAAGCGACCTACGACGCATAGTACAACAGGTCAAAAAATCCATTGCGGTAAGATATGCCGCATCTCTATTCTCAAGCTGACTGCCATATCTATATTTCATTATAAGGTCTATCAAGCCACCGCCATCTTTTTAGTGCCCGATTTTTTAAGTGGGGACAAAAGCAGCTCAGCTCTCAACTCTGCATATTACAAAAGTTATTGCTTTTCGGTCATACCACCGCTTTTTCTCGCACATTTTTTTGCCTTCGTTTTTCGCTCCTTCCGACCCCGTTTCGGTGTGGAGCGTTTTCCCTCTTTTCACCCTTGTTTTACCCCTTTTCGTGTCTTTGCTTTCGTACCTGCTATGACAAGTGATGACATCTTATGACTTGTATAGTCTAACGACTTAAATATCAATGTTTTATCAAATTTTGCTATATATATTTGCGGTGACAACATTAGTTATTAACGCTAAAAACTCACAGTTATGGCAAAGAAAAATGTAAGGGATGACCCCTCAAAAACACAAGTCACCGAGAACCCGCA
>JAZNQG010000121.1:0-5639 GCA_045590035.1 Clostridia bacterium
TTTCTTCATATATATAATGAAAAGGGAGATGTTACACAGTGAAAAGACGCGATAAAAGAAACTATTATTTGGATATTGCCCAGACAGTTGCCGAAAGAGGCACTTGTCTTAGACGTAATTACGGTGCGATTATCGTAAAGAATGACGAAATCGTATCAACAGGTTATGTAGGCGCACCGAGAGGCAGAAAAAACTGTTCCGATTTGGGAACCTGCATAAGACAGGAATTGGGTATTCCCCGTGGCGAAAGATATGAAATCTGCCGAAGCGTTCACGCAGAAGCAAATGCTATTATCTCGGCATCAAGAAAGGAAACATTGGGTGCAACTCTTTATTTAGTCGGCTTGGAAGCCTCCGACGGAAGCCTTGTCGCTAACAGCTGCTGCTGTGCTATGTGCAAGAGAATGGTTATAAACGCAGGCATTTTAGAGGTTGTAATCCGTGATACCGAAGACGAATACCGCATCATTGATGTAGCCGACTGGATTGAAAATGACGACAGCTTAACAGGCGTATTCGGGTACTGATAAAATTTTACAGTTGACAACTATAAAAAACGTGGTATAATAAATAGGAATATTTTAAAGAGAGGATATATCGTCATGGATAATAACAAAGAAATCGTCTTGACAAAAGACGGAATGGCGAAGCTTCGTGAAGAACTTGAATATCTCAAAATTGAAAAGCGTAAGGAAGTATCAGAGAAAATCCGTGAAGCACGTTCTTTCGGCGATCTTTCGGAAAATGCCGAATATGATGAAGCAAAGAACGAACAGGCTGAAGTGGAATCACGCATAAACACCATTGTAAATATGCTAAAATATGCCCGTGTGATTGATGATTCGGAAATTGGAAACGATACGGTCGGAATCGGAGTTACAGTTGTTATAAAGGAAGTCGGCGAAGACGATGAAGAAACATACCAGATTGTAACAACAACCGAGGCAGACCCCGTAAACAACAAAATTTCTAAAGAATCTCCCGTCGGAAGCGCCCTTATGGGACACAAGGTAGGCGAAACCGTATCGGTTGAGTCTCCGGCAGGTAAAATTGATTTCGAGATTGTTTCAATTACAAAGAGCTGAAACTAAAAGGCAGGTTTCAAAAGAAATCTGCCTTTTTTCTTCTTATATAAAATATTTTACAAAAAAGTATTGACAAGCCATATATTTGATGGTACAATTATAAAGCTTAGAAGTAGGTTCTTTTTTTTTGCATGTAAAAAAAGTCCTACATATGTTTAATGATATGTTACGGAGGTGTACGAAAATGAGAGTAAAAATCACATTAGCGTGTTCAGAATGTAAGCAGAGAAACTACAATACTATGAAGAATAAGAAGAACGATCCCGATCGTTTGGAGATGAACAAGTACTGCAGATTCTGCAAGAAGCACACTCTTCACAAAGAAACAAAATAATTTCGGAGGATAAGAAAGATGGCTGAAACAAATAACTCAAACGTTAAACAGAAAAAAAGTCTTTTAAGATTTTTCCGTGAATCAAAAGCGGAAATGAAAAAGGTTACATGGCCCTCAAAGGAACAGCTTATCCACAACACAGTAGTTATTCTTGTATTTATTGCTGTTGTTACTATAGTTCTTTCAGCACTTGATATCGGATTCAGCAAGTTGTTCCAGATGCTGACATCTCTGTTTTAATCTCAGGAGATGAGGTGTTAATATGACAGAAGAAGCTAAGTGGTATGTCGCACACACATACTCAGGCTACGAGAACAAGGTAAAGGCCAACATCGAAAAGTCGGTTGAAAACCGCGGCATAGAAAACCTCATTCAGAAAGTTGAAGTTCCCCTTGAAGATGTTATCGAGGAGAAAAACGGTGTTGAAAAGGTTGTAAAGCGCAAGGTTTTCCCCGGATATGTAGTAGTTAAGATGATTATGAACGATGAATCCTGGTACGTTGTCCGCAATACCCGCGGTGTAACAGGTTTCGTAGGTCCCGGTTCTAAACCCGTTCCCCTAACAGACGAGGAAGTAGCTAAGATGGGTGTTGATTCGGTGCGCGTAAGTGAAGCTAAATTCGAAATCGGCGACAGTGTAGAAATTACATCAGGTCCGATGGAAGGCTTTACAGGTACAGTTTCCGAATTTGACGGCGAAAGAAGAAAGCTTACCGTTATGGTAGCTATGTTCGGACGCGAAACTCCTGCCGAAGTTGATTTCGGTCAGGTGAAGAAGCTCTGATTTAATTTATTTAGTTATCTATGCATTTTTTGCATTGATATATCCCTCTGGAAACAGTGGGAGGGCGGTGAAATAAACGCCCGCATTTACCACAATGGGATAAAGCTATTGTCCCAAATTTTTAGGAGGTGGCCAATATGGCACAGAAAATAGCAGGTTACATCAAATTGCAGATTCCGGCAGGTAAAGCTACACCGGCTCCCCCTGTAGGTCCTGCACTTGGTCAGCACGGTGTTAACATCATGCAGTTTACCAAGGAATTCAACGAGAAGACAGCTAAGGACGCAGGTTTAATTATTCCTGTTGTTATTACGGTTTACGCAGACCGTTCCTTCAGCTTTATCACCAAGACTCCCCCGGCTGCAGTCCTTTTAAAGAAGGCTTGTAAGATCGACAAGGCATCAGGAGTTCCCAACAAGAACAAGGTTGCTACAATTTCAAAAGACGACCTTCGTGCTATCGCAGAACAGAAAATGCCTGACCTTAACGCAGCAAGCTTAGAGGCAGCTATGAGCATGATTGCAGGTACTGCAAGAAGCATGGGTATCGTAGTAGGAGATTGATAAAGTGAAAGAAAGTGGGAGAGATATTTAAGTTATCTTGACTGACCACATAAGGAGGAAAAAAGATGTTTAGAGGAAAAAAATATCAGGAAAGCGTAAAGTTGGTTGACAAAACCAAGCAGTACGATCCGGCTGAGGCATTAGACCTCGCAATTAAGACTTCTAAGGCTAAGTTTGACGAAACAGTTGAGCTTCACGTAAAGCTCGGTGTTGACTCAAGACACGCAGACCAGCAGGTAAGAGGCGCTATTGTACTTCCCCACGGAACAGGTAAAACTTCAAAGGTACTTGTTTTCGCTAAGGGTGCAAAGGCTGACGAAGCACAGGCTGCAGGCGCTGACTATGTTGGCGAAATGGAGCTTGTAACAAAAATTCAGGGTGAAAACTGGTTCGATTTTGACGTAGTAGTTGCTACACCCGATATGATGGGCGTTGTAGGTCGTTTGGGTAAGGTTTTAGGTCCTAAGGGCTTGATGCCGTCACCGAAGGCTGGTACAGTTACAATGGACGTTGCTAAGGCAGTTGCTGAAATTAAGGCAGGTAAGATTGTATATCGTCTTGATAAGACAAATATCATCCACTGCCCCATCGGTAAGGCTTCATTCGGTGCCCAGAAGCTTGAAGACAACTTCAATGCACTTATGGGTGCTATCGTAAAGGCTAAGCCGTCAGCTGCAAAGGGTCAGTATTTAAGAAGCGTAGTTGTTTCTTCAACAATGGGCCCTGGCATCAAGGTTAACAGCGCAAAACTTAACTAATTTAAAATTTTTACTTGACATTCAATCCCTTATATGATATTATATCAGGGTTGAATATATCCGTAGACAGCAGGCACAAAAATAAGCCCTGCCGAGGTGTTATTTAGTAAGATTGTTTACTAACGGCTCTTTTCGTCTATGGAAAGAGCCTTTCTTTTTACTTAAGAAAGGCATTAACAAATCTTTCAGGAGGTGAACATAATGCCGAGCGAAAAAGTTTTGGAAGCTAAGAAAGCACAAGTTGCTGAAATCATCGAAACACTCAAAGGCGCTGCAACAGGTATCCTTGTTGACTACAGAGGTCTTTCAGTTGAAGAAGATACTAAGCTTAGAAACGATTTGCGTGCAGCAGGTGTTAAATACTTCGTTGTAAAGAACACATTGCTACGCTTAGCGGCAAACCAGGTTGGTTTAGAAGACCTTGACGGTATTCTTCACGGACCTACAGCCCTTGCAGTTTCAGAAGACCCCGTTGCTCCCGCAAAGGTTCTTGCTGATTTCGCAAAGGACAATGAAAAGATGGAAATCAAGTCAGGCTTTATGGATGGCAAGGTAATGACACTTGACGAAATAAAGACATTGGCAAAGACTCCATCTATGGAGACACTCATTGCGAAGATGATGGGTTCAATGAACTCCCCCATTTCCGGTCTTGCAAGATTGCTTAGCACAATCGTTGATGGTGGCGTAGAAATTGCTGACCTTATCGCAAAGAAGTCAGGCGAAGAGGCTCCTGCAGCTGAAGAAGCAGCACCCGCAGAAGAGGCTCCCGCAGCTGAGGAATCAGCACCCGTTGAGGAAGCTAAAGAAGAAGCTCCCGCAGCAGAAGAAGTAAAGGAAGAAGCTCCCGCAGTTGAGGAAGCTCCGACCGCTGAAGCTGAAGTTGCTCCCGCTGAGGAAGCATCAGACGCTGAGTAATTTAAATTTTAACAAATTTAGGAGGAAATTATCATGGCAGATGTAGCTAAGATTTTAGACGAAATTAAAGAGCTTAAGCTTCTCGAAGTAGCAGAGCTCGTTAAGATGATGGAAGAAGAGTTTGGTGTATCAGCAGCAGCTCCGGTTATGGTTGCAGGTGTAGCAGCTGAAGGCGGCGCAGCAGCAGGTGCTGAACAGTCAGAATTTGAAGTAGTTCTTGCAGATGCAGGCGCTTCAAAGCTTGGCGTAATCAAGGTTGTAAGAGAACTTACAGGTCTTGGTCTTAAGGAAGCTAAGGAACTCGTTGACGGTGCTCCGAAGGCAATCAAGAGCGGCGTAGCTAAGGAAGAAGCTGAGGCTATGAAGGCTAAGTTGGAAGAAGCTGGCGCAAAGGTAGAGCTTAAGTAATTTAAGCTGTCGTAAAATTTACGATAATTTGCACATTTCTCATTCAACTTGTATGTAAAAAAGGAAATAGCTATGATTTTAGACTTATCTGAAATTCTTAAAAACGGCGAAGGCGTTATGCCACTCACGGTAGATGTTGATTTTTCTGTCTTAGAGTTTATGGGAGAAAAGTTTACTTTCACTTCCCCATTAAGACTTGACGGAACAATCAAAAATAACTCCAAAAACTTAGAGCTTAACTTAAAAGCTACGGGTAAAATGCAGGTTAACTGTTCCCGATGCCTAACTCCGTTTGAAACGGATGTTAATTTCAAGGTAAAGGAGATACTTATGCGCGAAGATCAGGAGATTTCTCCTGACAGCGATGTTGTTATCTACCAGGGACATTCGGTTGATTTAACCGAAATTGTCGCTAACAGCTTTTTTATGAATGTTGAAGGTCAGTATCTTTGCAAAGATGATTGCAAGGGTTTGTGTCAGATTTGCGGTTGCAATCTTAACGAAAAAGAATGCGACTGCGAAAAGGACGTTATTGATCCCAGATGGGCAAAATTAGCTGAACTAATCAAGGATACAACTACTGAATAGGAGGTGCGATTGAGATGGCAGTACCTAAGGGTAAAGTATCGAAATCAAGAAGAGATAAAAGGCGTGCAAACTGGAAGCTTGCTATTCCCGGCATGGTAGAATGTCCGAAGTGCCACGAATGGAAAATGCCCCACAGAGTTTGTAAGGCTTGCGGTTACTATAACGGCAAAGAAGTTGTTAAGGTAGACGCTGAATAATTTA
>JAZNQG010000122.1:0-6941 GCA_045590035.1 Clostridia bacterium
TAATTTTTGTAAATGTCTACAACTTTTGGAAAGATTTTTGACAATTTGTTCAATAAATAACAAAGTTAACGGAAAATTCTTGAAATATTAACTTCTTTTCACAAATTTTTTGTCAAACCACTTGGCAATTTCCATTATTACAATTGGAAGAATGGCGGTAAATATTATAAAAATCCATGCATTATTAGAGAGTGGGGCTATTCCAAAGATGCGGGAAAGCACAGGGATTTTTGCTAAAAGAACTGTTAAAGATACACCGAGCAAGAATGAAAGGTTAAGTGCTTTGTTTTTAAAGAAGCCTGATTTGATGGAGCTTTCCTTACATCGAACATTAAAAGCATGGCAAAGCTGGGAAATGGAAAGTGTCAAAAATGCAAAGGTTCTTCCTATACCACTGAAAAATATATTGCCGACAGTTCCCGAAATTAAAGAGAGAGCGCCTATCATAGAGCCTTCTAAGGCAATCATAACCCAGTCGGATTTTGATAAAAGCGCCGACTTGTTTTTTAGTGGCGGCATATCCATTATACCCTTTTCTTCGGGGTCAAGGCCCAATGACACGGCAGGGAGCGAGTCGGTGACAAGATTTATCCATAAAAGCTGAGATGCCAAAAGTGGTTCGGTAAAGGAAAAAATGAGTCCGAAAAATACGCATAAAAGCTCGCCTATGTTTGACGAAAGCAAAAACCATACAGCCTTTTTTATGTTCATATAAATTCGTCTGCCTTCTCTTACAGAATGAACAATGGTTTTAAAATTATCGTCAGCCAAAACCATATCGCTTGCTTCCTTTGCGACATCGGTGCCGTTTTTGCCCATACTGATTCCGATATCTGCTGACTTTAGGGCAGGTGCATCATTCACCCCGTCACCCGTCATAATAGTGGTCATTCCCAAAGCTTTATAAAGCTTTACAATCCTTAATTTCTGCTCGGGCGTAACTCTTGAAAATACAGAAACTTCGGGGAGTAATCCCAAAAGCTTTTCATCATTTAAACTGTCTAATTCTTTTCCCGATAATGCTCTGGAATCAGGAGTTAAAATGCCAACCTTTTCGGCAATACTTGATGCAGTCTTTTTGTGGTCGCCTGTTACCATTACCACCTTTATACCTGCTCTTTTACATTCTGAAACCGACTGATATGCTTCCTTTCTCGGCGGGTCGGAAAGCCCTAAAAACCCCAAAAACACAAGGTCATTTTCCGACAGAATTCCAGACTCTTTATAACCTACGGCTAAGACACGAAGACCTTTTTCGGCAAGCTGGCCCGATTTTTTTAAAAGAGTGCTTCTTTCGGCTTCTAAAAGGTTATTTTCGGCGGAAGCCGTCCTTATTTTAGCGCATTTTGAAAGCACAATTTCGGCAGCACCTTTTGTAAATACATAGCTTTTCCCCTGTTTTTCTGCTAAGACCGACATCATTTTCCGCTTTGAATCGAATGAAAGTTCGTTTGTTAATATGTAACCGTCGGTTTTTCCACTCCAGTTTAAAATTGCGGTCTCGGTAGGGTTTGTGCCTTCGGAAGAGGCGACCGACGATGCGATTTTTAAAAAGTCCTCGTCATATGTAAAAACTTCCGTAACTTCCATACGGTTTTCGGTAAGAGTTCCTGTTTTGTCGGACAGAATCACATCTGCCGCACCTAAAGTTTCAACTGCAGAAAGACGCTTTACTATCGCATTTTTCTTTGCCATTTTCGTGCTTCCGACAGAGAGCATTATGGTAATGGTTGCAGGAAGTCCTTCGGGGATTGCGGCAACGGCTAAGCTTACCGAAGTTATAAACATATCAAGGGGCGGAATTTTTTTTATTAGCCCGATTAAAAAAATCAATGCACAGATTAAAATTGCAAGTATTCCGAGTGTTTTTCCGAGTACAGAGAGCTTTTTTTGAAGCGGTGTCTGGTCATCATCTTCGGTAAGGATAAACTCTGCGATTTTTCCCATTTCGGTATCCATGCCGACATTTGTGACAATTCCTTTTGTGTGTCCGCTTATAATGACAGACCCCTGATGGAGCATATTATATCTTTTAAATGGCGGAGTGTCCTTTTCCAAAACACCTGCTTCTTTATATACCCCTTCCGATTCGCCTGTTAATGCCGATTCATCGGCTTCTAATGATACCGATTCGATGATTCTTATATCTGCAGGGATTTTATCCCCTGATTTTAGCTTTATTATGTCGCCGGGATACAGGTTTTCTGAGTCAATATTCTGCCATACTCCGTCACGGAGCACGTACGCTTTTGAGCTTGTAAGTTTTTTAAGTGCTGATATTGATTTTTCGGCTCTTATCTCCTGAAAAGTGCCGAGAAGAGTATTTAAAACAACGATTGACACAATTAAAATCGGCTCAAAAATATCCCTTTCACCGCTAAAATGGGTAGACAAAAAGGATATAAGCGCCGCAAAAAGAAGTGTTATTGTCATAAAATCCGACATCCCTGACAGGAACAACTTTATAAAACCAGCTTTCTTTTTTTCGGCAATTTTGTTCTTTTTAGGTTTTACCTGTCGCTTTGAAAGACCGTATTTTATATCGGTTTTAAGTTCCTTTTCTATCGTTTCTATATCATAAGAGTAATAATCCATTTATTATCCGCCTTTCGCTTAAAATGTCTTATTCTATGCTTATTTTTCTTTTGGTCTTACTATGCCCACGAAATAAAGTTCAAGAAAAATTTTTGTGTCCCTATTGCAAAATACGACAAATTGTGATATACTGTGGTAAAATATAGGGGAGGAGGGTAAAAAATGGCAAGAGCAGGCAGACAAAAAAGCGAAAAAGGCGTGTATCATGTATTGCTTCGAGGCGTGGATAAGCTTTTTTTTGAAGAAGGCGACTATCTGGAATTCCTGGACAAAATGGGTGAATATTTTTCGGGCGACGTAAAGCTTTTGGCATTTTTATTACTTTCCAACCGTGTGCATCTTATGCTTTATGAAGACGGCGGAGACATTTCTCTCGCTCTAAAACCGCTCCTTACAAGCTATGCAAGGTATGTAAACCGTACATATAACCTTGAAGGAAAGCTTTTTTATGACAGATATAAAAGTATTCCGTTAGATACTGTCAGAGATATTTCCGATACCGTTCAGTTTTTGCACGCAATCGGAAACAGATTTACTTCCCCCGATAAATACAGCCTTTTAGAATATACTAAAGGTGAGAGAATATGTGACACTAAGCGCCTTAAGGCGTTGTCGGGAGAGAGTGCTTTGTCTTTAGCGCCAAAGTCTTTGCACCTTGATGATTATACAAGGCTTTCTGTGGAAGAGATGGATATATATTTAAAGCTTGTTGCAGATACATCTTTGGATGAGATTAAGAATATGAACAGAAGCTCGGATAAATTTAAAAGAATTTTCTCGGGTGGTGTAACAGCAAGAGCGGTCCTTCCGCTTTTTGATATTCACGCTAAGGCAAAGCCTAAGGAAAAATTGGAAGAAAATAAAGAAGAAGCTCAAAAACCTAAGGATAACCTTAGTGTATGGCTTCTTTAAAGGAATGGTATAACGTGAAAATTATATTTAAATCGGCTGTAAAACAGATGGTGTCACTTTTGTGCATTCATTTGATAACATTATTGCCGGGATTGATTGTAACGGTGTTATTGCTTCCCGTAACAACAAAATTTAAAGCGATTGAACTGGTAGTTTCGGCTTTTTGTGTGATTATTTATTTTTCGATTATGTTTGTTTCAGGCTGGAGATTTGGCAACCACGATATCAGACCTCATAACAGGGAAGAAGCTAATATTCTAAAGGGATTTTTAATATCGCTTTCGGTTATTCTGCTTAACTTTGTTTTGTGGGTTATGTACTGGTTTTCCTGGAAATACCTTTCGATTGACGGCTCTTTGGTTACGTGGTCAGGATTTCTTTATAACGCACTTTTCATCTTTGACACAATATTTATCTCATCAATCGGTGAAATATCAAAGGGAAATATAAATCTTTTGGGGAATCTTTTATTGTATCTTGTTCCGTTCTTTGCGGTCGGATTTGGGTATATTCTGGGATATAAAAACATCACATTCGACGGCAAATTCGACAAATTTGTATATGAGAAAAAAGACGTTTAAGCGTCTTTTTTTATTTTCGCCAAACTATTGCATTAGAAACAATAATAATGTATAATATGTATAAATATACAATCTAAGCCTGATAAAAGGAGGCGCAGAATATGAAAATCAAAGTAATCAGAAATTTTAAAAAAGACAAAGACTCGAAAGTAACAAAAAAGCTGATTGAGATACTGAATAAAAGAAATATAGAAGTTGATGTTTCGGACGAAAATATTAAAAGTAACACAGATATAGTAATTGTTTTAGGCGGAGACGGAACAATTCTTAGTGCTGCGTGCGAATGCGCCGAAATGGGAATTCCCGTAATGGGTATAAACTTAGGCAGAGTCGGTTTTATGACCGAAACCGATCAGGATAGTATGGAAAAGGCAGTGGATGCCTTAATAAACGGTGAATATAAAATTGAAAACCGTATGATGATGGAAATTTTTGTCTCAAGTGAATCGGGCGAGAGAAAATATACGGCACTAAATGACATTGTAGTATCAAAGCCTGACTCACAGATGATAAATGTCGGAATATTCTCGGACGAAGAAAAAATTACCGAATACATAGCGGACGGTGTTATTATCGCAACTCCGACAGGCTCGACAGGATACTCGCTTTCTGCAGGCGGTCCTGTTGCAGACCCTTCGACAGAGATGTTTTTAGTAACTCCAATATGCGCCCATACTCTAAGGGCAAGACCGTCGGTTTTATCGCCGGAAAAGGAAGTTTCGGTAAAGCTTTTTGAAGGTGCAAACCCCGTTGCGTCAGTAATGGTTGACGGTCAGCTAAAGGAAAAAATCGAAGAAGGCGACAGAATAAAGATAAGAAAATCCGATAAAAAACTAAAGCTTATCAAATTTGGAAAACAGTCGTTCTATGAAAGACTAATCGCAAAGTTAGTATAAAGGAGAAAATTATGAAAAGAACTCGCCACGAAAGGCTCATGAAGCTCATATCAGAGCAGGATATAAAAACACAGCAGGAGCTTACCGAAATACTTTTAAAAGAAGGCTTTGCGGTAACTCAGGCGACTGTTTCAAGGGATATTAAAGAGCTTGGGCTTATCAAAAAAAGTGCTGGGTCCGGCGGATACAAATACGCCGTACAGACAATCGTTGAAACAGAGGATGGAAAAGAGCATCTTGATATGTTCAAAAAAGCGGTAATAAGCATAGAGAGTGCGGCAAATCAGGTTGTTATAAAGACCTTTGCGGGAATGGCGCAGGCGGTCTGTGCATCTTTGGATAAGGTTTTAGCACACAGAATTTTAGGCTCAATCGCAGGGGACGACACCGTGCTTTTAATATTAAAGACAGAAAATGATGCACTTAATTTAAAAATAAAGCTCCTTAAAATGTTTGAGAGAAAGGGCTAAAAAATGCTTTTAAATCTTGAAATTAAAAATATCGCACTGATTGACTCGGTTTCGGCAGAAATCCCTCAAGGGATGTCGGTTTTAACAGGTGAGACGGGTGCAGGTAAATCAATAATAATAGATTCGGTAAATCTCCTTTTGGGTGCAAGATGGAGCCGTGAAATGATACGTTACGGTGAAGAAAAGGCACGTGTTCAGGGGCTTTTTTCGGTGTCCGATAAAGTAAAGGATGCACTTTTGGAATTGGGAATTGAAGCTGAAGACAATGAAGTTTCCGTTCTTCGTGACATAACGGCTGACGGAAAGAGTGTATGCCGTATAAACGGTATGATGGTAACAGGCGCGGTTTTAAGAGAAGTTTCAGGTCTTCTTTTAAATATCCACGGTCAGCAGGATAATCAATCGCTTTTAAACCCTAAGTTTCATTTAGAATACTTAGACGGCTTTTCGGGAAATGAAAAGGAAAGAGAAGAATATAAAACAGCATATAATGAGCTTTTAAAAATCTCAAAACGCCTTTCGGATATTGAGAACAATAAAAAGGAAATGGAAGAAAGACGCGACCTTTTAAGCTACCAGACAGAAGAGATTTTTGAGGCGGGTTTAAGAGTCGGCGAAATGGACGAGCTTTTAGGTGAACGGGAAATGGTGGCAAATGCCGAAAGGATTATGGAAGCGTCCACGGAGACTTCCGACCTTTTGTATGACGGAGAAATTTCGGCATATGATGTTATCTCGAAAGCCGAAAAAGCACTCGGACGGCTTTCCGATATTGAAAAAGCAGAGCCTTTGACCGAAAAGATTTTAGACATTAAATATGCCATTCAGGATTTAGCTGTCGAAGTTCGTTCGATGTCCGACGGCATTGAATTTTCACCGAAAAGACTTGATGAAATAGAAGAAAGACTTAATACCATAGAAAAGCTTACAAAAAAATACGGCGGAAGCGAAGAGGCGGTTTTAGAATACTTAAAAAATGCCGAAGAAGAGCTTTATTCATTGGATGTATCGGATGAAGCGGTTAAAAAACTTTTGGCTGAAAAGTCAGCATTGGAAGAAAAGGTATGCATGCTTGCAGAAAATGTTACAAAAACAAGGAAAACTGCCGCCCAAAAGCTATCCCGAATGATAGAAGAAAACCTAAAAGACCTTGATATGCCCAAGGTAAAATTCGGCGTTAATTTTGAAAAAACCGAATACACTCTTACGGGGTGGGATAAGGTTGAATTTATGATTTGCCCGAATGTCGGCGAAGAATTAAAGCCTATTCAAAGGATAGCATCGGGCGGAGAATTATCCCGTATAATGCTTGCTATGAAGTCGGTTTTATCCGATACAGACGGCGGCGAAACCCTTATTTTTGACGAGATTGATACGGGCGTATCAGGCTCTGCTGCACAGAAAATTGCAAAGAAGCTAAAGTCCCTGTCACATGACAGACAGGTTTTGTCGGTAAGCCACCACGCACAACTTGCGGCAATTTCGGA
>JAZNQG010000123.1:0-10846 GCA_045590035.1 Clostridia bacterium
GACTTGAAAAGGAGCCGGATTATCCGGCGGAGGAAACATCTTTTCTGTTCAGTGTTACTGATTTCCTGCCCCGATCCCGAAAGCGGCGGAAGGCAATAGTGAACAGGGAAGAGGTAAAAAGAAAAATCCCTCACAGGCTAGTGTGAAGGATTTTGTGATCGCAGTATGAAACAGATCGCGGGATTCTGACGGGTCAAACAGCTCGATAAATTGGAATTTATCTCTTGGTTAGTTTTTTGCACCAAGACCATTTGCCGCATTTAGGACACTTTAATAATCTTTTGGTTGGTGTTTGCATCAACAAGGTAATCTCTTTATAGTTAGGGACAAACATATGTTGACAGTTCTTACATTCATAATACCCTGTCTCTACCTTGAATTTAAGAGCAATAATGCAAGGAATTATGAATAGTATAATAGATATTATTATCAAAAAGTCTTGAAATCCACATTCGGGGATAAGAAGTGATATTAAAGTTATCAGGCAAACAAGTGCTATCAGGCTGGTCGCGAGAATCAGATAAGCTGAATATCTAAATCTTTTATGATATCTTTCCTCATTTTTTGCCATCTGAAATATCAGTTCATTTAATTGTTCGCTTTTTTGTTCTATATCAATTTTCTCTCCACATAATAATTCATTTACATTTATTCCAAGAATATAACAAAGGTCGAGCATAATATCGGAATCGGGCATTGCTTTACCTGTCTCCCATTTTGATATGGCTCTGTCGGTTATATTCAATTTTTCTGCCAACTGTACTTGTGTAAGATTTTTCTTTTTTCTGCACTCGGCAATAAACTTTCCTATTTTGATTTGGTCCATAGTCTACCTCCTTTAACTTTAATTGTAGCACCTTTTAAGAAAAATAACACAAACTAATGGTTGAAAGGGGAGAAATCAACCATTAGTAGAGTGAAAATTGAACGTCAAATTCTTATTTGTCTAACTGTTTTATTATCTATATAGACTGATAAATTAGAAAAAAGTTTCAATCTATGACTATATTATATCATACTTTTGCTCATTTGTCACGTTACAGAGATAAAATCAACAAAATTGTTAACTTAACATACCTTTTAAGTCAAAGGATATAGGCTTGTCCTTAAACTTGTTAAGTGGTATCTTTTTAGCCTGATTGGATAACAGAGTAATTATATCATAGGCTTGTTCAAGATAGGATTTGTGCTTGTTCTTCTCAACCCAATAGAATAGTGCAAGGTAGTAGTCAAGAAATTTGGAAGATACACCATGATACAGATACATAAAATCACTTATATTGTGGTGATAACCATTGATATGACCAAGACTATATCCACCACTTGTATGCTTTCCGCTTGGAATTTGCTTTAATGGTATCTTGTGCTTGTTTGCTACCGTCTTATATGCTCTGTGGCTGTCTGTAATCAAAACAGTATCTTCCGTAAAGTGTGGTAAAAGTGTTTTTTCAATATGACTTGCCCATATTCTGCCAACACAAACAGTTTGCAAGAAATGGTTATTATTTCTATCAACACAAGACAAACTACATACTTGCTGATTGCTGATACCTCTCTTTTTCTTCTGCTGTTCATTCAATGTCTTCAAGACCTGAATAATTTTCTCTGTATCCATACCATTTAGGGCATTGGAGAACTTTTCTTGTGATTTTAAATCATCGTCATTGACGTAGTTAAGCAACTCATTTCTAACCTGTTCTTCATTTTTAATGAGAGATTGTAGGAAAGCATTGTCAAATCCTTGTTTCTCAATATATTCGAGTTTTTGTTTGTAATTTCTATGAGTATATGGCATTCTGCCAAGTGTATTCAAGAAAAACATTGGGGCTTTTATGTCCTTGAAAGACAAAGGATAGTAATACTCGTCACTCTCTGCTAAACTCTTGAAATCGTCTTGATTGCACACAAACTGATGAAGAACAGAACATATCCTATGTCTGTTGTGTAATACTGTCTGCTTGTTGATACCAAGTTCTTTTGCTATGGTACGGCAACTCTCCCCTTGTAAAGTTAACTTGATAAACTCAATCCACTTTACAATAGATAATTTGGAGCGAAAAGCAACAGTACCAAAGGTATCCCCAAAAGTTCTTGCACAGTCTTTACATTTGTATCTCTGTCTGCCATTTTTTGTGCCATTCTTAATAATCTTGATTGAACCACAAATAGGACAAACAACAGTATCTAAATCCTTATTTGCAGAATAACTCCTACGTTCTCTGCAACATTGAAGAAAGACCTTTTCTTCCTTTGTTAGTTTGGATTGTTCACTTCTCTTTGTTTGCAAAATGGATAGCAACTCCAAAATTTGCTCGTCAGTAAGATTTGCAAAAGAGATTTGCTTTTGAATATCATTGAAATTAGAATTAAAACCAGTCATAAAATAGTTCCTCCACAAAATGTACTTGTAAAGGAACGTAATTTTTTATGTTAGTAACAATTCTATTTATGCATAATTATATTTAAAATTGTATATTTTTTGTTCATCAACACTCATATAGGACAGAGACATTGAATTTATGAGTATAAAGAACATCTGCTGGTCGAGATAAAAATAGTGCAGAATTTACAAAGTTTGTCCGACGGCGTACATGTGGTACTCCGAGTGGCAAACTTTGTAAATAACGAATGTGGTCTGTACATTTTTAGCCGTCCAGACCGAATTCGGCGGTATAGCAAAGTTCCTGCTCTATACGGAGCAATCTGTTATACTTCGCCACTCTTTCGCTTCTTGCAGGTGCTCCCGTTTTAATCTGACCTGAGCAGGTGGCAACGGCTAAGTCGGCGATTGTGGTGTCTTCGGTTTCGCCTGAGCGGTGGGATATAATTGTTTTAAACCCATGTCTTTTGGCGGTATTTATAGCGTCCATTGTCTCGGTCAAGGTACCTATCTGGTTTATTTTTATTAAAATTGCGTTCCCCGCGCCGTATTCTATGCCCTTTTCAAGCCTTTTTCGGTTTGTTACAAAAAGGTCGTCTCCCACAATCTGTACTTTATCGCCTATTTTTTGGGTTAGCTTTTTAAATCCGTCCCAATCTTCTTCGGAAAGTGGGTCTTCTATTGAAATAATTGGGTATTTTTCACACAAATCTACCCAATAGTCAATCATTTCGTCGGTTGTGCGGCGGATTTTTGACTTTGGCATTTCGTACCCGCCGTCCAACGACACCCATTCGGAAGATGCAGCATCCAAAGCAATAGAAAAATCATATTTCATACGGTAGCCTGCATTTTCTATAGCTTCTATAATAAGCTCAATCGCTTCTTCATCGCTTTTTAAATTGGGCGCAAACCCGCCCTCATCACCGACTGAAACAGACAAGCCCTTTTTATTTAAAAGACTTTTTAAGCTATAGTAAACCTCCGAGCACATTCTTAGAGCTTCACGAAAACATTTAGCACCCGTGGGAACAATCATAAATTCCTGAATGTCTATATTATTGTTGGCGTGTGCTCCGCCGTTTAGAATATTCATCATAGGACACGGCAAGCGATTTGCACTGATTCCGCCAAGATACCTAAAAAAACTCAGTCCTAAGCTGTCAGCTGCCGCGTGTGCACAGGCTAAAGATACCGCCAAAATAGCATTTGCTCCAAGGCGGGATTTATTTATTGTACCATCAAGCTTAATCAGTTTTTTGTCGATTGCCGTCTGGTCTAAAATATCCATACCGAGCAAACATTCTGAAATTTCTCCGTTAATTGAGTCAACTGCCGACAAAACACCACGGCCTAAGTAACGTGCCTTTTCGCCGTCTCTTTTTTCGGTCGCTTCAAAAGTGCCTGTTGATGCACCCGACGGAACCGATGCACGTCCGAATCCACAGGGAGTATAAACCTCGCACTCAACGGTCGGATTTCCTCTCGAGTCTAAAATTTCTCTTGCAAAAATGTCGGTTATTTCAATCATTTCTCTCATAAATATGTTCCTTTCTTTTCCACTTAATATGGCTATTATGGGGACAATTTTCCCTTATTATTCCTTAAACTGTGGAAAAAATAAAAAATTTTTTGAAAAATAATGTTAAAACTCTTGTAATATTCGTAAAAATCTGTTAATATAATAGAGCACAACTTTTTTGATATGTATAAAACTAAATCAGGGGGATAAAAATGGAAGTTATGGAAATCTGGGAAAGTTCCTTATCTTTTATCCGCCAGGGCATCAGTTCGATGGTAGGTTATAACACCTATATCTCTGTAGCAAAGCCCGTTTCCTTTAACGGAAGCGTGTTAAAGCTCACTGTTCCTTCAACTATCTGTAAGAATATGATTGAGCTTCGCTACATTGATGATATAGAAGCGGCAGTCTGCCGTGTTGTTAACGATTCGGTAAGAGTGGAAATTACCGTTTCGGATTTAAACTCTGCCAGCGATATGGTTAAGACCGAAAAAAATGATACAACTCCATACATAAAAGCTAATCTTAATCCTAAATACACCTTTGATAATTATGTAGTAGGTGCGTCCAATGAATACGCAACTGCTGCAGCTTTTAATGTGGCAAGAGAGGACAAGCCAAAGGGCAATCCTCTGTTTCTCTATGGAAAATCAGGTCTTGGTAAAACTCATCTGATGCAGGCAATCGGAAATAAGATTCTGGAAAATGACCCTACAAAAAGAGTAGTTTATGTAACAAGCGAACGCTTTACAAATGATATGATCAACTGTGTAAGGGATAAGGATATGGAGTCCTTCCGCCAGAAATACCGCTCGGTTGATGTTCTTTTGATAGACGATATTCAGTTTATCGAGAATAAGCAGGGTATTCAGGAAGAGTTCTTCCATACATTTAACGACCTTTACATGAATGACAAAAAAATAGTTATTACAAGCGACCGTATGCCAAAGGAGCTTAAGAATATCGAAGAAAGACTTATTACCCGTTTTGAATGGGGACTTCCTATTGATATTACAGCACCTAACTATGAAACAAGAGTCGCAATCTTGAAGAAAAAGGCAGAAGCTCAGCATGTAGTTCTTTCACAGGATGTTTTAACATACATCGCTGAAAGAGTAGATTCAAATATCAGAGAATTAGAAGGTGCACTTTTAAAGATTATTTCTTATGCAGGCATTTCTTCTAAGCCGATTGATATGAATTTGGCTGAAAATGCTATAAGCTCAATCGTTCCCGAAGACGGTATTATAAAGATTACATACCAGAAAATTATGGAATATGTATGTGAATTCTACCATATTACCATGGAAGATATGAAGGGTGAATCACGTCTTCGTCATATTTCACGACCAAGACAGATTGCTATGTATCTTTGCAAAAAGCTCACAAGTATGAACTTTGTTGAAATTGCAAGGGTTTTCGGTAATAAGGACCGTACCACAATTATGTATGGTGTTGACAGAATTATCGAAAAGATGAATGAAAATGCTGACTTAAAGGCTGAAGTTGAACTTATTATTAAGGACTTAAATAACATTTAATTCATCAATTTGTCAACATGTGGAATGGATAAAGTGTGAAGTATTTTTTATTCTTAAAACAGGGTGTTGGTAAAAAAGAAATTATCCTATTATTATTAACCTTAAGTTTGGAAAAATATACGTGGTATTTACTGGATTTTTTTGTCCTTTCCACCTAATTCACACCTCTACTACTAATACTACTATAATTATTATTTATATTATGAGCGAAAAGAAAAAGGAGAATAAATTTTATGAGAATCGTATGTCATAAAACAATCCTTGCTGAGATTATTAACACAGTACAAAAAGCTGTATCTTCAAAAACAGTTATGCCTATTTTGGAATGTATTAAAATTGATGCATTTACTGACGGTAAGCTTTTATTTACTGCTAATAATCTTGACTTATGTATTGAATATAACTGTGTTTGTGATGTAAAAGAGCCAGGGAGTATCGCTCTTTCATCAAGAATGTTCGGTGATATTATAAGAAGACTTCCTGATGAAAACGTTTTAATTGAAGTAAATGAAAAAAATAATGTTACTACAATTAAATGCGGAAAGTCAGAATTTAACATTCAGGGCTTAAATGCTTTGGAATATCCTGAAGTGCCTCAAGTTTCGGAAGTTTTTAGTCTTTCCCTAAAGGAAGAAACTTTAAAGAATATGATTAAAAAGACTATCTTTGCAGTTTCACAGAATGAAGCTAAAAGACCTATTTTAACAGGTGCACTTTTTGAAATTCAGTCAGGTGTTTTATCTGTAGTTGCAACAGACTCTTACCGCTTAGCTTTAATTTCAGAGATTGTTGATGCAGGCTTGGAAGAAAAACAGTTTGTAGTTCCTGGTTTTGCACTCCGTGAGCTTTTAAAGGTATTAAAAGACGGAAATGATTTGGTAAAAATCATAGTTTCGGACAGATACGCAATTTTCCAGTTTGAAGATTTTAAGGTTACAACACGTCTTTTGGAAGGAAAGTACATAAATTATAGACCTGTTTTAACAACTCCTAACTCAATTTATGTAAATGCATATGCAAAGGATTTGGCAGATTCATTGGAAAGAGCTGCACTTATTATAAATGATGATATGTCAGCAAAGGCAGAAAAGCTTCCTGTAATTTTAAATATTTCGGAAGAAAGCATTGAAATTACCTGTATGACAGCGAGAGGCAAGGTTTATGATGCTGTTGAAGTAAGTGCGAGCGGCGAAGATTTGGAAATCGGCTTTAATCATAAGCTTTTATTGGATGCTCTTCGTGCCTGCGAAGATGATGAAATTAAAATGGAATTTTCAAATGCCAGAAGCTCATGCTTTATAAGAGCAAAGGAAAATTCAAACTATACATTTATGATTCTTCCTGTAAGACTTTACAATAACTAATATGAATATTAAAAAAATAGTAAGTATTGATATGGACCAGAACTGCTATCTGGTATATGATGATAACAGAATCGGGGCAATTATTGACCCCGGTTTTGATTCTTTTAAAATATTAAAAGCGATAGAAGAAAATAACGTAGATTGTAAATATATCCTTTTAACTCATTGTCATTATGACCATACCTTTAGCGTAAATGAGCTTAGGGGACATAAAAAAGTAATCGGTACTTTAGAATGTGATAAAAATATCAGAAAATCATCATATAATCTTTCTGATTTTACAGGTAAACCGTTCGAGATTGACGGTCTTGATAAAATTGTAGAAGATAAGGAAGAGTTTTATATTGGGGATATAAAATTCACCGCAATTAAAACTCCGGGTCATACCGACGGTTCGGTTTGTTACTTAGCGGAAGACAATTTATTTTCAGGAGACACATTATTTTTAAGAAGTGTCGGAAGATGGGACTTCCCTACAGGGAGCGGAAAAACTTTGGTAAGGTCTATAAGAGACAAGCTTTATACCTTGCCTGACAATATAAATGTTTTTCCCGGCCACGGTGAAAAAACTACCATCGGGTATGAAAAAAAGTTCAATATGTATGTAGAAAACTAAGCATAAACCGGCATTTTGTATGTCGGTTTATTAAATAATTGAGAGGTAATAAAAAAATGCTTCTTATTCAGAACGGCTTAAACTGTGAATATGAAATGAATGTATTTATTCGTCTTTATTTTGGTGAAAATGATGACGGAATAATATACACAAATTTATCATATAAAAATAATTTAATTGATGCCTATTGTGAAATTATTTACAATGGGGACACATATTTTGGCGAGTTTAAGTTAGAAAGAGAAAAGACAATTGAAAAAGAAGATAAAAGATTTTCGTCTATTTCGGTAACAAGGGCATTTAGAAATGCTGCAGAGAAGATTTTTAATGTAACTTTACCTTGGGGAGTTATGTGCGGAGTAAGACCTGCAAAAACCGTTACTAAATTTTTAGAGAATGGAAAGACTTTGGAAGAAACACATAAAATCTTAAGAGATATTTATGATGTAGACGAAGAAAAGTGCGTTTTAGCAGAAGAAGTTTCTAAAAATGAATCGGAAATCTTAAGTAAAATAAAGGAAAATTCGGTAAGTATATATATCGGAATCCCGTTTTGTCCGTCAAGATGCCTTTACTGCTCCTTTGTGTCAACCGATATTTCGGTTTCAGGTAAGTATATGAATGATTTTACCGACTGTCTGGTACGTGAAATCGAATATACTGCCAAGATTTTAAGGGACACTAAAAATGTGGTAGAAAATATATATATCGGCGGCGGAACACCGACTGCTTTAGATGAAGATAATTTAGAAAAGGTTTTAAGTGCAGTAGCTAAAAACTTTGACCTGTCAAATTTAAATGAATATACAGTAGAAGCAGGAAGACCTGACACAATAACTCAAGAAAAATTAGAAATTATCAAGAATTATGGAGCCGACAGAATAAGTATAAACCCGCAGACTGCAAGTGATGATACTCTAAAGAGAATCGGAAGACGGCATAGTTTTCAAGATTTTATAAAGGCCTATAAAATGGCAAGGGAAACAGGTTTTTCAGTTATTAACTGCGACCTGATTGCAGGACTCCCCGGTGAAGATTTTGATGATTTTAAAAATAGCATAGACAGTTTAGTGTCCCTTAACCCTGAAAATATAACGGTACATTCAATGTGCATAAAAAGGGCTGCAAATTTGCGCCATAAGATAGATTCTTTGCAGGAAGCGGATGTAATGTCTAAAATGCTCTCATACGCCCAAAACACACTAAGAACGGCTGGATATTCGCCATATTATATGTATAGACAAAAAAATATTTCGGGCAATTTAGAGAATGTTGGCTACGGGAAAAAGAGTACATTTTCATTTTATAATATTAACATTATGGAAGAAGCGCAGACAATTATAGCTCTCGGCGGCGGCGGTTCTTCAAAATTGGTCACAAAAGATTCAATCGAGCGGATTTTTAACTATAAAGACCCGATTGAGTATATAAAAAATTTTGACGAAATCTTAAAAAGAAAAGATGAAACCAAGGAAATTTTAAAGGGGTGAGAAAAATGTTGACTCAGAATAAAGCTTATATAAATATAATGACCGAATACAGCCAGAAAAGAAGCTTTGCAGAAGACGAAAGGGATAAAAGAGTAAAAAAAGTCTATGAAGAATTTCCCCAAATTAAGGAAATAGACAAAAAAATAAACCTTTTAGGTCTTTCGGCTATGGGAAATATCTTAAAAAATAAAGAAAATTCTCAAAAATTTAATGAAGAATTTGATAAAGAGCTTAAAAAACTAAACGAAAAAAGAGAAGAGCTTTTAAAAAAATACGGAATTTCTCCCGATTTTGATAAGCCGAAATATTTTTGTGAAATCTGCTCTGATACAGGCTATATAGACGGGAAAAAATGCACATGCCTAAAGCAGCAGCTTATTGACCACGCATATGATATTTCAAATATGAAGAACTTAATCGGTACACAAACCTTTGATAAGTTTGACCTTACATATTATGGGGACACTAAAATTAAAGACCTTAATATGACCGAGAGAGAAAATATTGAAGATATCGTAAATATTTCGCTTAATTTCTGCAAAAACCCCGAAAACAGTAAGAATTTACTATTTTACGGACTTCCAGGTTTGGGTAAAACATTTCTTTCAAGCGCAATTGCAAAAGAGATGCTCGACCGTGGCTACACCGTGATTTACAGCGGTGCATCAAGGCTTTTTGCGTCGTACGACGATTACCGCTTCGGCAGAATGACCGAAGTTGAAGACTTTGAGGATATGCTAAAGCTTTTATATGATGCAGACCTCTTAATTATTGACGATTTGGGTGTTGAAATGAACGGACCGTCGGCATTTCAGTTCCTTTTCGACCTTATAAACGAGAGAATTCTTAAAAATAAGAGAATTATTATAAGTACAAACCTTGATTTGCCTGAAATCAGTAAAAAGTACACTGCGAGAATTACATCAAGACTCTTTGAAAATTTCCATCTTTTAAGATTTGCAGGCAAGGATATAAGAACACAAAAGCTGATTCGTGAGAAAAAGGGACACTAAATGGAAAATAAGGCAGTATGTTTCACGGGGCATCGTGAAATTCCCCAAGGGGACATAAAAAGTATAGAAAATAAGCTTGATTTGGTGATAGATAAGCTGATTAAAGACGGATATAAGGATTTTTTTACAGGCGGAGCCGAAGGATTTGATACATTAGCGGCACTTTCTGTCATACGAGCGATGGAAAAGGATATGTCGGTAAATCTTCATTTAGCTTTTCCGTACAGGAAAGATCCGCCAAAAGACATTGAAAAACGCCTGATTTATGATAAAATTCTGAATTTTGCGTCAACTGTTACCTATATAAGAGAAAATTATGCGTCTACCTGCTTCCATGAGCGAAACAGATTTATGGTAGATAATTCTGAAGTCTGTGTTTTTTATCTTACAAAAGCCACCGGCGGCACATACTATACCGCAAAGTATGCATCAGATAAAGGTAAAAAGGTAATCAATATATTAAGGACTGTTTAATTTAGCGAAAACCGTTAACACTACAAGCGAAATGGACCACTCGGAGTACCCAATATGTACGCCGTCGGGCAAGGAAATGCGATATTCGCATTTCTCCATTTCGCTTGTTTTTCATCTAAATTAAATCAGTCCTATATGTAAAGTAATTTAGCGAAAACATAAAAAACACCTAAAAAGATTTTCTTTTTAGGTGTTTTTATTTAATTAAAAAATCGCGAGCGATTTTCATACAGATTGGGGTTTCCAAAGGGTAGTGAAACGGCACCGAGGGAAGTCGGAGGCCCAAAGCGGTCTTAGGAAGACAAAGCCCCAGGGCAACTCCTTGGCTCACAGAACGACATGGCTACGATCCGACTTCTTTTTAGGTGTTTTTATTTAATTAAAAAATCGCGAGCGATTTTCATACAGATTGGGGTTTCCAAAGGGTAGTGAAACGGCACCGAGGG
>JAZNQG010000124.1:0-2053 GCA_045590035.1 Clostridia bacterium
CAGGCTATAAATTTAAAATCGATAATAAACTTATTTCCAAGAAAAAACTTGAAGAAATAATTAAAAATATTAAAGAAATTAAGAAAGGATAATGTATGAATAGAATTGCAAAATTTGAAAAAGTCAGCTTCAATCAATTTAAAGCTGATACTATTGCTCATTTAGGAGATAAATATTCTGACGATGAGTTAAAACTAATTTATGATAATATAAAAATTCCCAAAAGGTCAACGTCTGGCTCGGCTGGGTATGACTTCTTTTGCCCATATGATATTGGATTGAGTCGAATTTTTCCCACAACTATACCTACTGGTATAAGAGTAAAAATTGATAAGGGATGGGTATTAAATATATACCCTAGAAGCGGTATGGGATTTAAGTATGGCTTATATCTTTTAAATACTGTTGGAATTATAGATGAGGATTATTATTACTCGGATAACGAAGGGCATATTATGATAAAAGTTAAACACAGGAATGGCGATAATTCATTGAAATTAAAGTCTGGAGATAGATTTATACAAGGAGTATTTACATCTTATGGAATAACTATTGATGATAACGTGATAAAAGTAAGAAACGGCGGTTTTGGCAGTACAGGAAATTGATATATAGTAAAAAAAGGGGAAGAGTTTAATACTCTTCCCCTAAATTGTTTATATACACGCTTTATCTTACCAAGGCATTCTTTATCATAACAAGTGTCTCTGCCTTAGCTTTGGTCATACCAAGTCCCGCTCCCGTACCCGATATAATGTTGTTAGATAACGCCCAAACGCAAATCTGCTGTATCCATTTAGGCATTGTTTCATCTATTTTGTCATAGACCTTGTTTGCTTCTTCAAGTTCTTTGACTCTCTCTTTAAGCTTTTCTAATTCTTCCATATCAATATCCTCCTGATGTTCTTTTTTTAATTTTAGATTCCCTATTTCGACGTATGATTTAACCATTGCATCGGCTACATTTTCTGCAAACTCTTCGGTTAAAATAATCGGTACATCAGTCGAACTGTTCATAAATCCTGCTTCAACTAAAACGGCGGGCATTTTTGTATGTTTGCATACATATAAATTCTGCATTGGCATAGGGATAGCTCTGTTTCCTTTTAAGCCTGTAAATGAAATAATGTTTTCATACATTATCTTTTGATACTCCAAGGACTTTGCAGAAGCGGTTGTATCAACAATTACAACCGCTCCGCCACCACTTATACGATTTCTCGCTGCGTTATGGTGCATTGAAGAATATAAGTCCGCTCCAAAATCATTGGCTTTTTTAACCCTGTCCTTTAAAGGAATATCCTTTTCCCCCGTAGTGTCATCAACTCTTATAAGTATGTAACCATCATATGCAGACAGTTTTTTCTCAATCTTGTCGCATATGCGGTCATTAAGCCACCACTCTCTTGTTTCTTTCGGGTCTAATTCCTTTAAACATCTTTTGCCAGCCGTGTATAAACCGTGTCCTGCATCGAGAGCAATCTTAAACATTACTCTTTTCTCCAAGTAGCCAATGCTTCATCAAGTGCAGTTTCATCGCCAGTTTCTCTTGCTTCTACGATTACATTGTAGAAATTATTTGTCTTTGAAAACTCATAAGCTTCGTCAAGCTCTGCCTGAGTCATAAAGTGTTCATCATCTCCCTTGATTTCAAGAGACTTTCTTGCATAAGCCACATCAACGGCACAACCATAAGCCTTTGCACAATCAAATAATTCGTTTACTGCGTTCTTTAATGTCATAATAAATTCCTCCTAAAAATTAAAATTTTATTATTTATTCAGGTTTTTCTTCCTGAATTTTTAACATTTCTTTGTATTCTTCTTCTGTTATCTCATAGAAACTTTCCGCTTCAACACCTTCGGCAAGATAAATGATTTTACCGTAAGCTTTACCGTCGGTTAGAATTTTACCCTTATCGGCAAAAAGTACAATTCTTGTTTTCATAAATTTTCTCCCCTTATACAAGTGATATAGTCCACCAATATGCCCCACCTTGATTAGTTATGGAATACCATTCTGGTGATTCTGAGCCATCGTTTGCACCCGGTGA
>JAZNQG010000125.1:0-11382 GCA_045590035.1 Clostridia bacterium
ACGAAGCGGTAGAAAAGGCTAAAAAGGTGATATAATGAATACTTTTAAGTTTGTTATCTCAACACCTAACGGCAATTTGTATGATGGGGATATTGTATCGGTGTCACTTCGCGGTACAGAGGGCGACCTTGCTGTAATGGCTAATCATACGCCGTTTGTAACATCGGTAAAACCATGCAATGCCCATATTGAATTAGAAGACGGAGAGAAAAAAGAGTTTAATCTAGAGCGTGGACTTTTATCTGTTGCCAGTGATAAGGTTACGCTTATGGCGGGAAGTGCCAAATGGTTATAAATTAAAATAGGCTGTATAAAAATGCACAGATCGTTCAATGGCTTAAAATCTGTTTTTATAAGCTATTAGACAGAGAAAAGAATATATAAATAAATGAAGGAATTCGCTTTTTGCGAATTCCTTCGTTTTTTTATTCCATTGAACTACGAACGAAACGAACCACTCGGAGTACTAATTGTACGCCGTCGGGCAGGGTAAAATGCGGAATATTCGCATTTTACTTCGTTTCGTCCGTTCTGCGCTATTTTTATGCAGCCTATATTTGCGTTTTAAACATCGCATTATTTACGGGTTATTTTTAAAGTTTTTTCTGAAGTCAAAAGGCGACATATCCATTTCCTTTTTAAAGTAAGAAGAAAAATGTGTCGTACTGTTAAAGCCTGTTTTTAAAGCTATATCGGATAATGGCAGAGTTGTGTTAAGCAAAAGCCTTTTTGCTTCGTTTATTCTTCTTTGCAGGATAAGCTTGTGCATACTTACTCCTGTGTGTCGGATAAAAATACGGTTTAAATAATATTCGTGATACCCTGCAATCTTTGCAAGCTCGTGATTTTTAATATCGTTTTGGTAATTCTGATTTATATATTCAATTACTTTATTGATTTTGTCCTGAGAGCTTTCGGATATACCTGTGTTTCTGCGGTGGAGTTTTACTAGAAATGCTTTTAGCATTGCACTCGTATTTTCTCTGAAAAAAAGCTTTTTTGCGATAAACTCATTTACAATATCTCCGATTGGTTTTTTAAAGTCGGGGACATCTTTTAGTACCATAAAACAATTTAAGATACTACTGTCTTCGATAATAACCTTTTCAAGTGGCTCTGGATAATCTTCATCTACATCCATTGAAAGCGAAGTTACAATATCTGAATAATTCTGGGAAAAATCGAAGTTCAGTACATACAAAACCAAATCGTTTTCGGGAATAATTTTGTATTTCGTACCCCACGGGCAGTAGAAAAGTGTGTTTTTTTCAAGTTTGTATGAAGTGTTATTTATGTATACTTCACCCAAACCATCAATAATATAAATCAGTCTGCAGTCTTTAACATATACCGTACGATTTGCGGTTGAATAGGTTATCTGCTCTGCAAAACGAATATGCGGATTTATTTCAGCTATTTTCATAATTGTCTCCAAAAGTTTGTTTTGTTAAAATTATAGTTTGTTTTACTTGTTTACTTTATCATATAATTATGATAAAATCAAGTAAAATAGGTGCGAAATGGGGTGAAATTTGTGAAATTTTCTGTAGGATTGCCAAAAAACAATCCTGAGTTTGTAAACCTAATAATTGAAAATAAAGAGCATATATATGAAGTATATTTTTCCTGGGGCGATTTCCCGAACGGCAGAAGTCAGCAGGTTATGGATGAAAATTATATGCCGTGGGAGCTTATTGATATCCAGAGAGAGAATTTAAAGAAGCTGTCTAAAAACAATATTCCGCTAAATTTACTCTTTAACGCAAACTGCTACGGAAAAGACAGTCAGTCAAGAGCTTTTTTTGAAAAAATCGGTGAGACGATTGACTACATAAAGGGAAATTTCGGGCTTCAGTCAGTAACCACAACATCACCGCTTATTGCAAAGTTTATCAAAAACAATTTTGAAGATATCGAGGTCAGAGCATCTGTCAATATGGAAATCGGCACAGTTGCCGGTATGGAATATCTTATGGATTATTTTGACAGTTTCTATATGAAACGCGAATATAACAGAGATTTTGAAAAAATAAAAGAGCTTAAAAGCTGGTGCGACGAAAACGGCAAAAAGCTATATATTTTAGGAAACAGCGGATGCTTGAATTTCTGCTCGGCTCATAATTTCCACGATAATTTAGTCGCTCACGAGAGCGAAATTTCCAAAATGGACAACGCCTATAATTTTGGCGGGATGTGTCATGAGTTTTTGAAAAAGGAAGAAAATTTAAAAAAGCTTCCTGACTACACAAACTTTATAAGACCTGAAGATATTTCAAAATATGATGGTTTGGTGGAATCGGTAAAGCTTGCAACAAGAGTGCATCCGAATCCGTCGGCTGTTTTAAAAACCTACATAAAAGGAAAATATTCAGGCGACGTATTGAGACTTTTAGAACCACAGCACAGTATCTATCCATATGTTTTAGAAAACGGGGAATCGTTAAAATTAGTTAAAATTATATAAGCATAATAATTAAGGAGGAAAAACAAATGATCAGCAGTAAACTCATCAAAGATGCGGCATTAGCTGCAGGTGCAGACCTTTGCGGTATATCTCCGATGTCAAGATTTGACGGTGCACCTGATGTAATGAATCCGCAGAAGCTGTTCCCTGAAGCAAAAAGCTGTATAGGCTTTGCTTTCAGAATCCCCAGAGGTGTTCAAAGAGGTATTGAAGAGGGAACACAGTTTTATCAGTATCCGTCAATGGCTTACGGCGGAATCAACGACATCTTCGCTCCTGCGGTACTTTACCACGTAGGTAAGGTAATTGAGGACGAAGGTTATGAAGCTTTTGCTTACAGAAACACAGGTGCAAGATCGGCAATTTCCGACATGGACGGCTCATGGGGCAGCTCAATTTCTCCTGAAGAAATGATTGAAGTAAACGAAGCATCAAAAAATGCTCCCGTTCACCATAGAACAGTTCAGTACACAAGACCTGTAAGAGAAGGCTCTGTTCCGCCCGACCTACTTGTGCAGTTCAGAATCGCTGCAGTTGCCTGTGGTCTTGGTGAAATCGGCTGGAGTAAAATGCTCTTAACACCCGAATTTGGTCCTTTGCAGAGAGTTGCATTTATCTTTACAGATGCAGAATTTGATGAGTATGACGAAATGTATAATGGCGAGCCCTTATGCCGTAAGTGTGGTGCTTGTGTAAGAGAATGTCCGGGCGGATGTATCCCTGCTTTAAATTCCGGCAAGAAAGTTACTGTTGATATTGCAGGAAAGAAGCAGGAATGGGGCGACATTGATATGTGGCGTTGCTATGCATTCTATACCCATGCAGGCAGATACTATAACCCGTTTGTTCCAAAGGAAGTATGGGATGAGAACAAAGACGGAAAGCTTGACCTTATGGAAGGCATTACCGATGTTGCAAACGAAGAAGAAATCGTTAAGGTTTATTCTGCACTCCAGAAATTCTTCCCGAACTTTGTCGGCTACAATATGGCAAAGTGCGGCGGCTGTATAAGAGCCTGTGTATCTGTTCTTGAGAAAAAGGGCGGATGTATGGAAGGAAGATTTAAGGAGCCACTAAGAACCAAGAAAGCATGGAGGCTCGACAGATAATGGACATCCGTGAATATTTGGGAGAAGATTACAAAGCAATCCTTGATTTTGAGAGCTGGAGAATCGGGATGCTCCATTATAGCGAAAGATTCGCTGAATTTAAAGAAGAAGAAAGACATCTTTTAACCGACGAAGCATTTATTTTGTTAGACGGTGAAGCTACTCTTTATGAAGAAAGAATTCCTTATAAAATGGAAAAATGCAAGGTTTATAACATAAAGAAGGGCTTGTGGCACCAGATTATTATGTCGGAAGATGCAACTGTTATAGTAGTTGAAAATAGTAATACCAGCAAAGAAAATTCGGAGAGGAGAAGTGTTATATGACAGCAGAAATGATAAAGCAAAGAGCTAAAGAGCTCGGCGCAACAGTCTGCGGTATCGGCAGAGTCTATGAAGAAGAAAATCCTCAGAGAGACCCTAAAATGATACTCCCTAATGCAAAGTCGATAATCGGATTCGGTTTTGCAGTTCCCAAGGGCATTTATAAGGCTATGGATAGTGAAGCTCAGGTTTATACATATACAACAATGGGCGTAAAGTACTTTGATGAAGAATTTGCAGAAATTTTCCTTATCAAAATGGGTGCAATGATTGAAAATGAAGGCTATGATGCGTGTCTTCAAAAAGCAGTTCCGACCTTAAAGATTAAGGGTGATAAATCAACCAACCCCGAAGTTGTTGATACATATGAGCTTATTTTTGCCGAAGCGGTTGAAGAAGGAAAACCTGTTCCTGATGTTATCATAGATTTCGGTAAAGCTGCTAAAGCTTGCGGACTTGGTGAAATGGGACTTAGCGGTAAGATTGTAAATAAAAAGTACGGTCCGTTTATGAGATACTGCTTTATTATTACAGATATGCCGCTTGAGTTTGACGAAGAACTAAAAGAAACCGTATGCGATAACTGTGGCGAGTGTATTAAAGCGTGCCCTGGTAATGCAATAGACGAAAATGGACTTGACACATGGCAGTGCAGTGTTTACTATAAGGGCGCACATAAGTCAAACCCGTTTATGACAGACGATTTCTTAAAAGGCAACCCCGAAAGAGAAGCTATTTTAAACGGTGAAAAAAGATTTGACGCAGAGTCTGCCCGTTCAATTTATCCCGAGCTTGATTTCTTGCCTAAAACGCAGTGGGGATATGTTCCGTGTCTTTGCGGTAAGAAATGTGATATTGCCTGCTATAAACACTTGAAAGGAGAAAAAAGCTTATGAGAAACAAAATCATAGAGCTTGCAAAAGCAAACGGTGCTGATATCGTTGGTTTTGCTCCTGCAAGCCGTTTTGAGAAGGATAATCCGATATTTAAAATTATGCCTGAAACAAAGACGGTTATCGGTCTTGCTTTCAGAGTTTTAAGAGGTGTTTACAGAGGCATCGAAGAGGGAAGCATTTATCATCAGTTTACAACAATGGCTGTTGAAAATATGGAAGAAACCATTATGCCGATGGCAAGCTTAAGAGTTGCTATGATGCTTGAAGAAGAAGGCTACGAGGCAATTCCTCAGCGCCGCCATCAGCAGATTATGGCAGAAGAAGACAGTATGAACCCTGAAGTTTCATATTATGAAATTTATAGAGGAAAAACTCAAGAAACTCAGATTGATTTTTTGGATACTGCCGTTAAATGCGGACTTGGTGAAAAGAGCTTTTATAATACACTTTTAACCGATGAATTCGGTCCCATGGTAAGATATTGCTTTATCTTGACCGATGCCGAATTGGAAGAGACTGAAGTTAAAAAACCGCATCTTTGCGATAACTGTGGAAAGTGCCGAGAAGCCTGCCCCGGCAGAGCTATCGATGAAAACGGAAAACTTGACCCCTGGCAGTGTGCGGTTTACTATAACGGCGCTAAAATGTCTAAAAACCCGTTTATGCCGCCTGAAGCTTTTGAAGGCTGGGAAGATAGAGCCGAGATTATAGCAGGCGAAGCAAAGGTTACACCTGAAACTGCAAAGAAGATTTTGGATAATCTCTTCTACTATCCGCCGATTACACACTCATATCAGTCATCAATTTGCGGTAAGGCTTGCGATATGGCGTGCTACATCCACTTAGAAGAAAAAGGCGTATTATCAAAGAAATTCAAATCTCCCTTCAGAAAGAGAGAAGAATGGTTCCTTGATGTAGAATAATTTTTTAACTAAAAGCAACAAACCAATCGGCTTGTTGCTTTTTTTGTGCTATGGTGATATAATGAAAAAAATATTAGACAGGAGTGTAACTATGGAATTTGAAAAGCTGATAGACGAAAGATATTCTGTAAGAAATTTTAAAGAAAAGCATTTATCTAAAGAAGACATATCTAAAATTTTAGATGCGGGATACAGAGCACCGACGGGCTGCAATTATCAGCCCCAGAGAATTTTGGTATTAAATACCGATGAGTCAATAGAGAAGCTTAAAAAATGTACTAAGTGTCATTTTGATGCGCCGTCGGCAATGCTTGTCTGCTATAATGAAGACGAAAGCTGGAAAAGAATATATGACGGAGCAAAGTCAGCGCCCGTTGATGCGGCGATTGTTACAACTCATATGATGCTCCAATCACACAATATTGGTGTTGGTTCTTGCTGGGTAATGCATTTTGATCCGTCAAAAATCAAAGAAGAATTTAATATCCCCGATAACATAAAGCCTGTTGCTCTTTTGGTTATGGGATATCCGTCGGATGACGCAAAACCGCACGAATTTCACAGTAAATTCCGCCCGATAGAAGAGATTGTGGTTTATGATGAATTTTAAGGCGAATAAAAAACTTGTGGCATAACCACAAGTTTTTTGTTATTTTTCGTATCTTACTTTTCTTTCTCTTATGTAGTTTGCAATATCAACCGCCTGAATACCTGATTCTAAGTCGCAGGTGGGTTTTGCCCCGCTTCTTATAAGTTCGAAGAAGTCTCTGTTTTCTTCGTAGAATCCCATTTCTTCAAACATTTCGGCGGTATCTATAAGGTCAGAACCCAAAATGTCCAAAGTAACTTCGTTTCCTTCCACAACTCTTAGTCTTCCGGGGACATCTAAGTTATTCCAGAACGGAAGCTCTACAAAATATGTTTTATCGAGCGTATTTACGGTAATTCTTTCAATAACTGCACCGCCCATCGGAACCAATGAAATCTCGCCGACAGCTCCGTTTTCAAACTCACAGCTCAAATAGAAATTTGAAACATTTTCGCCGATTTCGGGAAGAGGCTGAAATTTAAAATCTACACTCTTATAGTCACTTCTTGCGATATTCTTTACAACATCAATAGCGTGAATTGCAGTAGTCGCAAAGTCGGGGTCTCGTCTTCCGTTGCGGTACATCTGATATGTGATGTTGAAGATTTTCTCGTCTCCTAAAAGCTCCTTTAATTTTTTAATCAGCGGAGTATATCTTCTGTTAAATGCAGTTCTTACAAATACGTTTGTGTCTTTCTGTGCTTCTATCATTTCCCCGATTTCTTCTTTGTTAAGACCTGGCGGTTTTTCAAGTATAATATTATATCCCTTTTTAATAATGTCGATAGACATTGGCTTTGTAAGCTTAACAGGGCAAGTCAGCGATACAACATCAGGCTTTATTTCATCAAGCATTACCTTGTAGTCTGTATAATGCTTCTTAAAGCCAAACTGTTCTTTGTATTTTAAAGCCGCTTCTTCATTTATGTCGCAGCACGCTTCCAATGATACACCTTCGTAGTCTTCGTAATATTTTTTAAATGCAGGTCCGTGCCCCGATAAAGACATCGCGCCGCATCCGATAACACAAATTTTAAACATAGTTATCACCCTTTCTTACTTTCTATTTCTTTTGAAAGTTCATTCCCGTAAGTACAGTTTCCTAGGTCTGTAAGATGCACATTGTCAGAGTAAAAATATTCAGGATACTGCGGGATAAAATCTTTTGCATTTATAATGGTGATGTTTTTGTGCTTTTTAGCATTTTCAGAAATTATTTGCCTTACATCATCCATAGTCAAAACTGTTTCGGCTTTTGAATCAAACAACAAATCATCATTTTTCCCTGTTTTTTCAAGGTAGTCAATCCGTGGCGGAAGAATAAGAAAAATGCGGGTTTCGGGGTATAGTTCCGATAGAGTATCAAGATACTCCGAGCAGTCTTCACCATTTTTAAAGTTACCCGATGCCCAGTCATTTAAGCCGTAGCCGACTAATATAAAGTCGGGTTCAAAATCCACTTTTTCGAGATTTCCTTTATAAAAGCAGTCCCCGCCGATTGCCTGATTTATCATATTGCTGTCAAAATAATCAGCTACAATATTCATAGCCGTATTCTGAAAATGATTGGGATTATAGCCCTGAAACAAAGAATCGCCAAGGGTCAAAATTTTTGTTTTTCTTTTATGCGGTTTACAGTCATCAGGGACAATAAGGTTTTTAAGTTTAAGACACGCAGTCGTCGGGAAATATATAGTTACCCGTTGCTCCTTTTCGGTTACAGGAACAGAGTATTTAAAACTGCTGAAATCTTCGTTTTTATCCTTTGAAACACTGTATTTATATACGCCGTCCAAAAGCAAATCTATAGAATAGTACTCTCTGTTTATGCCTTTTGAAATTACATAATCAAATGAAATTTCTCCGCCTTTTGTGTAAAACTCCAATTTAATATTTGCGGTGCATATAGCTCTTAAGAAGACATTTTCGCCCCTTTGGATAAGCGTATTTATATGACTTTCTCCAAAACGGGAAAAGGCAAAAAAGCTGTCTTCTTCATAGACTCTTAAAGCTCCGAGAGTAATTTTTTTGATATCGTTAAGTGTTATATTCATAAAAACACCTCAAATATTCTGGTTTTGTAAACTTAAGTTTACCATGAAATGTCGGATATTGCAATATCAAATGTGGGTTTTTATAAATTCTTTTAAGTCTTCCCATGTGCCGTTGGGGTTTTTGTTTATATCCACTTGGTCATCGTTTATAAGGCAGTCGGTAACTAAAAATGTTTTGATTCCTATAATCTCTCCGCAAGTGTCTTCTTTTGTATGGTTTCCGACCATAATGCACTCTTCTGCCTTAAGATTTGTCTTTTCTAAAATTTCCTTAAAATACATGGGATTGGGTTTACAGTAGTGGCTGTTTTCGTATGATGTTACATATTCAAAATCGTTTATATTAAGCCCTGCCCATTTAATCCTTTTTCTCTGCGCAATTTCGGGGAACAGGGGATTTGTTGCAACAATCATTCTTAGTCCCAGATTTTTTATAAAATCCACTGTCTTTTTAACAAAGGGATTGCAGGTGACAGATTCTTTAACCAAATCGAAATCGGTCTTATAAAACTCGTCAAAATACGGAATGTCATCGAGTGCCCTTTTGCCGTAAACAGATGTAAAGGAATCCCAGAACACTTCTTCATTTGTTTTGCTTCCGTCATTTTTTATCATGGCCTTTGTACCCTGTAAAATGGTGCCGATAAGTGCTTTAGGCTCATAACCTTGGTGTGCGAGTTTTCCTGAAAGGCGACCAAAATAACTCTTTGTAAAATCGTCAATATTCATTGGAAGAAGTGTGCCGTCCAAGTCAAATAATACTGCTTTTATTCTCATTTTTTTAAGTTCTCCGTTTCATAAGTAAAATCAGTTTGATTATACCACTTTGAAATCCTAAATGCAACAAAAAACAGGGTGCTTTTATAATGTGGTAATTTTTGTTGACTAATCAGGGGATATGTGCTAAAATGATATAATAAGTGTATAGTATCGCCAGGTGTAGAAGACACCAATTTTAAGCGGAGGAAACTTAAATGAAAAAGATGAATAACGGCCTTTTGTTTATGGGCGGTTTGATATTTTCAATAATAGCATTTTTGAGCCTTGGTATTTATGATTTAAAGGTTGGCAACATATATATATCTGTGGCTGAAATTTTAGTTGCGGCAGGACTTTTTGTATATATGGTAGTAACAAGAGTCTTAAGACGAAAGGGAATGGAGCAGTACATTTCTCTTTTAACCGAAAGGGAAGATTCTGTGTCGCATAGCTCGCTTACACTTTTGCCGCTGCCTATGGCTGTTTTAAGTGTTGACGGACATATTATGTGGTTTAACGACCTTTTTACAGAGCTTACAAAGGAAGAGAAACTTTATAATATCCCGCTTTTTGAACTTATTCCCACTATTAAGTGGAATGAGCTTTTAAAGTCTGAAAACATCGATACAGAGTGCGAATTTGACGGGAAAATCTTGAACGTTACAGGAAAAATTATAAGAAAAGACAATGATGTATCTGTAATTCTCTATTTTACCGACAAAACCAAAGAAAAAGAGCTTTCTAAAAAGTATGAAGATACTCGTACAGTTGTAGGATTATTGGTTGTAGATAACTACGATGACCTTTTTTCCAAGATGGACGATGTCGAGTCCCAGCAGGCGATTGCTTTGGTAAATAAGCATATCGTATCATGGGTTCAGGGTGTTGACGGAATTATAAAAAGACTTGATAGCGACAGATACTTAATTATGTTTGAAAATAAGTGTTTGCCTGAATGTATCCAGAAAAAGTTTGATGTTTTGGAAAATATCCGTCAGGTCGGCGAAAGTATAAAACTTCCGATTTCTGTAAGTATCGGTATCGGTATCGGCGAAAGGCTTTCAGACAGTGAAGAATATTCAAGAGCTGCTCTCGATATGGCACAGTCAAGAGGCGGTGACCAGGCAGTAATTAAGGACGATACACAGTATTTATTCTATGGCGGCAAGACAAGAGAATATGAAAAGTCAACAAGAGTCAAGACGCGCTCGTTTGCCAAAGCTTTTAAAGATTTTATCGTAAAGAGTGATTCGGTATTCTTTATGGGGCACAAAAACAGCGACTATGACTCATTCGGCGCATCTTTGGGTCTTACAAGAGCGTGCCGTGATAACGGGAAAAAGGCGTATATTATATATGACAACTCACCTGCAATAGAACCGCTTGTAGCACAGATGCGAACCCTTCCCGAATATGACGGAATGCTTATCTCAAGTGAGCACGCAGCAGAGCTTATTTCAGAGGAATCTTTATTGGTTGTGGTAGATACCCATCGCCCGTCAATGCTTCCCGATGAAAAGCTTTTAACACTTACAGACAAGATTGTCTTAATCGACCATCACAGACGAAGCACAGAATTTTTACCGCATACATCGCTTTTATATCACGAGCCGTATGCTTCATCAGCCTGTGAAATGGCATCGGAAATTTTACAGTATATAAGCGACAAAAATACAATATCGTCATTTGAAGCGAAGGCTTTGTATGTTGGAATATTGATGGATACAAAGAACTTTATGGTAAAAACGGGTGTAAGAACATTTGAAGCGGCATCTTTCTTAAGAAAATGCGGACTTGACCCTGTGGAAGTCAAAAAGCTATTTACCATGGAAAAAGGCGATTATGTCCAGAAGATTAAGATTATGGACGGCTTAGAGGTGTATGAAGACAATATTGCTATTGCATATACCGAAGAAAAGCATCCGAATATAAGAGTAATTTCTTCTGTTGCGTGTGATGATATGCTTAATATCAAGGGCGTAAAGGCATCGTTTGTAATTTATATGATTGACGGCACAGCATTTATATCGGCAAGGTCATTGGGAGATATAAATGTTCAGCTTGTTTTGGAAAAATTAGGCGGCGGCGGTCATATAACAATCGCAGGCGCGCAGATGAAGGGATATTCCATAGACGAAGTAAAGCTTGAATTAAAGGCGGCAATTTCCGAGTATATGGAAGAAAGTAAGCAAGAGCCAAATTAAAAGGAGAAAACAAAAATAAGTCGGATCGTAGCCATGTCGTTCTGTGAGCCAAGGAGTTGCC
>JAZNQG010000126.1:0-1867 GCA_045590035.1 Clostridia bacterium
TTCCATATAGACAATTCTCGTTGCTAAACGGTTTACAAAGTATCTGTCATGACTTACCGCCAAAATTGTGCCTTCAAAGTTTGAAAGCGCCGCTTCCAAGGCTTCTCTGGCGTCAATATCCAAATGGTTTGTAGGCTCGTCTAAGATTAAAAGATTTACCTTTTTTAGCGAAAGTTTAGTTAGCTCAACCCTTGCTCTTTCTCCGCCCGACAATTTTTTTATCTCACGGAAAACTTCTTCTCCACGGAACAAAAATACAGAAAGCGCCTTTCTTACTTCTGTTTCGGTCATGGTCGGGAACTCGTCCCATACTTCGTCAATAATGGTTTTTTCGGGGTTAAGGCTTGCTTGCAGCTGGTCATAGTACCCGATTTTTATATCCCGCCCAAGCGTTACCGATCCTAAATCAAAGGGGAGCATATCCTGTGCGATTTTTAAAAGGGTAGTTTTTCCTACTCCGTTTGGTCCTAAAAGGAAAACCCTTTCTTTGCGGGTTAAGTGAAGATTAAAATTCTTAAAAATTAAGTTTCCGTCAAAGCTTTTCTGGATATTTTCTAAAATTAAAACATCATTGGCGCCTGTCGAAATCCCCTGAAAGCCGAAAACTGCTTGTCTTTCTTGCGTTTCAGGGATAACAAGAGTGCTTTTTAATTTATCAACCACCTTCTGCTTTGATTCGGCAGTTTTTATGCTTTTTTCTCTGTTCCACCGTCTTTGCTGGACGATAATTGCCTCTAACCTTTGAATTTCGTCCATAGTGTTTTCAAAGCTTCTAAGCTCGGTTAATTTTTCAATATCCCTTTGCATTTGGAATTCACTGTATGGAAGATTCATAGAATGAAAACGCCCGTTTTCCAACGAAAATGTGCGGTTTGTTACACGGTTTAGAAAATATCTGTCGTGAGAAATTATCAAAAATGCGGTTTTAGACTGGATGATAAAGTCTTCTAACCACCTGATTGATGTAATGTCCAAGTGGTTGGTAGGCTCGTCCAAGAAAATTAAATTTGAGTCGGACAAAAGGATTTTAGCGAGTGCTACTCTTGTTTTCTGCCCGCCCGAAAGGTTTGATACGGGGGATAAAAGCTCATCTTCCGAAAAACCCAAGCCTAAAAGAGCCGACCTTATACGGCTTTTATAGGTGTATCCGCCGATATCGGAAAATCTTTCGGTAAGGCGGAGCTGTTTTTCGATTAAGTCGATATCTCCCGAAAATGCGCCTTCTAAGTCAAGGCGGATTGAGTCAAGCTCTTCTTCTATTCTTACCTGCTCGGGAAAAGCTGATAAAAGCTCTTCGGTTAAGGTCTGATTATTATCGGGCACGGCATATTGCTCCAAGTACCCGATTTTTGTAAACTTATTTTTAAAAACTTCGCCCTCAAAATCGGAAATTTCGCCTAAAATTATCTTAACGAGAGTGGATTTTCCCGCTCCGTTTACTCCGATAAAACCGATTTTGTCCCCGTCATCAATGGAGAAACTTACATTTTCAAACAGTGTAGAGTCGGGGAAGCTTTTTTTAAGAGAATTTGCACTAAGTAACAATTTTTATATTCCTTTCATCGGCTCTATGTAGTCGTGGAGAATGGAAAATCCGTAATAAAGGTCGGGGCACCATTTGCCGCCGAGTTCTTCTAATAGCTTTACCTTTCCTGACCACGGCATTTTGCTTACCGATTTATATCTTCCGTGTGTTTCGCCGATAGGTGTAAGGCCTAAATATGCCGACATATGATTAAAATGTCCCCTTACGCCGTCGTCCTGAGTCGCAAAGGTTTCGTGGTCCTCAGTTCTGTCGCCCGTTGCACCGTAGACCTTTATTCCTGCAAAATTATTCTGTTCTACCTTTACAGCACCGCCGTATTTT
>JAZNQG010000127.1:0-5345 GCA_045590035.1 Clostridia bacterium
GTTAAAGGAGTCTGTAGAAGAAAAGCGTCAGAACGAAAGCCTGAACCGGGAGCTGATCAGTAATATTTCCCACGATTTGAAAACACCTATTACGGCAATCAAAGGTTATGTGGAAGGAATCATGGACGGTGTGGCGGATACGCCGGAAAAGATGGATAAGTACATTAAGACCATTTACAACAAGGCCAATGACATGACCCGTCTGATTAACGAGCTGACTACCTATTCCTCCATTGACAACAACAGGATTGCATACAATTACCACAGAATCAATGTGGAGGATTATTTCGGTGACTGCGTGGAAGAAATCGGTGTGGAGCTGGAGTCGGCCAATATCCGGCTGAATTATTCCAATATGGCACCGGCTGATACCATGATTATTGCAGACCCTGAGCAGATGAAAAAGGTAATCAACAATATTATCAGCAACAGCGTGAAATACATGGACAATCCCAACGGAATCATTGACATCCGTATATTGGATGAAACAGACTCCATCCGGGTGGAGATAGCAGACAACGGCAAAGGAATTGCCCAGAAAGACCTGCCCAGGATTTTTGAAAGATTTTACCGTACGGATGCCTCCCGTAACTCTTCCCAGGGCGGAAGCGGTATCGGGCTGTCCATTGTTAAAAAGATTATAGAGGACCACGGAGGCTATATATGGGCCACCAGTAAAGAAGGAGAAGGAACCTGTATACATTTTGTAATCCGTAAGTATATTGAGTTGCAGGTGTAACATATATCCGGCAGTTTGCAGATGGGATGTTTGCAGCGGACAGGTCTACCCTGTGGGGAGACTGCAGTCTGTGGGAGGCAGAACATCGCAGAGGAAACAGAAAGACAGACAAGGAAAGGATGATTTTATATGAGCAGAATATTAATTATTGAAGACGAAGTAGCAATTGCAGATTTACAGAAGGACTATCTGGAACTTAGTGATTTTAAGGTAGAGATTTGTAACACGGGAGACAAGGGCCTGGAAATGGCACTTGCAGAGGATTTTGACCTGATTATCCTGGATTTGATGTTGCCGGGCATGGATGGATTCGAAGTATGTAAAAAAATCCGTCTGGAAAAGAATATCCCCATACTGATGGTATCCGCTAAAAAAGATGATATCGACAAAATCAGAGGTTTAGGTCTGGGCGCTGATGACTACATGACCAAGCCCTTCAGCCCCAGTGAGCTGGTAGCCCGTGTAAAAGCGCACCTGGCCCGTTATGAGAGACTGGTGGGCACCAACCAGAAGCCTCAGAACGATATCGTGGAAATCCGCGGTATCCGTATCGATAAGACCGCCAGACGCGTATATGTGGACGGCGAAGAGAGAGCCTTTACCACCAAGGAATTTGACCTGCTTACCTTTTTGGCAGAGAATCCCAACCACGTATTTACCAAGGATGAACTGTTTCGCGAAATCTGGGACATGGACTCCATCGGTGATATAGCCACCGTAACCGTACACATCAAAAAGATCCGTGAAAAGATTGAAGCAGACACTGCCAAACCTCAGTACATTGAAACCATATGGGGCGTGGGATATCGCTTTAAGGTGTAAAGGCAAGATAAAAAGCTCTGAACACCGCATAAACACTAAGGAAAACCGCTTTTGTTATGTGGTAATATATGATAAAATATTACCAAAAATATTACCATAGGCTGAAATTCACGAAGTAAAGGAGAACGCTATGGAAGAATTAGTATTTAATTTTGATGAAAGCGAAGAACCAAAGAAGAAAGAAGTAATCACTTATGAACCAGTTGAAAAGGGCATAAGGCGGAAATTGAAGGACGGAAAGAAGTTTTCCTATGAGGCTACTGCTGATTTTGGCAGGGTGGAAATCTATGACGAAGAATTAAAGAAATTTGTTAAGAAGCAGGACAAACGAAGAAAGACCTTTAAGACATTGGCAGAAGCAAGAAAGTGGCTTCACCAAATTGAACTGCAAAAGGCAGAAGCCAAAGAGAAAAAAGTCATTTACAAAAATGAGGGTATTCGTTTGGTTGATGTGGCTGATGAATTTCTGGAACTGAAACGAGGGCAAGCCAAAAAGGGAAAAATCAAAGACAGTTATGTTGAGCAACTCCGCATACAGACAGACCATTTCAAAAGGTTCTTTAATGGTGAGCGTACCACATTTGTAAAAACCATACAGACCGCACAGATTGAAGCATATTTTGAATTTGAAGAAAAGCAGGGAATTTCTAGGAAGTCTATTGAGAAATATAAAACCCACTTAAAGCAGATTTGGGCTTATATGCTGAAAGATAAAGTAAGATATGGTGTAAGTGAAAATGTTGTTGAGGGTGCTGAAATCTCCGCACCGAAAAAGGAATATAAAGCCTCTGCACTTGATTACAAGCAATTAAATGAATTGATTTATGAAGCCACCACAATGGAAGACCCGAGTTTTCTGTATCTTGTTGTTATGTCTATGACACAAGGACTTAGACGAGGGGAATTGTGTGGTTTGATGTGGAAAGATATAAACTGGGAGACCAAAAGAGTTACGATTTGCCATAACCGTGTTCAGTTGGTAACGAAAGACACCGTAAAACTTCCAAAGCGTGAAAAGGTTCGAGAGATTGAACTGCATAACGCTGGCTATACCACATTAAAGATATATAAGGAATGGCAGGAGGCTATACTGGGCAGACCAGTAGCACCCGAAGCCTTTGTTTTACAGTGGGAAATAAATTTATTACAAAACTATGTATGCCACACTGGAAAAGTATCTCGCAAGTGGAAAGAAATTTATAATTATCTCAACAAATGCCGAGCAAAAGCCAAAAAGGAAGAATTACCTTATGGCAGAATACACGACGGACGACATACATATATTACTTTGCTATTACACGGAATAGAAAAGGACGATAAGAGCATTATTGCTCCTGCTTCTTTCTTCCAAGTGTATGAAAGTGCAGGTCATACCCTGCCAAGAGCAATGCAAAATGTATCTAATACTGTTTATAATGAAGATAAAGGCGATAGGTGGGATATTACAAGATTTTGGAATGAAGCAATTTATACCGATATTGCAGAATGTTGGAGGTTTGCTTGTGAGGTTCGACAGATTGAAGAGGAAATGATGACCGAACTGGAAAAAGCAACAAAGCAGGCACAAAAGCAGCAACGATTGGAAAAAGCCAAAGCGGAGCGATTAAAAGGCAATCCACCCGAAGACATACTTATTGAATACAAATAGAAAGAAAGCAGGGCAATCGCCCTGCTTGTTCTATGTTAATCAAAAAAATCATATCTTGGTATCTCTTCTTTTGGTGTGGTGCATTTCTTGTACGCCCTTAACTTTTCCACTGTTTCCATAAAAGTCCATCCGTACAAAGTTTGTAAAGTACCGATATTGTCCTTGTATGGTTTCACAGTTGTATTGAATTGATAACTGTGATCCTCATAAATGACGATATGGGACTTGTCCTTTTTTACGATTGTGCCGTTGGTTCTATGTCTGTAATTATCTTTGTCAAAAGACAATAGATATTCTTGCAAATTGATTTGCTTTAGTTGTTCAATTTCTGCTCGTTCTATTCCGTGCATATTTGTACCTCCATTTTTTCATATTTTGTTAAAAGAAAAAGAAGCAAAAAGAAAAGGTCTTGGTATCAAGCGAAACCCTAACGGGTTTAACGCAATCTGATTTTCTGTATTGCTCAATCTCCAAAGCATTTACTTAATGGCTCTCGGGCTCTTCTTCCTCTGCAGGCTCTTGTGCGCTCTGGAGCTCTCAAGGTATAAAAGTCCAAAAAAAAGACGCAAAAAGTAAAGCTATTAAGTTGTCTACCTTTAATAACTGGTTGAAAATGGCTATTTAATTGCTAGCAATTATTTAAAAAGTTGCACACTGGGAAACAAAGAAACCGAATTACTGTTTTTTGTGTGCGATGTTCTTCCCCTGAGAAAGTCCAGTGATTAAAACCACTTACAAAGCAGAAGTGTTTTATGTAATTTGCCTTTCTAAAAACAGTATGAGCGTTTTGGAAAAAAAGTAAGAAAAATTTTGAGATTTTAATATAAATTTTTTGAAGTGCCGATTTTATCAAAAATTGATTTTTGAAAGGCGATGTTTTGGCGGTTTTAGTGTTGTTTTGAGTCTATTTTTGAACAAAAAAGGCTATACAGAAGAAAATTGATTTTTAAAAATACTTTTGCTCGAAATGTATCAAAAATTGATTTTTCCAGTGTATAGATTTTATATCTTACCCACAAGCCAAAAGACATATTAAGGGTGAGGGGAGGTGTTTGACGTGGGGAAAATAGACATAGATGATGAAATGTTTTATATGGCTTCTATTGATGTTTTACTTGAAGCAGTAGCACAAGATGAAGCAGAAGAACATAAACAACCTGCAACCGATACAGAAGATGATTTTGTAAAGGTTGAGAAATATCAAAGGCAGACCGAAGAGGAACGATAACAGAGCCCCAACTTTGCGAGCAAAGTAAAGGGGCTTATACCTTGGGGCAAGATTTAGAAGTTTAGACGGTCTTGCTCCAAGTATTTGAGAGGAGGGGGAATTATGGCAAAGTTAAGTTTTCATTGTCAATGCTATAAAGCAGGACAACTTGGAGGGATTGATAAGCATAACCGCAGATTAAACAAGAATTATATCAGCAATCCCGACATAGATACGGAACGAAGCGTACAAAACCGTATTTATATTGCACCGAAGCAATCTCTTTATAAAGATTGTAAGGAACAAATAGAAAAGCGAGTTGTGGCAAGCGGTGGCAGAATTACCAAAGCAAGTAATTGGATTTGTGAAGCGGTATTTTCATACCCCGAAGAATTACCACTTGAACGCTTGGACGAGTACAACGATTTAATCATAAAATATATGAACGCAAGATTTAACAATAATGTAGTGAGTGCAGTATGTCATTTAGACGAGGGAGGCGGTGCTGACGGAAAGGGCGGACTTCCACACTTGCACTTAGATATTTTAATGATTACCGAAGACAACCGATTATCAGCCAAAACACTTATAACAAGAGATTTTATAACTTCAATGCACAGAATTATGCCTATCATACTTAAAAAGCACGGTTTTAACATTGATGAGTACGAAGAAACCGAAGAAAAGAAGCAGGGCGGATTGTCTGCAAAGGAATACAAGAAGAAAATGGAGCAGGAAAAAGAAGAACTTAACAAAAAGTTAGATAATATGGCAAAAGAATATAATGAATTAGTAGACCGATATAATAAACTTGTTGATGATAAAGCCGAATTGGAACGAAAGAACAGAGAAAAGGCTTATGAGGTGATGTATCAGCAAGAGAGTGGCAGATGAATCAGATTGCAAAAATGACGATATTTGATATAATT
>JAZNQG010000128.1:0-3782 GCA_045590035.1 Clostridia bacterium
GACACAGTACACTCCGCTAAATACAGTAAACATAGAGTCAAAGGAATGTGTTAAGGCATCTGTCGAAAGGTCGGATGTGTGTGCTGTTCCCGCCTGCAGTGTCGTGGTGGAATCAGCAGTTAAATTTGAAATCACAAAGGCGTTTTTGGAAAAGTTTTCAGGCGACTCGATAGACGACATAAAGGTGTCTTTTAAAAACTATATGGAGAGAATTAAAAATTACTAAAAAGGTGGTGGCAAATATGACCGATACGGAATTGGTTGCTTTAATAAAAAAGGGCGATATGTCTGCTTTTGACGAGCTTGTTAAAGCGTACGAAAAAAAGGTCATAAATGTTGCCTATTCCCTGCTTTCCGATAAAGAAGATGCCTTAGATGCATCACAGGAAATATTTGTAAAGGTCTATAAAAACATATCCACATTCAGAGGCGAAAGCACAGTTTCAACCTGGATTTTTAAAATCACAAAGAATGTGTGCTATGATTTTTTAAGAAAACGAAAAGGTACAGTAATAAGCCTTGACGACGAAAATGACGACGAGAAAAAAATCGAAGTCCAAGACTACAGTACATCACCCGATGTTATCTATGAAAGGCAGGAAAAAATCAACGTTGTAAGGGACGCAATTTCTTCTTTGGACGAAAACCAGAAGATAGTAATCACACTTTTTGACATAAACGGTCTTTCCTATGACGAAATTTCCGCTATTATAAAATGCCCCATCGGTACGGTAAAATCAAGGCTCTACCGAGCAAGGGAATCTTTAAGAAAAATTTTATCCGAAAACCGGGAACTTTTTACTTAAAGCTCTCGTCTTAAATAGTAGACAGTCTTAAAAGGAGGAAAAAAGGCGATGTTAACTTGCGAAAAGGCCGAGTCTATGATTGACGCGTACCTTGACGATGACCTTACTAATGACCAAAAAGAAGAATTTTTAGCACATATATCGTCCTGTGATAATTGCAAAGCGGCACTCGATTTTGCAAAAAATGTAAAGGACACCTTATCAAGTCTTCCCGAAATTGAAGTACCCGAAGGTTTCTTAGAAGGAATTCATGAAAAAATCAAGGAAGATAAAAAACCAAACAAAGTTATACATTTTAGACGCTACGCCGGGTTGGCTGCTTGTTTAATAATTGCAGCAGTTGTGTCGCAGGGTCCTAAAATGGCTGAATATTTAAATAATGATAATAAAGGAGAAATTATTCCCCCGGCAATATCTACACCCGTACCTGCTACAATTTCCGAAGGTGATGAGGTGTTGACTCCCGAAGTTTCTCCCAATGAAAGACAGACTGAAAACAATCCATCTTCTGCTACGACAGTTTCGGAATACTCAGCTCCGTCTTCTGCTCCTGTATCTGTTCCGAACGGAAACACAGAGCCTGAAGCCGAGAAAGCAGAGGTTGCACGTCTTCTCAGAGATATCGAAATATCGGAAATCACGATATCGGTAAATTCCGAAGATACCCAGAAAGCAAACGAATTAGCCGAACTTTTTGCTGTAAAAGAAGAAGGAAGGTATTTTCTCGACAAATCATCCTTTGCGCTTTTAAAGGAAGCATTTTCGGAAAACGGTATAGAATTTACATTAAGCGAAGAGGCAGACGGTTTTATAATTAGCTTTATAATTAGTGAAAAATAAAAAGGTGCTTTTTTAAAGCACCTTTTTTATTTTGCAAAATTAAGTATTATCATGCCAAGTCCTGCAACCGAAAGTCCCGAAATACATTTTGCCGTCAGTTTTTCACCAAAGAAGACAGCACACATCAAAGACGAAAGTATCAGACAGCTTCCCTGATAAACGGGATAGAGAATTGCAGAATCAAGATACCTTGCGGATAATGTTTTAAAATATGTTACCAAAAATAAGCTTACTGCCATAATTAAAATATGGACAGAGGCTTTTTTTACTTTTTGGACACTTTCCCCGTTTTCGTCCTTTTTAAGAAAGGAAAAGAACAGAAAAAGAAAAACAGAAGAAATTACATATGTATAGAGATTAAAAACCGAAATGTGAGTGTCGGGCGACAGAGTAACCAAAAGCTTTCCTGACAAATCGGAAAAGCCGATTGCCGTGCCGCATAGAATCAGCAATAAAACCGACTTTATACCAAGCTTTTGCTTGATGGAATTATTATATGAGCACATAATAAATGCTGCTATAAGTATAAGTCCAATACCGAAAATCTGAAGTGTCTTTATGCTTTCTCCAAAAAGCATATTCCCGAATATTATCGGAACTATTGTGCCTATCATAACAAATACATCTATCATCATATATGCACCGTTTTTAACGAGCACAAGCCACGATAAAACGAACAAGGACATTGAAACTCCCGAAAGAAGACATATTAAGAATGTTTTTATTGGAATTATTAGTCCTGCACCAGAAAAAAAAGCAATTATTAAACCCACCAAAGCACAAATTGTCATTCTGAGCGTATTTGCCAGAGCCGCATCACGAAAACCGTTCATTATGTTTCCGACCAATTTCCCGCAGTAGCCCTTTAGCGTTCCCGATAAAAGCGAAAGAGACAAAAATATATATCCCATTTTTATTTTCTCCTTACGGCATTATAATGTTTTTTCTTTTTAGAACCTTTGCCAAAATTTCTTCATAACTTTCGTCTGTGTTCCAGAGAATTTCCGACAAAAGTGCAAACGGGAACCAAATTCCGCCAGAAAGTTGGGCTGCAACATTTAAGTTGATGTTATCAAAGCCTGACAAGTGTATATTCTTTGTAAAATCATAGGCATATTTTCCGTATGTAATCCAGTCGGATGTGAAGTATCTCCACATAGGAGTTAAGAAGTCTAAATCTTCTTTTTTGGTCTTTTCGGAATTTACACCTAAAATATACGGTCCTGACTGATGTGCAAAATGGTTCCAGTCAAGTGTCATCAAGCCCTTATATACAAGACCTGTTTTTCCTTTGTCTCTTAAATTTATGATTTTTTCGGTAAACTCTAAAGTATCACTATAGTCTTTTTCGGTCTGGACTTTCGGGATATAGTTATACGGAAAACTTCCGCAGTCTTCCCATACAATCTCAATTCGCTCGTCCACCTTTTCGATAAACTCGAGCTTTTCCCTTACAGACATCGCGTGAAGACCGAACTGAATATGAATGTCGGGCTTTAGCTTATAAATTTCTTTAGCAGTTTCATTTACCAAACGGACTACCGCATCTGCAATTACAATGCCACCGATTTCTTCCCTGTGAATTTCTGTAAATGACTGAAAATATATTCCGTCGCCAGATGACATATAGTTTTCCTTAAAGTTTTTAACTACATTTTCCTTTATGTCATCAAGTCGGGTTAAGTCAGCTTTAGAACAGTCTGTCCCCCAACCCCATGCAAAGCCCCAGATAAGCTCTATTTCGTATTCATGAGCGTAGTTTACTACGTCCTTTGCATTGATGGGCAGAAAATCGTTCCAAATAATTATCTGGTTTATCTTACATCTGGCAGCGTTGTCGATATATTCTCTATAATCATTTATCGGCTGTCCCCAGGTAAAAATACTTCTCTTATTTGACTTTGGTGAAGATGTATTTTGGTAATCGGGAATTTTGTCGTCAAATGTATTATACTCACTCTGAATTCTGTTTGAAATATTTTTAGCTGCTTTTGGCAGATAATTATCTACATAATCTACCGCCGCATAAAAAACATTCTGCGATGTAAATCCTGTAATTACAGTTATTTTTAAATCAGGGTTTTCGGGGTTATCGAAAATCTTTACCAAGTATCCGTTTTCGGGGATTTCGTCTTT
>JAZNQG010000129.1:0-5053 GCA_045590035.1 Clostridia bacterium
ATTGTTGCTAAGAATGTTACAAATGGCGCAATAAATGATGCAATAATTGCAATTATAGCTGTTGCAACGATTGTAACGATTGATGCATTCTTTGTAATAGCTACACAACCAACAGATTCGCCGTATGTTGTATTCGGGCATCCGCCGAAGAGTGCGCCAACGAATGAGCCTACGCCATCACCTAAAAGTGTTCTGTGAAGACCGGGGTCTTCTAAAAGATCCTGATCGATAATAGTTGATAGGTTCTTGTGGTCTGCAATATGCTCTGCAAATACAACAAATGCAACAGGAATATATGCAACTGCGATTGTAGCTATATACTGAGCATCAATTTCCCTAAATCCGTTCCAAGCCTTTAAGAATGTAAAGTCAGGGTACCACTGCATATTCTCGAATAATCCGAAGTTAATAATCTGCAAGGTTTCATTGCCTGTCTTAAGACCAATTACTGTAAAGATTGCAGCAACAACATATCCTGCAAGGATACCAATGATAAACGGAACGAGCTTTAAGCCCTTTTTGCCGTAAACAGAGCTTATCATTACGCCAAAGATTGTAACTATAGCACAGATAAAACCAATCCAGCCCTTTGCACCCATAACATATACAGAGTTTGCAGCATCAAATGTTGCAAATTTTAAAACATCGCCAACCGCATTACCTGCGAGTGAAAGACCGATTATTGCAACTGTAGGTCCGATAACTACTGCCGGCATAAGACGGCTTATCCAGTTAACACCTGCAAATTTTACAACCAATGCGATAATCACATAAACAAGTGCCGCAAACAAAGCACCTATAATAAGACCTGCAAAACCTGCCTCAACCGACACAGCACCTGCAAAAGCTGCAAACATAGAGCCGATAAAAGCAAATGAAGAACCCAAGAATACAGGACTTCTAAACTTTGTAAAAAGCTGATAAACAATTGTGCCGACACCTGCGCCGAAAAGTGCAGCCGACTGCGACATACCGTTACCGATAATTGCAGGAACAGCGATTGTAGCCGCCAAAATTGCCAACAACTGCTGGAATGCAAAAATCAGAACCTGACCAAATTTGGGCTTGTCCTTAACCCCATAAATTAAATTCATAACCTAAGTCCCCCTTGTAAATAAATTTGTTTTACTAATACTAAATATAGCATAGCTATATCGGTTTGTCAACAAAAATTCCACAATATATGACAATTTTTTTACATCAAAAAAACAACCGAAAACGGTTGTTTTTTATGGTTTTATTTGGTTTTACAAAGTATTTTCCAAATCCAAAGCCAATTTTTTAATCGGCTCATCTTCGGTGTAAAATTCGTGCGTACCGGCGAAAACTATAAAGTCAACCCAGTCGAGTCCAACATCTTTTGACATCTCTTTTACCTTTTCAAAAGATTTTTCGCCGTATTTACACTCAAACAGTTCATCATTATCTGCAATTTCTATACATATTTTTCTCGGATATATAAGACACGCTATCTCGGCGTCGTCAAATTTATACCCAAAGTCCTTCCATGACCAGTCATCAAACAAAGCCTTGTCCCTTGTATTAAAAAATGCGCAGGATATAGCCGACTTTATTCTTGTATCAATCGCCGTAGTAAAAAGGGTATAAAAACCGCCGTATGAAAGACCGACCATTCCGAAGTTTGTTACAAAAGTCTCTTTCTCGAAATAGTCAAGAATTCTCATAATACCGAAAATTTCTATCGCAGTAATTGAACTTCCGACTCTTTTTAGCTTGGCATCAATATTCTTTCTATCATACTCAACGCCGTAATCGCTATGCCACAAAAGAAGCTGTGGAGCGAAAATATGAAAGCCTGTTTTTCTGACTCTCTCTAACATCTCGTTATAGTTATAGGTATCGCCATAGAGTCCCGAAATAACCTCAGGGGTTCCGTCTCCGCCGTGCTGAACTATTACGAGCGGTTTTTTCTCATTATCACGCTTATAGAAAAGTCCCGTCATATAAACGCCGTCTAAGATTTCAACCTTCATTCTGTAAACCGAATAACCTTCTTCACAGAATAAAAGCTCTTTTTCCGTGTTTACAGAATCGCTCTTTTCATAATCCACCAAAGGCCAGCCGAGAAGCTTTTTTAAATCTTCGCGGTATTTTTCGGGGTTTTTAAAAATATCCTTCGTATATTCTTTTCTTTTTTCTTTGGCATCTTTTTGTCTTTTTTCTATTAAGCGCTCAATTCCGCCCAAGTATTCTTCCTTATATTTTTTAGATACTTTAATTTCTTCCCTGAAATTCATAGTTTTCTCCTTAAGCTTTTGCCTTTTCTTCCTCTTCCTTTTCAAGCTCACGGTATGCAACCTTGCCGACTAAGGTTTTAGGAAGCGAGTCTCTGAATTCATATTCTTTCGGGAGCGCATACTTTGCAATACTCTTTTCACAGTGTGCCTTAATAGACTCTTTTATTTCTTCGCTCGGAGTAAACCCTGGTTTTAACACAATAAATGCCTTAACCTTCTGCATTCTTAAATCGTCCTTAACACCAATAACAGTCGAAAACATTACAGCCTCGTGAGAGTCAATAACATTTTCAATCTGTGACGGATATACATTATATCCGCTTGTTACTATCATTCTTTTTAGTCTTTGAACAAAGTAGATAAAACCGTCTTCGTCCATATAACCCAAGTCGCCTGTATGAAGATAAAGCTTTCCGTCGTCGTGATAGCGAAGTGTCTGGTCTGTTTCTTTAGGATTATTTATATATCCTTTCATAAGAGTCGGACCCGTAATACAAATTTCACCCATCTGTCCAACTAAAGTCTCTTCATTGGTCTGCGGAATTACAATTTTATAATATGTATCGGGGAAAGGTATTCCTATACTTCCTTCCCTGTAATAGTTTGTAGGTGTAAGACAGCTCGCGGTTACGCACTCTGTTGTACCGTAGCCTTCACGAACCTGAATATTTGCTCCGCCGTCTTTTAAGAACTTATCTATCTTCTTTTTAAGCTCGATTGATAAAGAGTCGCCGCCCGAGAAAAGTCCCTTTAAAGACGAAAGGTCGGTCTTCTTCATCTCTTCATTTCTCATCATAGCTTCAAAAAGCGTCGGAACACCTGCCATATAGCTTGGGCGATGCTTTTTAAATAGCTTGGGGAATTCGTCTACATTAAGTCTTGGAACAAGTACACATTTTCCTGCAAATGCAAGCATTGTATGAATTCCGACTCCAAGTCCGAAGCCGTGGAATACCGGCATTACAGAAAGCATTACATCGCCTGCCGCAAAGCATTCAGACGCAGCTTCCGTCTGCATAGCAAGAGCATTAAAGTTAAGGTTGGTTAAAAGTATTCCCTTAGATGTTCCTGTTGTGCCGCCGCTAAACAGAATAACTGCAGGCTCTTCGCCCTTGCCTTCATATGTAACAGTACCCTTATGTAATTTCGCTTTTCCAAGAAAATCAGGCCACGAAATAACCCACGGGTCGTCCTTTACTGCAGGCTCGTGTCCTACAAATTTATACAGAAATCCCTTTACTTTAGGAAGTCCTTCGCCGATTTTTGCAACGATTACCTTTTCAAGCAATGTCTTTCCCTTAATCGCCTCGAATTTGTCATAAAACTGGCTTAAAGTAATCGCAATTTTACTGCCCGATTCATTTAAGTAAAACATAATTTCGTTTTCAGCCGACAAAGGATGCACCATACTTGCAATAGCGCCAATTCTGTTTATTGCATAAAACATAATAACCGCCTGCGGAACATTGGGAAGACACACTGTTACCGCATCCCCCGGTTCAACGCCCATCATAACAAGCGCCTTTGCCGCAGTTTCAATTTCGTCCATAAATTCGCGGTAAGAAACAGCTCTCCCCATAAAATCATATGCTGTAAGACCGGGGTATCTGTCCGCCGTGTTTTTAACCATTTGATAAAGTGAAATATCGGGATAATCAAGTGTTCTTGGAATATTCCCGTAATATTTAAACCATCTAGCCTCAGAATTCAAAGTCAATTTCCTCCCCTAATGTTTTGTCAAGAAGCTCGGGATTTTTGAATATATGCTTAATAAGCTTTAAAGACCTTGCAAAATAAAATCCGTCTGCAATTCTTTCGTCCAATGTTACGCCTATATTTACAATATCACGTACCACAGGTGCACCGTTTTCATCAAAAACAGTTTCTTTGTGCATTGTACCGATTGTGATAACAATTCCGTTTGTGCCGAAATTGTTAAGATGATGATACACTGCATCGCACTTTATACTTCCCAAGTTTGACAAAAGAACTGTTACATAATTTGTGTCAACGCTTGAAAAAGCCTTCGGCATAAGTCCTGTATTATCCATAAATCTCATAAGCGCCATAAAAATATGCATAATCGGCTTTGGAAGCTTTTTTACAATATTTAATATATCGTCAACGCTTTGTGACTTGTTTTCTTTTTTAATCTCCGAAACCTTTGGAGAGAGCTTATCTGTAATATCAACAAGTCTTTCATTATCCTTCGGGTGATAAATCATAAGTGTTTCTTCCGCATGGTCGGTAAACTGCTTTTTAACCGTAAAGCCCATGGAAATATCGTTTCGCATATAATAGTGCTTACCCGATATGTATCTGTTTAAAAGCGGGCGCATCTTTACAGTTCTTGCAACCGCAGCAATCATACAGTGAAAAAGTGTTACCTTTCTTTCTCCTGTCGCATTCTTTTCATTTATGTATTTTAATAACTCTGTGATGTCAAGTTTTTCGTTGATGTAAACCTCAGCGTCGCATCTTTTCGGCATTAAATATGCCATATAAAAATGCATTCCGTCAATATCCCTGATACGCTTTGCGTCGTATCTGTCTCCCCATTTTCTCATAAAATCCCCCTATTATTATATTTAATCTCAGTATAACACAAAGAAACGAAAAATGCAAACAAAACAAAAAAAGAACAATAACTTTTAAATTATTGTTCTTTTAACCTTACATCATCGCTGCAAATCCCACAACAATCGGCATAGTAACAATCGACAAAAGTGTAGTAACCGAAACAAGCGTTGCCGAAAGCGATGTGTCTCCCCCGAATTTCTCTGAAAACATAGTTG
>JAZNQG010000130.1:0-3314 GCA_045590035.1 Clostridia bacterium
TTATAAGGCTCGGTTAAATACAGAGTGTCATTTTCATATGCCGCATCATAGTCCCCGCCGACCTTTAAAAACATTTGGGGTGTGTCAATGTTTTGCCCTTTTAACATTCTGTGTATAAGCTCGTCTCTGCCGTCGCCAACAAATGCTTTATAGTCATCTTGTAGGTAGGGAGAAAGCCCGTTTTTTTCGAGTGCCGAATTTCCGTAATGTGCGATAGTTGGAAGAGTGTTTAAAAGTGTTCCGTTCAAATCAAATATAAATAGTTTCATCTTTCCTTAAAATCAAGACTGAAAGAAAATTGTTCATATTGCCACTTCGCAGTGAGTGGTGCTGTACGAGGGTACCGCCCCGAGCTTGCCGTCAACGCTTGCCAAATCAAAGATTTGGAGCGTTTTGACATGGGTGCTGTTGCCAAATCAAAGATTTGGACGTTCCCCGCAAAGTGGTGATAGGGGCAATTTTATTCAGTCTTTCTCCTTAAATTTTTTTAAGCTTAGCATACGCCGCCATAAGTCGCTTTTTGCCAACTCCTGCAAAGTCGATTTCTAAAAGCTGGTCCTTTTCAAAGCTTGTAGCCGATAGAATCACACCTTCGCCAAACTTCATATGAGCTACCCTGTCGCCTGCCTTGAAATTGCCATTAGACACTTTGTTTTCAGGCTTTTTGTAGACTTCGGTGTGAGAAATCTGTCTTCCGATAGGAGTTACTCTCGGGGTGTCAAAGCTTTTTATCTTCGGTGTTTCGTCGTGCATATATTCTGTCGGAATTTCCTTATAAAATCTTGACGGAAAAGCAGGCCCTGTTTTTCCGAAGACAGTTCTCTGTCGGGTTAAAAGAACATACAATTTTTCTTTAGCCCTGGTGATTGCCACATAGCAAAGGCGTCTTTCTTCTTCGATATCTTCGTCGGTATCCGACCTTGATGACGGGAAAAGCCCTTCTTCAAGGCCAGCTATAAATACAATCGGGAATTCAAGTCCCTTTGCCGAGTGTACCGTCATTAAAACGCACGCGTCCTGGTCTTCGTCATAGGCGTCGATGTCGGATACGAGTGCAACATTTTCCAAAAATTCGGATAAAGTCGCATCTTCTGTGCTCTTTTCGTATTCGGTAACGGCTGACAAAAATTCGTCTAAGTTTTCGATTCTTGTTCTTGATTCCACGCTGTTTTCAAGCTCTAATGCCTGAATATATCCGCTGTCTAGCAAAATTCTATTTACAAGCTCGGAAATCGGAAGAGTTTCGGAAAGTTTTCTAAACTGGTTTATCATATTTCCAAACTCTACCATCTTTATAGCCGCACGGGAGAGTTCCTGATGTTCATTTGCAAAAAGCACCACATCAAAAAGGCTCTTGCCCGATTCGTTTGCGATTATCTCGGCTTTTTCCATAGATGCAGCACCAATGCCCCTTTTGGGCTCATTTATAATTCTTTTTAAGCTCACCGAGTCGGACGGATTATGCACAAGTCTTAAATATGCGATAATATCCTTGATTTCCTTTCGGTCATAGAACCTGAGACCTGCTAAAACACGGTAGGGAATACCGTAACGGAGTAAAAGTTCTTCTATAACACGGGACTGGGCGTTTGTTCGGTATAAAATTGCCGAATCGGAGAAATTTTTGCCGTTTTCGTGCGCCTTCTCTATTTCCTTTGCGATAAAAAGTGCTTCATCACGCTCATTTCCGGCAATGTAGCTTGTGATTTTCTCTCCGCCGTCCTTGGCAGTCCAGAGATTTTTGCCTTTTCTTCCACGGTTATTTGCAATAACCGCATTTGCGGCGTTTAATATATTCGATGTTGAGCGGTAATTCTGCTCAAGCTTTACAACATGAGCATTTGGGTATTCGTCTTCAAAATCCAAGATATTTCTTATATTAGCACCACGGAAACGGTAGATGCTCTGGTCATCATCACCGACAACGCAAATATTTCCGTTTTCGCCTGCTAAGAGGGAAATCAACATATACTGCGCATTGTTGGTGTCCTGATACTCGTCTACCATAATGTATTTAAATCTTTCGCGGTATTTTTCCAAAATATCGGGGTTTTCCATAAAAATCCTTACCGCAGAAAACACCAAATCATCAAAATCAAGGGCGTTATTTTTCTTAAGCTTTTCCTGATAGAGAGAATATACATCTGCAATTCTCTTTTTTCTGTGGTCGGTCGCGTTTATCGACTCATAAATATCGGGAGTCTGCAGATTATCTTTTGCACGGCTTATTTCGCCAAGAAGAGTTTTAACGGGCAAAACTCTTTCGTCGATATTTAACTCTTTCATACAGTCCTTTATAACCGTTTTTGAGTCGGCACTGTCATAGATTACAAAGCTTGAGTCAAAGCCTATTCGGTCAATAGTGCTTCGTAAAATTCTCACACACGCCGAATGGAAGGTGGAAATCCACATATCGCGAGCTACAGGCCCTATAAGATTTTCAATTCTCTCTAACATTTCCTTTGCGGCTTTGTTGGTAAAGGTGATTGCAAGGATATTGTAGGGCTTTACATTTTTGCTCTCTAAAATATGTGCCAAGCGGCTTACAAGCATAGTTGTTTTTCCGCTTCCCGCACCTGCTAAAACAAGCACCTGACCGTCGGTTTGCTTTATTGCTTCTAACTGTTTATCATTAAATCGGCTAAAATCCATTTTATCCTCCGAAAATTTCAAAAATTATATATAAATGATACCACAAAACGAAAAAAATGTCCACATTCAAATTTTCAAAAAAATGCCGAGAGTGAATTTTTAAAAAATGAGCAAAAATAAGAAAAAGTCGAAAATTTGAAAGGGTTTTTAAAAAATGAAGAAAAAACTTTATATAGGATTTTTTATGCTCGTTTTATCGGGCATAATTTTAAATAGATTTTTGCCCGACAAAATAGTTTTAACAGAATTTTCCACCCTTACAGACGGCAGAATTTTAAGCTATGCGTCATCAAACGATGAAAATACTCTTACCGAAACGGTGGGCGAAAAGGAAGTTACGGCTTCGCTTTTTGGGAAAATTCCGATTAAAACGGTTGATGTGTCGGTTGTGCCCGAAAGGTGTGTTTATGTTTCGGGCGAAACTGTCGGGATAAGGATTTATTCAGACGGAATTATGGTCGTAAATGTTGAAAGCTTAAGCGGTGCGGCGCTTTCGGGGATAAAAAAAGGCGATATTATAGAGAGCATCAACGGAAAAGTCTGCCGCACAACCGAAGAAGTAAAGGCGATTTTGGAAAAAAATGAAACCAATACCATTTTAATTAAAAGGGGAAAGGCAAGGTTTTCGGTAAAGGTAAAGGGAAAATTTCAGAATACGGGCT
>JAZNQG010000131.1:0-4445 GCA_045590035.1 Clostridia bacterium
AAAACCGTTTATGATAACGGCAAGGGTACATACTTTGTGGCATTTGAAAGTGGAGATATGATTGAGATTGTATCCGCTGATACCGACAAAACTCCCGATACTGAAAAGCTTCAGGGCATAAGACACGTGGCGCTTTCTGTAACAAAAGAAGCTTTTGATGAGCTTGTAAAGGTTTTAAAAGCTGACGACGGAGTCGAAGAAGTTCACGATGTATCGGAAAATGACAAGGGACTAAAAACATACTGGTTCAAGGACATAGAAGGAAACTTCATGCACCTTATCTACCGTCCTACGCCGCTTGTTTAAAATATTTATAGAAAGAGGAGATAAAAAATGAACATTTTAAGTAAATTCAGCCTTGAAGGCAAGGTTGCTTTAGTTACTGGTGCATCATACGGCATTGGCTATGCTATTGCAAAGTCATATGCAGAAGCAGGCGCAAAGATTGTTTTCTGCGATATCAAGCAGGAATTCGTTGACAAAGGTATGGAAGCATACAAAGCTGACGGCATTGATGCTAAGGGTTATGTTTGTGATGTAACAAACGAGGCTATGGTTAACGAAATGGTTGCAAAGATTGAAAAGGAAGTTGGCGTTATTGATATTTTGGTAAATAACGCAGGTATCATAAAGAGAATTCCAATGTGCGAAATGACAGCTGAAGAATTTAGACAGGTAATTGATGTTGACTTAAACGCACCCTTTATCTGTGCAAAGGCAGTTATTCCGTCAATGATTAAAAAAGGTCACGGCAAGATTATCAACATATGCTCAATGATGAGTGAATTAGGCAGAGAAACAGTTTCTGCTTATGCAGCAGCTAAGGGCGGACTTAAGATGCTGACAAGAAATATCTGTTCTGAGTACGGTGAACACAATATTCAGTGTAACGGTATCGGCCCTGGTTACATCGCAACACCCCAGACTGCACCTTTAAGAGAGCGTCAGGCAGACGGCAGCCGTCATCCCTTTGACCAGTTTATTATAGCAAAGACTCCTGCTGCTCGTTGGGGAGACCCCGAAGACCTTATGGGTCCTGCTATATTCCTTGCATCTGATGCGTCAGATTTTGTAAACGGTCATATTTTATACGTTGACGGTGGTATCCTTGCTTATATCGGCAAGCAGCCGTAATAAAAAGAAATGGATAACTGTGAATTTTGCCTAAACTATGTCTATGACGAGGAATACGAGTGTATGACTTGTTTAATAGACCTTGACGAAGATGAATATGCAAGCTTTATAATTGGGAAGAGAAAAGATTGCCCCTATTATAAGCAGGGCGATGAATACAGTATAGTAAGAAAGCAAAACTAAATATAAGAAAAGGGCGGAATATAACCGCCCTTTTTAATTAAAAAGTGGAAAAATAGAGAAGATTTCTCTTGACAACCATAAACTCTTGTGGTAACATATTAGGGTAGTTTAAATGCCGGTGTGGTGGAATTGGCAGACGCGCGGGACTCAAAATCCCGTGGTAGCGATACCGTGTCGGTTCGACCCCGACCACCGGCACCAGAAAAATCCTATCGTGAGATAGGATTTTTCATTTTTTATCTATAAATTTGGAGGTAAACTATGATTTACACATTAACATTAAATCCTGCACTTGACTATGTGATGGAAACAGGTAAGCTTGAAACAGGCATAACAAACCGTTCGATGAGTGAAGACATTTTTTATGGCGGAAAAGGGATAAATGTATCGGTCGTTTTATCAAGACTTGGAGTAAAAAACAAGGCACTTGGGTTTTTGGCAGGATTTACGGGAAAAGAGCTTTTAAAAGAACTTAAAAAAGAGAAGGTAAAGACCGATTTTACTTTTTTAAAAAACGGGCTTACCAGAATAAATGTAAAGCTAAAAGGGGAAGAGGAAACCGAGATAAATTCATCAGGACCCGATATTCCCCAAAAAGAAATTTCAAGGCTTATAAAAAGACTTAACAAACTAAAAAAAGATGATATTCTTGTTCTTTCGGGAAGCGTACCTAAATCTGTTGATTCTGGTATTTATGAAAGAATAATGAAGGAGCTTTATGGAAAAGGCATAAAAATCATTGTAGATACAACGCGTAATTCGCTTATCCCTTGCCTTAAATATAACCCGTTTCTGATTAAACCCAATAAACAGGAATTAGAAGAAATAGCGGGAAGAGAACTGAAGACAAAAGAAGAGATAGTGGATGCGGCAAGATGTTTAAAGGATATGGGGGCAGAAAATGTGCTTGTATCTTTAGGGGGAGACGGAGCCATTTTGGTTGATGAAAATGATTGTGTTTATATAGAGCCTGCAAAGAGAGTAACTGCTGTAAATACCGTCGGTGCGGGGGATTCGATGATTGCAGGATTTATAGCAGGAGTTAACAAAGGATACAAATATGCGCTCTCTCTTGCGATAGCTTCGGGCAGTGCTACTGCAGCAAGTACACACCTTGCAACAAAGGAAAAAATCTATGAGCTTTTAAAAGACTAAAATTCGACATCATCTTGCAAATTTACCAAAAAAGTACACCTATTATTATCTATAAATTTCGCACAAAATACTTGACTAATTTTTTTTCTCATTATATAATATATACATATATCTATACCCTAGGAGGAATGTATGAAAAAGAAGACTGTGGTATGGCTGTCAATACTATTGGCAATTATCGTGTTATTGGGAATTTTTGCATATACACAGCGCAATAATATATCAGCAATAATTGATTCGTTCAAGTATTCAAATGAAGAGATTGAGGAAAAGTTAAGTCAGGATAAATCCAAAATAGAAAATTTCTTGAAGGAAGAAAATGATATTTCTATCAGAGAACTGACCGAAGAAGAGTCAAAGGCTTTGAGCGAAGGGAAAATTACAGAAGACGAGATTATCGATATAATAGTCGGTAATGGTGAATCGCCTTCTCCAGAACCTTCTAAAGCCCCCCAGCAGAAACCGAACATCAAACCTTCAGTAAAACCCGAAGAACCAACTCCGACTCCTGATGAAAAAGAACTTGCGAAAAAGAAGGTTGCGGAACTTATTGCGAAATTATATGTGCAGAAGAGTAAATATCTTGGTAAGTTAGATGATATCGAGGCGTATGTAAGAAGTGCGTATCTTGATATGCCATATAAGGAACAAAAAGGTGCAAAACAAAAGTTTTTGGCACAGTATTTACCGGAGGTTGCATCATGGGAAAAAGAATGTGATGCAATAGTAGGTGGGATTATTTCAGAAATAAGGGAAGCCTTGAAGGAAAGCGGACAGGATTCGTCAATTGCCGATACTCTTGAGGCGGCTTATAAAAATGAAAAGAAATCAAAAAAAGCGTATTTTATAAACAGGTATATGGATTAAGACAGAAAGGAATGAAAGAACGATGGTATTAAAAACAAAAAGAATCCTCAGCATTCTTTTGGCACTTACATTGTTGTTATCATTGATTCCTGCAGCTTTTGCAGAAACAAATGTAAGTGAAAGTTTCGCTGATTTCCCGACAGGATGGTCGAAACCTGCGATGGAGGCGGCAGTAAAGAATGGCTTGATTTTGGGTTATGCTGATGGCTTAATCCATCCTAAAGATGCGCTCACAAGAGCATCAATGGCTGCGATTATCGAAAGAGCATTCGGTGCTAAAACCTATGCTAATATTTCGCAGTTTACCGATGTAAAGTCAAATGCGTGGTATTATGACAGTTTATCAAAGGCTTTCCAGATGAGAGCTATATACGGCACAAGTGACACAACACTTAGCCCAAACGAAATTATAACACGCGAACAGGTTTTCACAATTTTAGCAAGAGTATTGGTGCTTTCAAATGAAGACACATCAATTTTAAATAAGTTTGCTGACAGTTCTGATATTTCTGATTGGGCAAAGAACGGTATGGCTGCTCTTGTTGAAAGAGGCTATGTAAATGGTGATGAAAAGGGTAATGTTAATCCCAAAAAGGAAATCACCCGTGAAGAGTTTGCTCAGCTTATGTATATGGCAATCCGTACATATATTACTAAGAATGGACAGTACACTGATGACTTAGAGGGAATTACAGTCATCAGAGTCGGTGGCGTAACACTTAAAGGTCTTAAGGCTACAAGTGATATCGTAATCGGCGATGGCGTTCTTACAGACAGTGTAAGATTTGAAAAGGTTGACATCGAAAAGAGACTTGTTGCAAGAGGCGGCAAGATCACAATCAAGGATACAACCATTCCTGGTAAGGTTGTTGTAAACAACTATAACGGAACCACATATTTTAATAACTACCGTGATGAAAAGGTATTTGAAGGATTGGTAGAAAACACTCCCGCTGAGTTCTTGAAGAAACCGTCAGGTGGCGGTGGCGGCGGTGGCGGTCCGAGACCGTCAGTATCACCGAGTGTTAGCCCGTCAGTACCACCGGTTTCCCCAAGTGTGAGTCCGTCAGTACCACCGGTATCACCAAGCGTTAGCCCGTCAGTAC
>JAZNQG010000132.1:0-6173 GCA_045590035.1 Clostridia bacterium
GATGAGATTTCTACATATCTTCCGTAGCTCGGCATCCATACTTCGATATCATATGTCTTTGCAGATGAGAAACCTAAGTCGCCTGTTGATAAAGTTACTACTCTATAGGGAATTTCCAAGCCCTGCAATAGTTTTTCGGCGTCGTTTGTAAGGCTTTCCAATTCATCATAGCTATTTTCGGGGTCTGCGAACTTAACAAGCTCTACCTTATTAAACTGGTGCTGTCTTATAAGACCCCTTGTATCTCTGCCTGCAGAACCTGCTTCGGCTCTGAAGCATGCGGAGTATGCACAATATTTAATCGGAAGTTCAGCACCGTCTAAAATTTCATCTCTATGAAGGTTTGTAACAGGAACTTCAGCTGTCGGGATAAGGAAATATCCGTTATTTGTTACCTTAAATGCGTCTTCTTCAAACTTCGGAAGCTGACCTGTACCTGTCATTGAAGCTCTGTTTACCATATAGGGAGGCATAATCTCTGTGTAACCCGATGTTTCTGTGTGTGTATCCAAGAAATACTGAATTACTGCTCTCTCTAACCTTGCGCCAAGGCCCTTATAAACTGTAAAACGAGTTCCTGCAATCTTTGCGCCACGGTCAAAGTCCAGAATATCAAGGTCTGTGCCCAAATCCCAGTGTGCTTTTTCTTCAAAATCCTTTTTTTCTGGCTCGCCCCAGCGTCTTACTTCAACATTTTCCGAGTCATCCAAGCCCACGGGAACAGATGCATTCGGTATATTCGGGATTCTTAGCATAAAGTTTCTTAATTCTTCGTCTATTTCTGAAACTTGTGAGTCAAGCTCCTTAATTTTATTAGAAAGCTCCTTCATTTCAGCAAAAACTGCGTCTGTATTCTCGCCCGCCTTCTTCATAGCAGGGATTTTCTTTGTGATTTCGTTCTGTTCAGCCTTCATTTTCTCAACAACTGTCAAAACTTCACGTCTTTTCTTGTCAAGCTCGATAGCAGGTGTGATATCAAGGTCATTGTTTCTTGCCTTAAGAGCGTTTACAATTCTCTCCGGCTCTGTTCTTAAAATTTTAATGTCTAACATAGTAAGTACTCCCCTTTATTCGCATTTTTTCATCAATAAATCGTAAAAATCTTTCTGGTCAGCGGTTAAATCTTCGCTGTAAATTTCCTTTAAAAGCTTCTTTGCAGACCATTTGCCCTTTTTATATAAGGCAATATATGCATCCTGAAGCTTCTTTGCCATCTCGTTTTCTTTTGAAAGTGCCTGATTTGCTTCGCCGAGTGTGGCATTTTCTTCTGTAAGCTTATCGTTTTCTGCCTTAAGAGAAAGGTTCGCTTCCATCAAAAGCATATTTTCTTCCGATAAAAACGAAGCTTTTTCCGAAATACTCGACGCATTCTCCTTTTGCTGAATTTGTTTGCTCTCTAAATGGCGTTGCCCGAAAAATGCCACAACAACCATCACAATAGCAACCACAAATATAAGCGAGGTGTAAATCATCAGCGGTCTGTTTCCCTTATTTCGTACCATATAATGTCCACCCCCGTCAGTCCAAAAGGTTCAAAAGCTCTAAAAGACGGTCAAGGTCTTCGTTTCCGTAGTATTCAATCTCAATCTTGCCTTTTTTTCTGCCGTGATTGATTGAAACCTTGGTGCCAAGCCTTTCTTCAATGTTCTTTCGGATTCTTTCAATCTCGATTGCCACCGTATCGGGCTGTTTTTTATCTTTTTTAGGCTTTTTCTCCATTGATAAGTCTTTCGCAAGCTTCTCTGCTTCTCTTACGCTAAGCCCGTCATCAATGATACGGTTAATCAAAAATTCCCTTAATACTGCGCCTTTTAAGGATAAAACGCATCTTGCATGACCCTCGGAGATTTCGCCTGAGATAACAAATTTTTGAAACTCAGGCTCAAGCGTTAAAAGTCTTAGAGAGTTTGCGACTTTACTACGGCTTTTCCCGATTTTTTCGCTGATTTCCTCCTGAGTAAACCCGAACTCATCCATCAACGACTGGAAAGCTACTGCTTCTTCTATCGGGTTTAGGTCTTCTCTTTGAATATTTTCAATTAAGGCAACTTCCTTAACTTCAATATCGGAATATGTTCTTACAACAGCAGGAATTGTCTTAAGTCCTGCCAATCTTGACGCTCTCCAGCGTCTTTCACCAGCTACAATTTCATAATTTTCGCCCGATTTCATAACGACAATCGGCGAGATAACGCCATGCTCTTTAATTGAGTCAGCAAGAGTCTTTAATGCCTCTTTATCAAAGTTCTTTCGTGGCTGATTTTTATTAGGAACAATCTCCGAAATCTTGATTTCACGGACACTTTCGCTTCTTTCAACCATCGCAACGCTCGATGTATCCAAGAAAGCATCCATGCCCTTTCCAAGTCCTCTTTTAGCCATTTATTTCACCTCTTTATTGTTCTCGATTACCTCGGTTGCAAGGTCAAAATAAGCCTTTGCACCAGTTGAAGTAATGTCGTATTTAATTATAGGCTCACCAAAGCTCGGAGCTTCGGAAAGGCGTACATTTCTGGGGATATAAGTCTTGTAAACTGTGCTTCCAAAGTGCTTTTTAACTTCATCAAGTACTTCTTTTGAAAGGCTTGTACGCTTATCATACATAGTCGCAAGGATTCCTTCTATAGAAATATCAGGATTTGAGCGCTCTTTTACAAGCTTTATTGTGTTTACAATCTGCGCCAAGCCCTCCAATGCGTAATATTCGCACTGAATGGGAATAATAACAGAGTCAGCAGCAGTCATTATATTTATGGAAAGCATTCCTAACGACGGAGGCGAGTCAATTATGATGTAATCAAAGTCAGACTCTATGTTCTCCAGCACATTTTTAAGGAAAAACTCTCTGTTTTCCTGCATTGCAAGCTCAATTTCGGCTGCAGACAGGTTATTTTCCGACGGAATTACCGATAAATTTCTGTATTTTGTCCTGATGATTGCCTCATTCACCTTTTCTGGCTCTGCCAGGCAATCATATAAAGTAAGAGAAATCTCGTCTTTTTGAAGACCAACGCCCGAAGAAGTGTTTCCCTGCGGGTCTGCGTCAATCAAAAGCACCTTTTTCCCCTTATATGCTAGCGCTGCCGAGAGATTTACCGATGTTGTAGTCTTGCCAACGCCGCCTTTTTGGTTAGTTACTGCAATAATTTTCATATAAATATCCCCTGTTTGAGAAATTCTATACCTATATTATAACACATATTTAGAAAATGTAAATGTTTCACGTGAAACATTTTTAGAAATTTTGTTATTTCTTTACATAAAATGCACTAAAATTTGCAATACTAAGGTAAAAAACCTGATTTTTAAGCGAAAATTATTAAAACGGGGGCAAAAAATTGAAAATTTTAAGCTATTTAAAAAACTTTTTTCTATATAAACCGCCTTTTAAGGAAGAAAATACTGGAATAGAAGAAAAAAACCATAATATTAAGTTTGATGCGAGAAAAAAGACTGAAAATGAAGAAAAAAAGGTTTATGACGATATAAACCGTAATATGCAGGAGATAAAAAGTATATTTAGTGTCCCTAAAAACAACGATTTCGTTATAAAACAGTTTACAATAAAAGGGGACACTAAATGTTTTCTTATATTTTATGAAGGTATGATTGATACGCCGACGGTAAATGACTTTGTAATAAGGAGCCTTATGGAGCTGCCGTTTGCTGAAAATGGCGAAGTTTATCCGTTTGCACGTGAAATTCGGGATAAATTCATCATTCATGCGCAAGTTTCTATGACCGATAGCTTTGAAACTGTTGCCGAAGAAGTAAATTTCGGCTCAATTTCGCTATTTGTAGACGGTTTAAATCAGGCATTTACCCTAGATGTTAGAAAATGGGAGCATCGTGGTATTACAAAACCTGAAAATGAGCAGTCTATATACGGCCCGCAGGAAGCATTTGCCGAGATGCTAAGAACCAACACTATTTTAATAAGAAAAATCCTAAAAACCGAAAAACTGATTGCAGAAGCGGTTAAAATCGGTAACATTTCAAAGACGAGAGGAGTTTTATTATATCTTTCCGACGTCGCAAACGAAGAGCTTATAAACCTTGTAAAATCACGTATTGATGCCATTTCCTGCGATTATATACTATCGATTGAAGAAGTTTCACACTTTATTGAAGACAGAAGCTATATTCCGACTGTGCAGACTTTATCTACAGAAAGACCTGACAGAGCCGCGAGAATGCTTGTTGACGGAAGAGTGGTGCTTTTATTAAACGGAAGCCCCAGAGCGCTTGTGTTTCCGACAAACTTTTATGAGCTTACTCATGCTGCGTCTGACGGATATTTAAGAGCGCCGTATGCGAATATGTCAAGAATTATAAGGTATTTCGGTATGGTTTTGTCGGTTCTTTTGCCAGGTCTTTACCTTGCAATAACACTGTTTCATCAGGAGATGCTCCCGACATATCTTTTATATGCAATCTCGGCAGCAAGAGCAAATGTGCCGTTTCCAAGCGTTGTTGAGCTTCTTTTAATGGATTTTTCATTTGAAATGATAAGAGAAGCGGGACTAAGGATGCCTGGGCCTCTGGGACAAACCCTGGGCATTGTTGGCGGCTTGATACTCGGACAGTCTGCAGTTTCTGCTAAAATAGTAAGTCCAATTATGATTGTAATTATAGCACTTACAGGAATCGGCTCATTTGCAACAAGTGACTATTCTCTTAGCTGGAGCTTCAGGATTTTAAGGCTTCTTTATATATTTTTAGGCGCATTTGCGGGATTTTTCGGTATTGTAGCAGGGCTTTTTGTTCATATAACTTATCTTGCGAGCCTAAAATGCTTTGGAGTTCCGTTCCTTTCGCCATTTCCCGGCAGTAAAAACGGCGGCGCTTTTTCTTCGTTATTTATAAGACCTATCTGGAAAAGAGAAAAGCGCCCTGGCTATTTAGGCACAAAGAATGATAGTACCGAAGAAAAAATCAGCAGAAAGTGGAAGCAGAAATACAATAAATACTAAAAATGTTTCACGTGAAACATATGGGGTGAAATTATGACAGAAAAGCTCAAAAACCGCGATATTACTGCGGTTTTGATAAACCTGATGACAGTTAAAATTCTCTTTACCTATCCGAGATATATAATCGAAAGATGTGAGAACGGCGGTTTTATATCGGTATTGATTTTTGGTGTTCTGGCGTTGGGGATTTATTATCTTACACAGCTTGTCTACCTAAAAACAGGCAGAAAATCAATTCTCTCTCAGGCTGAAATGCTTGGAGGCAAGTATTTAAAGGCATTTGTCGGAATTTTTACAGTTGCGGTGCTTATGGTAAATGTTGCACCGATGATTCGTGCATTTCCCGAAGCCGTAAAAACGGTGCTTCTGCAGAACACATCTATGCTCGTTATAATCTCCATTATGTCTGTTGGTGTCGCAATAGGGGCATATTTCGGTATTTTTGCTCTTTCAAAGCTATCGAGCCTATTTTTACCCGTAGCAGGTATCGTAATCGTCGGATTTTTAATACTTTTGTGTCCCCATTTCGATATAAACAATCTGTTTCCGATAAATATGCCTGCAATTATAAAAAACGGCTCGCCCGCTTTATCTATATTTGCGGATATTTTTGTTATAAATCTGCTATTGCCTTACACAGAAGATATGCAAACGGTCAGGAATTCTGGGATTGTTGCGATAATTACAGTAACGATAGTCGGTGCATTGATAGTTCTATCATACGGACTTGTCTATCCGTACCCGTCAAGCTCAAGATTTATTGTCCCCGTATATCAGCTTGCCAGACTTGTTAAAATCGGCACATATTTTCAGCGTCTCGAGGCGGCATTTGAGTTTGTGTGGTCAATTGCAATCTTTATTTACAGTGCAGTATACTTAAATTTAATATGTGTTACCCTAAAAACCGCATTCTCACTTAATTCATACAAGCCGATTATCGTTCCAACTTTAATAATTCTTATGCGGTTAGTCTTTTTTGAAGAAAACTACACCGAAGCGCAACGGTCAAACTTTGTATCAACAAGCATTTTATATATACCAATGTATGTTCTTCCGCTTATAATGGTACTTTTTTGCCTTAGACTTACAAAAGATAAAAAGAAAGGGGGATAAAATATGCTCAAAACTGTAATATTTATTATTTTTGCGCTGACTCTTTCATCATGTGCACGTTGGGCAGAGCCTGATGACCTTGCATAT